>JBBRLG010000104.1:0-15363 GCA_038231495.1 Gemmatales bacterium | reverse complement strand
TCAGAGTTTCCTCGACAAGAACCCCGGCCACCCACGCAGTGCCGAGATTAACCTGGACATCGCCCAAGTTTCCATCCAGGAGGGCCGCACCCAACTCAGCCGCGCGCTCATGCAGGAGACCGTGGAGGCGCGGACGACCGAGGCCGCCAAGGCGCGGGCCATCCTCACCGCGGCCGGCGAGCGCCTCGACACCGGCGTCAAACAGCTTGAGGACCAGGTCAAGAACTTGCCCGCTGCCAAAACGCTCGCGGAGAAGGCCCAGAATGCGAAAGTTGAGGACGACCTGTTGCACGCCCAGGTTGCCCGCGCGCTCAATTACTTCGACGTTGCCTTGACCTACCTGAGCAAGGAGGTGGCCGAGTTAACCGTTCGTGCCGAGCAGGTCGAGAAGGCCCGTGCCGCGCTGGAAAAGGCGCGCCTTGCGGACGACGCCAACCCGCTCACCTGGGAGGTCCGTGCCTGGCAGTCGCGCTGTTTCAACGAGAGCGGAGAACCCAAAAAGGCGCTGGAAAAGCTGGACCTCGTCATCAAGGAACGCCGGCCCGAAGCGGCGCGCGGCCGCCGACTGGCCCGCTACTTCTACATGCTCGTCCTGAAGGAAAACCCCCTGGTGGCCCCCAACAAGAACCCCCTGGGCACCATCAAGGACATGGCCGACAGCTGGGTCAAGGAATACCCCGCTGCGTTGAAGACGCCGGAAGGCTACGGCGTCCGCTTCCTCCAAGCCTGGGCGCGGTTCAACCAGATCGACCAACTCAAGCCGCCGCCCGCCGAGGCCGAACGGATCCGGATGTTCGACGAGGTCCGCGCCGAACTCCGCTCGATCGAGCAGGCGGAGAACGACTACACCGACGAAGCCCGCCGACTCAAGATCGACGCCATCGGCAAACAGGGCGGGTTCACCAAGCCGATTGACAAGCTGACGCGCTTCGAGGAATGCGCCGCCCGCGCCCAGTACGAGATTTACCAGCTTTCCGTGGATCTGAAAAAACTGGACGCGGCCGCGGACCGCGAGAAGAAGCGCGTCGAGCGCCAGAAAAACGCGATGGCCGCGCTGGAACACGGCCTGGAACTGCCCGACGGCAAGCCCGTCCGCGGCAAGGCGTCGTTCGAGATCAACGGCGCGCGGGCGTCGCTGACCTACTTCTACCTCAACGCCCAGCGCTACAAGGACGCGATCAAGGTCGGCGAGGATCTGGCCCGCAACGACTCCCGCGCCCCGCAGGCGGCGACCGCCGCCATGCTCGCCCTGGAAGCCTACGCCCAGATGCTTGCCGAGCGCGAGAAGAAGTTCGAGACCGACGCGGAGATGAAGGAAGACCAGGACAAGATGCTGGACCTGGCGAAATACCTGGAAGAAACCTGGAAGGGCGACCTGCCCGCGGAGATGGCCCGGCACGAAATGGGCCTGTTGTTCCTGCGCCGCAAGAAGGTGCGGGAGGGCATCGTCAAGCTCACGGAGATCACGCCGGCCTACCCCTCCTACGCCTTCGCCCAGTACCAACTTGCCGAGGCCGCGTTGCAGGCGGAAAAAGACAAGCTCGACCCCATCATGGGCGACAAGCCGGGCGACTACCGCGTGCGGGCGCTGAAGGCGTTTCGCAACATCCCCGAAAGCGCCCTCGGCCCCGACCCGGCCCTGAACCAGACCATCGTCCTGTCGCGCGTCCGGCTCGGCCAGGAGTTGTTTATGGCCAAGGCCTACGCCGAAATGGAGACGATTGCCGACGCCATGCTGCCCCGGCTGGCGGGCCTGAAATTCAGTCCCGACGCCAGTCAGGACAAGGAATTGCACGCCAAGTTGCAAACGTCGCTCACGGAACTAAAGCTCTACGCACGGCTGGGGATTGCCGACGCGGCCCTGAAGGCGAACCAGCCGGCCAAGGTCGCCGAGTTGCTCGACCCGATCATCGACCAGATCGGTGCCGGTGCCGTCCCGGACTTGCCGAAAAATCCGCAACTGGGCTACGGCTTGATCGCGTTGGCCGTGAAATCCAGCATCCTCAACAACAAGCTCGACCGCACCACCGCGGCCCTCAAGGCGATGAAAAACGTGTCGCCGAACGGGGGCGGTTCGGCGTCGATCCTGGGCCTGTTGTCCGACGTGATGCGCGAGCAGATGGAAGAGGTGCGCAAGAAGAACGACAAGGACGGGTTGAAAAAGCTGCAGGACGGCTTCGCGGCGATCCTGAACGACCTGGCCAAGCAGGAGACGAACCCGACGCCGGAGTTCAGCTACTTGCTAGCCAAGAATTTCTCCACCCTGGGGATGCACGACAAGGTGGCGGCGCTGCTGGACAAGATGCCCGAACCCAAGCCGAAGGAAGGGGCCAAGGAGGTCGAGAAGCCGGTCCTGGACCTGTACCACGCGACGCGCGTCCTCTACATCCGCAGCTTGCGGCTCAACAACGAGTTGGACAAGGCCGAGGCCGCGTTGAAGGACGCCATGAAAGCCGGCGACAAGCCCGGCTGGGGCACGACGAACCTGGAAGCGATCCTGGAGCAAGTGCAACTGTTCGAGGACAAGAAGGAGTACGGCTCGGCGGCGACGCTGGCCAACCGGCAAGTGGCCGCGCTCAAGAGCCGGCTCAATGCCGACGCCTATTTCCGCGAGAAGTATTTCGAGTTCTACTACCACACGGCGTACGGCTTCTTCAAGTTCGGCCAGATGGTCCGCGAGAAGGACAAGGACAAGGGCGAGAAGTCGATCAAGGACGCGGCAAGGCAGATCGTGGCGCTGCAAAAGGCGTGGAACGGTTTTGGCAGCGACGAGTCGGCGAAGCGGTTCCAGGCGCTGCTGGAGTCCGAGCCGGATTTGAAGGCCGAAGTCGATAAGCAAAAGTAAAAAATCCGAAATCCGAAATCCGAAATCCGAAATCCGAAATCCGAAATCCGAAATCCGAAAATTAAACTCGCTACCATCGGATTTTGGATTTCGGATTTGTTCAGGCGAGGATACAACGAAATGAAACGCTTCATAGTGCTGGGCGTGTTGGCGGTCGGGGCAGCGATTGGAAGTGTCGCGCCGGTCGCGGCGCAGGAAGAGGTCAAGGTCTTCGACCACCTGACGAAAAAGGAATCGGTCGTCAAGGGTACGATTGATTCGGAAAGCCCCGAGGGCATCAAGATCAAGGTCGGCAGCGACGTGAAGGTCATTCTCGCCGTCGACGTCAAGCACGTGCTCTACAAGCTCGGCACCGTGAAGGGCTACGAGTACAACGGCCCGTTCGCGAAGGAAACCAAGGCGCTGGACCCGGCCACGAAACGGGCGGACCGCATCAAGCTGCTGGCCGACGCGCGGGCGGAGTTCGAGTTGCTCGTGCCGCGGCTGGTCAATACCCCGAACGCGGCGCGGTTCATTCAGTTCAAGGTCGTGCAGATCGCGGCTTTCCAGGCGAAGGAAGACCCCGCCCAACTGGAGACGGCGGTCAAACTGTTACTGGCGTTCAAGACCGAACACGACAAGGGTTGGGAACTGGTGCCCGCGCTCAAGCTTTTGGCTGAAGTCCAGGAAGCCAAGGGCGACGTCGCGGAGGCCAAGCAAACGTATGGCGAGCTGGCGAAAATTCCGGGCCAGCCCAAAGAGTTGAAGCAGGAAGCCGTCTTGCTCGAAGCGCAGCTGTCGGTGCGGACGGGCGAGTTCGACAAGGCGGAAAAGAGCCTGGACGCGCTGCGCACCGAGTTGTCGCCGAACGACCCGCAGCGGCCGTTCGTGCTGATGTACCTGGCGCAGTGCCAGATGGCGATGAACAAGTTGAATGACGTGGAGGCTAACTTGAAGGGGGCGCTGGCCTCGTCCACGGAAGGCGAGGTTCGGTGCCAGGCTCACAACGCGCTGGGCGATTTTTACCGCAAAAAGAACCTGAACGAGGACGCGTTCTGGGAGTACCTGCGCGTCGATACGCTGTATTCGCAGAACCGCAACGAGCACGCCAAGGCCTTGTATTACCTCTCAAAGCTTTTCGTGGACGTGAAGAAGGACAAGGTAAAATCGCAGGAATACCTGGAGAAGCTGAAACTCCTGGACGGCACCGAGTACGCGAAGAAGGCGGCGACGGAGAAGTAAGAAGAGGGACTTATACTTCTGGTTCCAATGAGACCAACCCCTTGAGAACATCATGCCCGAACTGCCGGAAGTCGAAACCGTCGTTCGCGACCTGCGACCGCAGTTGACCGGACGCCGGATCACTTCCCTCCACGTGAGCGACCGGGCGCTACGGAAACCGTGGGCGTCGGCCTGGAAGGAAGAACTCGTCGGCACTACGGTGGCGGCCGTCGAGCGCCGCGGCAAATGGATCGTCGTTCGCCTCGACGGCGGCCGGCACCTCGTGTTACACCTGGGCATGAGCGGCCAGCTGACGGTCGCCGACGCCGTGGAGCCGCTGCAAAACCACGTCCACCTGATTTTTGGCTTGAACGAGGGGAACCGGCAACTCCGCTTCCGCGACATTCGGCGGTTTGGCAGCGCGACCCTTTACGCCGACGCCGACGCGCTGGAGCGCTTCTTCGCGGGGTCGAAGCTGGGACCGGAGCCGTTTGCCCTGGACGCCGCCTACTGGAAGGAGCGGCTGCGCAAGGCAGACCGGCCGCTCAAGGCGATTCTCCTCGACCAGCGCATCGTGGCCGGCGTCGGCAACATCTACGCGGACGAGTCGCTGTTTCAGGCCCGGCTGCACCCCGCCCGGTTGGGCAGCAGCCTTGACGGCGCCGAGGCGGGCCGCTTGGGCAAGGCCGTCGTCACCGTGTTGAACCGCGCCATCGACCGCCGCGGGTCGAGCATCCGCAACTACGTCGGCGGTTCCGGCCTGAAGGGCGGTTATCAGAAGGAATTCCGCGTGTACGGTCGCACCGGCAAGCCCTGTCCCCGCTGCCAAACGCCGATCGAGCGCGTGCGCCTGGCGGGGCGTTCGACGCATTCCTGCCCGAACTGTCAACCGCCCGCACGGCCGCCGAATAAACGGGTCCGCCGTCCCTGAGGCTCGCTTCCCAAGGCTGGGTTGCCAATGTCGTATCGCGCATTCAAACGCCTCCTCGGCGAGACGAGCCTCGAACGGAAGTGCCGTTTCCTGTTCGGCGCGTTCCTCCTGGTGCTCATCACGTGCAGCTTCTGGCTGTACGCCCACCAGACCGAAGACCTCGCCTACAACCAGATCACGACCACCTCGCGTCTGCTCGTCAATCAGATCGTGGACCGCCAACTGGCAACGGGCTGTCACCAGCCGGCCGCCAACCCCGGCGTCCTGCCGCGCGGCGGGCCGGCGGAAGAAGAACGCAAAAAGATCGCGCAGGCCATCGACGAGTTCCGCAACAAGTGGGAGGAGCGCTGGCCGGAGGAGATCAAGGACTACCATTACACCATCATCGCGCCCAAGACTTTCGGCCCCGGCGGCCGGAACGACGACAACTACGCGGCCGAACTCTTGAAGGAATTCCAGAAGGACGAGAACAAGCAGGAAGAAAACCAGCGCCTGATGCCGCAGCGCGTGAACAACTATTACGGGGCGGTGCGGGCCACCAAGAGTTGCCTCGGCTGTCACCGCAACGCCAGTAACCCCGACCTGAAAGAAAACGATTTAATCGCAATCGTGAAGATCAGAGTCTCGACCGACCCGATCGAGAAGGGCGTCAACCTGAACCGCGCCATCCTCATCACGACGGCGTTCGTGACCGTGGTCCTCACGATGATCGGCAGTTACGTCATCGTGCGCTACGTCATCGTCAAGCCGGTCAAGCACTTGAAGGAGGTCAGCGACGCCATCGCCGCCGGCGAGTTGAACGTCCGCAGTGAAATCCAGACCGGCGACGAGTTCGAGGACTTGAGCCACGCCTTCAACCGCATGTTGCGCAACCTCGTCAGCATGCAAGACCGGCTGCGGAAGGTCAACGGCGACCTGGACCACAAGGTCGATGAGTTGGCCCAGGCGAACCTGGCGCTGTTCGAGTCGAATCGGCTCAAGGGCGACTTCCTGGCGACGGTCAGCCACGAGCTACGGACGCCGCTCAACTCGATTCTCGGCTTCAGCGATGTGCTGCTCACCACCCCCGGACTGACGGACAAGCAGACGCGCTGGCTGACGAACATCCAGACGAGCGGGTCGCAGCTGTTGAACCTCATCAACGACATCCTCGACCTCGCGAAGATCGAGGCCGGCAAGATGCAGGTACGGCTCGTCGAGTTCAGCAGCTACGACGTGTGCGAGGGGCTGCTGACGATGTTCCGGCCGTTGGCCGAGAAGAAGAACATCGACCTACGCAGCGCGTTCGCGCCGGGGATACCGCTCTTGCGCCAGGACGTGGTGAAGTTCCAGCAGATCCTTTCCAACCTGCTGTCGAACGCAATCAAGTTCACGCCGGAGGGCGGCCGGGTGCTGCTGAAGGCGGAAACCGACCTGGCCCAAATCATCCTGACGGTGAGCGACACCGGCGTCGGCATCGCCGCGGAGGAGCAGGAGTTGGTCTTCGAGAAATTCCGACAGGCGAGCAGCCCGATGACGCGGGAGCACGCCGGCACCGGCCTGGGCCTGTCGATCGTGCGCGAGTTGGCAAAGCTGCTCGGCGGCGAGGTGACGTTACAAAGCGAGCTTGGCCGCGGCAGCACCTTCACGGTGCGGTTGCCGCTGCAATTGAGTGAGGAACCGCGCCTGGAATTCGACCTGGCGCACGAGGGCATCGACTTGTCGAAGGCTCAACGGGTGGACGTGCGCCTGTACGCCGACGCCGCCCCTGCGGCAGCGGCGCACGTCGAGCCGTAGCCGCAAGCGGCCCGCTTGCAGGCTTGTGCGTGGGTTGAGCCAGCAAGCGAGCCGCTTGCGGCTACGATGGAGGCGCTCCAGGCTGAGGTTCCGCGGACGGCGGCTTCTTCACCGTCAGAATCGCACAGGGCGCCAAGCGGACAATCTTCTCCGCGATGCTGCCCATCAACAGGCGTTCCAGGCCGGTCCGCCCGTGCGTACTGATGACGATCAGATCGCAAGCCTGTTTGCGGGCGATCAGGGCGATCTCCTCCGCGGGGTCGCCTTCCCCCAGGATGTGCTTGATCGTGACCGGCGAACCGGGCGGCGCCTGGATCCGCAAGAGTTCCTCCCAAAGCCGGTGGACGTGGCCCTCGGGTTGGCGTTCCGTTGCCGCCTCGCCGAAGGTGACGGCCTCCGGTCCCAAACTCTCGACGACGTGGGCGACGTACAGGGTCGCCTTCTGCTGCTCGGCCAGGCTCAGGGCCACCTTGAAGGCGTAGGCCGAATTGTCGGAGTAGTCGGTCGGGTGCAGAATCGTGTGGGGCTGGAACATGCGTCGTTCTCCGGGGCCGGCGCGGCGGGTGTGCCTCGTTGCCGGCTTCTGGTATCTTAACCTTCGGAACCGCCCCGCACTACCCGCGAACGCTCCACGGAATGTTCCACGTCGGGCTTACGCCCCGACGCTCGCCAATTGTGTTGGTGACTCCGAATGGGGGACAAGTTTTCCCCTTGGTTCCCGTTGCCCGGCAAGCCTACAATTAAGTAGCTTCGCCCGAACATCCGTTCATCACGATCAGGCAACGGAGGCGGTAACACAACTCGTGGCACTCGACACAACCCGCGACGCATTGACGGTCCATCTCGAACGTGCCTTTCTGGTCAGCGTGGCCTTGCCGAATCGACCCTGGATTACCAGCGATCCGCTGGAAGAGTTGAAGGGCTTGGCCACCACCGCCGGTGCCAAGGTCGTCGGCGGCCTTTGCCAGCGGCGCGTGCAGATAAACCCCAACAGCTACATCGGCAAAGGCAAGCTGGCCGAACTGCAAGAGCAAGTCCAGGCCGCCGACGCCGAGGTGATTATCTTCGACAACGAACTGTCGCCGGCACAAATCCGCTGTCTCGAAAAGGCAACCAACCTCAAGGTCCTCGACCGCAGCGAGCTAATCCTGGACATCTTCGCCACGCGCGCCCGGTCGATGGAAGCGCGCTTGCAAGTCGAGCTTGCCCAGCTGGAATACGCGTTTCCACGGTTGCGAAAGTTGTGGAGCCACCTCGGCCGCGCGGCCGGCGGCATCGGCACCCGCGGTCCCGGCGAGACGCAGCTGGAAGAAGACCGCCGGCTCGTCGGCGGCCGCATCCGCGACCTGAAACGCCGACTGTCCGAGGTCCAGGCCCGGCGCGAGCGCGAGGTGCGCAGTCGTAGCGAGATGCTCACCGTCTCGCTGGTCGGCTACACCAACGCCGGCAAGAGTACCCTCATGAACGCGCTGACCGGCGCGGATGTTTACGTCGAAAACAAGTTGTTTTCGACGCTGGACACGCGCACGCGGCAATGGTCCATCAAGGACTGGGGCCGGCTCCTGCTGAGCGACACGGTCGGCTTCATCCGCGACTTGCCGCACCATCTCGTCGCGTCGTTCAAGGCGACGCTGGAGGAGGCGCGCCAGGCCCGGCTGTTGCTGCACGTCGTGGACGCCGCGAACGAGCACGCCGAGGAGCAGATCAAGGCCGTCAACGGCGTGTTGAAGGAACTCGGCTGTGGCGACAAGCCGACGTTGCTCGTGCTGAACAAGGTGGACCGCGTGTCGGACCCGTCGCTGGTGCAGGTGTTGCAAAGCCATCACCCGCGCGCGGTGGCGGTGAGTGCCGCGACGAAGCAGGGGTTGAGCGAATTGCAAGAAGGGGTGATGGAAATGCTGAGTGCCGACTTCGCCAACGCGCTGATCGAGACGGACGCGGGCAACGGCAAAGTGCTGTCCTACCTGGCGGCGCACGCGGAGATTTACCGGCAGGAGTTCAAGGACGACGGCGTGACGGTCCACTGTTATTTGCCACGGCACCTGCTGCACCACATCCAGGGGCCGACGGTCAAGGTGCGGTTTTTGGAGTGACCTGGATTGCCGCTTGCGGCTTTGCACTCATGCAAAGCCGCAAGCGGCAATTCAATCACGGATTGAAGTACGCCGGCTTGCTCTTGGGTCCTTCAAACACCGACTTCTTGACCGCGAACACTTCGCCCGGCACGAGACTACTCGTCGCCAGGTAGGTGTCGCCTTCCAACTTGCCCACCACCAGTTCGAGCGGCTTGTCGTCCTTGGCGAACGTCAGCTCAATCTTGAGCGCCCCTTTGTCCATTTCCAGACCCGCGTCCGGCTTGGGCAGCTTGGCGACGAACTTTTCCGCCTTCAACTTCGACAGCGTGTCGAGCAGGGCCTTCACCTTGGCCGGATCGACGTTGTAATTCGCGGGAGTCTTGACCGTCCAGGTCGTCGCGTCCTTGCGTTCCAGGTCGATGGCGACCGGCGTGCCGACGAGGTCTTGCCAGCCGGTCAGCTTGAGCGTCGCGACGTTGGCCGGGTCGAACTTGGCGACCGTCGTGTCCTGGAAGTCGGTCGGCAGGTCCACGAGAATGCCCTTGTCGATGGTGAAGATCGTGTCGCGCCAACTCTGTTTGGCGAAGACCGTCTCTTTCGGCCCGTCCTTGGGGCCATCCTTGCCGAACAGGACGGAATACGTCGTCGGTTTGCCGTCCTTGGTCACGGTGATGTCCACCCGCGTCTGCGGCGGCTCCAGGCCGTAGGTCTTTTCGAGGTCGTTCTTGTCGGCCTTGTCGGCAATCAACTCGCTCGCGATCAAGCCGTTCATCATGCCGACGACGCCAAAGACCTTTTGCGGGTCGCCCAGACGGTTGGCCTGGCCTTCCGGCTTCACGATCGTCCACGGGTCCGCATCCTTGGCCCGCGTCAACTCGTTGATCGCGCCGGCCCGTTGGACTTGGAGCCGCGTCATGTTTTGCGCCGGCGAACCCTCCGTGGTATACGGCGGCAATTGCCGGTCCATGTAAGTCAACGGCCCCTTCTTGGCCTTGTCGAACACCAGCATCGGAATCTTGGCGAACGCCACGTCGTAGGCACTCTTGTCGCCCGCCTTGCGCTTCGTTTCACGCTTGACGACCACCAACTCGCGGCCGCCCTCGCCGATGTGTTTGCCGAAGCTGATGCGGTACGTCGGCTCGGCACTCTTGAGCTTGGGCAGGGTTTTCGGCTTTTCGTCCTTGGCCTTGTCGTTCGTCTTTTCGTCCTTGGCGTCATCCTTGCCAACGCCGTCCTCGCCGGCCCACAGCGACACCACGGCCGCGGGGTTGGTCAACTCCAACTCCTTCTCAAGGTCGGCCTCCGTCTGCTTCGGTTGCAGGTCGATGAACGACACGATGAGGTTTTTCTGTTTGAGCAGATTCAAGAGGGAATCCTGGCTCATCATCAACTGAGGATCGACGGTCGAAGGCGTGGTGTCGTCGCGCCACAGCATCCAGGCGTCGGTGTCGAAACGCGGCTGCCGGCCCGGCATCGTCGGCGGCGGCTTGGCACCTTCCTCTCGGCGCAGGCGCACGGTCCCGCCGCTGTTCTTGACATCGATGGCGTCCACGGCGCGCTCGGACGCAACCAGGGTGCGGTTACGCAGCGCGCCGCGGTCGCCGAGCAGCGCACGCAGCGCGTCGGCGTCGGTCGCCTTGAGGCGCACCACCGTCTTTTCGTTGGCCAGCTTGGCGTAGTAATACTTGTCGTCCACTTTTTTGCCGACGCCGACGAGCAGTTCCACCGGCTTGTCGCCGACGGCCAGCATGACGGCAACGTGCAATACGTCCGACTTGCTGTCGAGGTTATACTTGGCAAGGTCGGCGTCGGCGACGTTGTCGGCGATGATGTCCGTCGAGGCCTTTTCGAGCTTGAGGTTGGTAAGGTTGGTCAGCAGGACGTTGACGCTGGTGGGCGCCCGGCTGCTGTCCGAGGGCGCGATGGTGCCGGCAACCTCGGCCTCACCGTAGTCGGCGGGGACCGTGTAACGCCAATGGCCTTCTTGCTTCTCCAGCGCGACCTCGCTTTTGCCGTCGCTGATTTTTACGCCGCGGACATCCTCGGCCACCGCGGCGAGCAAGACCGGGTCGCGGTAATCCGGGAGTTGCCTGAATACGGCGTCGAGTGCCTGCTTCCGCACGGCCATCGGGTCTTTCGGGCGGTTGGGGTCCTGCACGTACACGACCGCCGCGTCGCCGACCCCGCCCTCTTTGCCGATGTTGAGCTTGAACGTCTGGTCGGTGCCTATTTTCAAGGTGACCACGGCCTGCGGCGGTTCCAGGCCCCAGGCACCGAGGCTCGGTGCCTTGTCGGCCTTGGTGCGCGTGGCGTCGGCAAGCTGCCGTACCAGGTTTTCCACCGCGGCGGCGTCGGCCCGCGCCTGGATCGGCTCGGTGATCTTCCACTGCTTCGAGGACGGGTCGCGCTCCAGGACGAGGGTCGGCTGTTTCGGCTCGTTGCGCACGATTTCGACGCGATCGATTTCGTCGGCCTTGACCGCTTCCTTATCCGCGTGGAATTGCGGCAACAGGTAGTTGCCGGTGTCCTTGCTGCCCGGATCGTAAAACAGGACCACCGCGAAAACGCCGAAGATCACGACGAGCAGGCCGAACAGGACGTAAGTCGTTTTGAAGTTCATACGCAATCAGCCTTTAGCGGAGGACAAAAGACGTACCCGACCGCACAGCCCGTGCTACCGCCGGCGCACGAGCCAGACGCCGATGCTCAAGCTGACAATGGTCAACAGGACGAGGAAGCCCGGCAACCAGTACATGCGCCGCTGCTGTTCGTCGGTGACGTTGAACTCGTAGGTCGGGCGTTTCGGCGGCGAAGGCATTTTGCCGATCTCCGGCCGTTCGCGCAGCCAAGAAAGGCAGGCCGTGAACAGGTCGAAACTCTGGCGCGATTGGATTTCGCGGTTGGAAACCCAGGTGGCGTCGCCGAACGCAATCAGGACCGGCTTTTGAGAGGAACCCGTGCCGGGGTGTCCGGGCGGCAGGCCGCTCGAATCGGCGGAGACGGCGACCCCGACCGGTATCGGCACCCGGGATAGCTTTTGGGCCCGCTTTTCGCGGTTCGCCGGAGACCGTAGCTCGTTCGCCAGCTTGTCGGGGTTGTAGTCGGTTCCAAAGTTGTTCTCGGCCCAGATGCGGTAAGTGGAGTCCGCTTCAAACAGAATCTCGGTCGTGAATGCCCGCGTCGGGTTAGGCGGCGCCGGTTGAATGCTGCGAACGTTGTACAACACGAAACCCACGACTTGCTCGCCGGTGTAGTAGGGCTTCGGAATAGGGTTCGGTCCGCCTAGATGGGGACCGACGACGACTTCACGCGGGTTCTGCGTGGCCAGGCACAAGATCTGGCTGTCGCCGACGGTGACGTTATAGTCCGCCATCAGCTCCTCCAGTCCGGTTTTCAGCATCTTGTCGTCGGCGATGGCGATGTCGAACAGGACCAGGAGCTTGCCCGGCTTCTTGCCCCCCGCCGGTTTCAGGAACTTGCGTAACGCCTCGACGGACTCCGGCGTAAAAGTCTTGCGTGCGCCGGCGATCACGACAATTTCCGCCTTTTCGGGTAGTTTGTCGGCGGGACCGCTCAGGAGGTCGTAATTGCCCTTGCCCAGCTGATCGGCCAGCGCGCCCAAACCCTGGTCGCGGCCCGTGGAACTGGCGTCATTAAAATCCAACTCGCCGTTGCCCTGGGTGAAATAGATTGTGGTGTGCGTCCGACCCTCCTCCAGGTAGGACAGCGTTTTGATGAGGGCAAATTCGCCCTGGAAAATCGCGTCGCCGCCCTCGGGATCCATGGGGTTCCTGGAAGTGGCGGTGAGCAGTTCTTCGCGTTTGATAAACTCGCCAATTTGCTCGCCCGGCTTGCCGTACAGGACCAATAAACCCTCGCCGGTGATCGGGTACTTTTTGAGCAATTCCTTTGAAGCCCGGTCGTCCTCGTCGCGGGAGACAATCTGCCACCGCATGTTCGGGTTGACCTGCCGGCAGTTCTCCAACAGCAATTCGACTTCGGGCGTGATCGGGTCCGAGCGGCGCAGGAGGATCACGACCTCGACATCTTGTTTGAGGTCGGCAACCGTTTTGCGCGACCCTTCCTGCAAGGTGTAGATGCCGCTGCCGGTCCAGTCGAGCGTCCGACCCAGGGCGCTGAAAGGCGGGACGTGCGTGTACGCGAGGAGGTTGAGTACGCCCAGGATGGCAAACAGCAGGGCCGCGCCAAGAACCGCGTTGTAGCCGTACAGGAGGCGCCGTAACCCGGCCTGAGTGCGTTCAAACTTTTGGCCGAGCGCCAGGCCCACGTACATCAGGGCCAGGCCGGCGAAGAGGGGCAGGGCGCACAACACGATGGTGCGCAGGTTCTCGCGCATCACATCGATCTTGCCGGCAAATACGGAAGGATAGTCGAGGACGATCAGCAACAGGCCGTAAATAAACGTCACCAACCCGGCGAGGCCGGCGGCCAGCAACGCGGTCAGTCGCAACACGTCGCCCGGCGGCAAGGCCTTGCCCATTTCGGATTGCTGTGCCCAATAGTATGCAAGGCCCGACGCAACGGCGGCGACCGCGAGGCCCCCCAGCCAAATCTCAAGGGTGAGCGCGTCCAGGCCCCTGGTAGTCGCCAGCACAATGACCGCTACGGCCAACACGGCCGCCAAACCGAATAGCACCGGCCCGACGACGTTGGCGTACTGGTTGGCGACGGTATCGAACACCGACGTTTCGCGCGGCGGGTTGGGTGCCGGTTCGGGGGCTGTCGTCATCTCTCGAATCCCTTGAAAAGGCGTAATTGTCTACAATCGCCGGCCGAATTCGGCTTGCGGATCAGGACCACTTCCGCGCTTCCAGTACCTTGACGGTGAGGAATAAAAACCAGGCCGTCATGGAAGCGAAGAACAACAACGGCGGCAGGGCCAGTTTGCCGTTAAAGCTGTTGAGCCAAATGTCGATGTAGGAAATGTGGTTGATGACGCCCTTGATCACGTCCGGATTCACCCAATCCAAAAAGGGCAGGGACTTGCCCTGCACGATCCGTTCGACCATGAAAATGAAGGTCATGCCCATCATAAACACGAAGGTGAGAATGCCGCTAACAATCTGGTTGGAAGTCAGGCTTGAGAAAAACAACCCGGCCGCGGCGAAGCCCGCGCCTGTGACCGTCAAGGCGACGGCGAAGCTGAGCAACGGCAGGTAGTCGAACGGCACCCCGCCCATGATCCGGAACGCCACCACGAACAGGCCGAACGGCACCCACATGATCAAGAACAACAGCAGGACCGCGACGAACTTGCTCAAAACGACGGTCGATTCTTCCGTGGGCGTCGTCATCAGGACTTCGAGCGTCCCCGTGCGTTTCTCCTCGCTCAGCAGGCGCATCGTCAGTGCCGGGACGCCAAACAACATCAGGAACACGCCGGGCCATTGGAGGATAAAGCCGCCGACCACGGGTTCGGGGACCGGCACGCGCGCGGGTAGCACCAGGAACCAGATGAAGAAGGCAACCCACGTCACCAGCGTGAAGCCGATGAGGACGAAGTAGGCGACCGGCGTGAAGAAGAAGGAGGCCAACTCGCGGCGGATCAGCACCACCAGGCGGTTTTCCGAACACAGCCCGACCGAGAGAGCCATCGCCACCAACCCCAGCACCATCAGGAGCAGGCCGAACGGAATGAAGTAGGGTGCCGGCTGCGATTGTTTCCAGCCGTACGAATAGAACAGCGGCGGCAGGGCCGACCGCAGGAAGGCAACCACGAAAACCAGCAGACCGAATGCGCCAATACCCCGCCCGGTCCAGTAGGCCTGGTCGTCGCCGACGCCGCGCGACAAAACGAAGCCGGCCAGGTAGCAAAGTCCCAGCAGGGTCAGGAGTAAGCCGTAGGGCACGAGGAAAACCGGCTCGTTGATGTTGCCGCCGATCGCACCGACCAACACCATCCCTGAGCCGACCGCGCCCAGCGCCAGTTGGATGAGATTGCGAACTTGAAAATCGTCCTCGTTGCGCAGCGCGGCCAGCACAAAGACGAGGGCCAGCGCCATGCAGGGGAAACCAGAGCGGAACTGGTCGCCGACTTTGGGGTTCGGCACGAGGCAGAGGAAAGCGCCGACGATCAGTGCCGCGCCGCCGAAAATCAGGTAGAGGCGGCGAAACTGCACGTCGCGGTCGTAAGCGGCGTGGAACAGCAAACCGACCAGGCCGAGCACCAGGCTGATCGTCAACCAACCCGTCGGGAATTGAAACTTGCCGGGCGTCGCGGGGTTGAGGAGGTTGTAAGCGAGGAAGACGCCGCAAAGGATGACGAGGATTGCCGCGACCAGGCCGACGAAGCGTGCGGCGGTCGGGTCGTCCTCACTCATCACCGACGGGGCGATTTCGCCGACGGTTGGTCGGCGGCCGTCTTTCGGCCCCTGGTCGTGTTGCGGATCCGCGATCGCCTTACTGGACATGAGCCGTTTCCTCACAACGGGCCGGCGGCGGCCCCGGTCGATTACTCGTACTGCGCATAATAGCGCTCAAACGGGCGAGCGTCGGGGCGTAAGCCCGACGTGGAT
>JBBRLG010000103.1:0-15384 GCA_038231495.1 Gemmatales bacterium | reverse complement strand
TTTTGGGTTGGGCCGGGTTACATCGTGGGTGGGGCGGGGGGTGGGGGTGGTGGGTGGGGGCGGCTTCCTCCCTTTTTTTTCTTCCCCCCCCCCCCCGTCCCCCCCCCCCCCCCCCGCTCGCCAAGCGGACACAGTAGAACTCGAACCCGGAGAAAAAATCGATTCGGTCCCACAAACCACTTCCCAACGCACCGGTCGCATTGTTAGAATCCTCTCTTGCCCCGGTGTCGCCCGCGCGGCCTCAAAAAAAGGCCGAACCTTCCTGATCATGTTCGCGGATCGAAAACCATGCCAATCCAAACCGCGTGCCCCAATTGCGCGAAGCCGTACAACCTCGCCGACGCCATGAAGGGCAAGAACGTTAAGTGCAAGAATTGTGCGAACGTCTTCCTCGTGGAACCCGTCGCCGCCAAACCACCGACACCGGCCCCAAAGACCGCGAAGCCGGTGGCAACCACCACGGCTCCCGTGAAGGCCAAGGCGGCCCCCAAGAAAACCGCGCCGCAGCCCGTGGAAGAGGACGACGACATCGTTGACGTGGTTGCGGTCAATGATGACGAGGACGACGAGGTGGACGACCGCCCGGCGCGCAATCGCTCTAAAAGGTCGGCAGACTTGGACCAGCCCCGGAAGAAATCCGGCGGGATGCTTTGGCTCTTGGTCGCGGGCGGGGGCGGCGTTGCCCTTTTGCTGCTCCTCGGCTGCGGCGGCGGCCTGTGGTACGTCATGAGTGGCGGCGTGAACAATGCCATCACCGAAGCCAACTTCGACAAGTTGCGGATGGGCATGTCCGAAGCCGAAGTGCAAGCCGTCCTCGGCACGCCGACGCAGATTCTCGACTTGCAAAACCCCTTCGGCTTCGGCGGCAACCCGCTCGCGCCCAACGCGCCCAACGCGCCCAACATCAAGTCGTTCATTTGGGAACGGGGTGGCAACACGATCACCGTGACGTTCGCCAATGGGAAATCGAGCATGATTGTGGGCGAGTTCAAGACCCGTACCGGCACAATAACGCGCGTCGGGACCGGCAATGGAGTCGCTCAAGGACCGCCGAACAACCCGCCTCCGAACAACCCGCCTCCGAACAACCCACCGCCGCCGGTTCTCGGTGGCAACCCTTCCAAAATGACGGAAATGGGTGCGTTCATGCTCGGCCCGGGGACGGACAAGAACAGCATCACCTTTTTCACCAAGGACGATCCGCCGACCAACAAAACCGTCGCAAACGTCGTGGCACCGAACGGCAGGGCGTCCGCCGAACACTGGACCTGGATCAACGGGAATGGCTATTTGAAGATCTATTTCGATCAAAATGGGGCAGTGGTCGACCGGGAACATAAAGGTCTGCCGAAATAGGAGCGGCTTTGCAAATTGCTTGCAAAGCCGCAAGCGGCAATTCACTTGTCTTTCCGCTTGAACTCGACGCCCAGCGCGCCAGCTACCTTCATCACGGCGACCTTGCCGTCCGCTTCCGGCGCGAACTGCACGAATGGCTCCTGCAGCGTCTCGTCGCGCAGCACGAACGTGTCGTAGTTGAAATGCTCCAGCGGCCCGCCGAGGCGGTTCCACGTCCACACCAGTTGCCCGCGCTCCAGCGCGACGCGCACCGTGCCGTAGGCGGGGTGGTCGTAGTTCCCCGCGTACGCGGCCAACTCGCGCGACGGCTTCGTGTCGTTGTGCCTTTTAGCGATCTCTTTTTTCAGATTCTCGGCGGCTTGCTCCTCGTACTTCCGCGCCACCGTTTGCACGTGGGCGTTCCAGTCTTTCTTCGGCGCGGCGAGCAAGTGGTCGAGGAGGCTGTTGGTCAGCGCCTGGGTCATGTAGGTGCGGTGCAAATTGCAGAGGACCGCGATGCCGATTTTCTTCTTCGGCACCAGCGTCAGTTGCACGCGGATGCCGTCGATGACGCCGCCGTGCGAAAGCACCTGCTCGCCGCGGTAGTCGTGGACCACCCACGCCATGCCGTAACTCATTTGCGTCGTTTCCGTGTGCAACTCCCTGTCCATGCCTTCGAGGCGAATGACCATCTGCGGCGTATGCGTCTCGGCCAGGTTGGCCTGCGAAACGAGGCGCTTCGTGCCGTTGGTGCCGTCGCCGAGTTGAAATTGCAGCCATTTACCCAGATCGCGGGCGCTGGCGTGGGCCGACAGCGCGGCGTCGGCGTACTCGAACCGGTAAGCCGGCAGCGCCTCCGGATGAGCGAGGCGGTTGCGGCGGTGGCCCGACGCGCGGTCCGCCGTTTTCTCGGCCTCCTTCGACGTGAACACGACCGACTTCAGGTCGAGCGGTTCGAGGATGCGTTCGCGCACGAACTGGTCCCACGGCTTGCCCGCCGCGGAGCTGACGGCAAGGCCGGCGGCCGTGAACATCGTGCTCTGGTACTGCATGCGCGTCCGAAACGGCTGATCGAGCGGCAGCAAGCCGGCCCGGCGGACGCATTCCTCCGGCGTCCAGGGGGCGTGATACCACAGCAGGTCGTGGCCGCGCAAACCGGTGCGATGGCACACGAGGTCGCGCAAAGCCACGTCGCGGTCGGCGAGCGGGTCCGCCAGGTGGAACGACGCGACGTGCTTGCGCACCGCATCGTCCCACGCCAACTTGCCGTCATCGACGAGCATCGCCATTGCGGTCGTCGTGAACGCCTTGGAACAGGAAGCCAGCGGAAACAACGTATCCGGAGTGACCGGATCCTTGCCGTCGAGGGCGCGGACGCCGTGGCCTTTCAGGTAGAGTACGTCGTCGCCGCGCACCACGACCACGGCGACGCCGGGGACTTCCCATGCTTTCAGCGCCTCGCGGACCAGGGCGTCGATCGCGCCGGCGTCGGCGGCGTGCGCCGGCGCGGGCAAAGAGCCAAGCATTAGCCACAATAAGTGTCGCATTCGTGTACCTCTTTGCCGCTTGCGGCTTTGCGCTCCCAACGATAACTCTACCCGCCGTCCAGCTTGCGCGGAAGCTCTGGTTTTCTTGACACCCTGCCGCGGTTCCCCTAGACTCCGCTGTATCGTAGCCAAGTCGTTGGAACCCCTCCGCGATACCTCGCAAGGAGAATGCGCATGTTTACCCCCCGCGCCTGGATAGTGCCGGCCCTGGCGGTCGTCGTACTGGCCGTGCCGCTGCAACCCGCCCGCGCCGCCGGCGACATCGTTAAAAGCCTCGCCCACATCAAGCTGTCCGGCAACCCCGAAGAAAGCGCGCCCGCGGAAGACTCCTTCCTCGGCGGCGTCATGGGCGAGACCTTCAAGATGAAGCTCGACCGCATCAAGAAGGCCAAGAACGACAAGGCCGTCCACGCCCTGTACCTCGAACTCGACGGTCTCAGCGTCGGCTGGGCGAAGCTCGACGAACTGACCGAGGCTATCGCCGACTTCCGCAAAAGTGGCAAGAAGGTCTATGCGTTTCTGCAATCGGGCGAGCAGAAAGACTACCTCCTCGCGCTGGCCTGCGACGAAGTGTGCGCGCCCGAGTCGGGCCTCATCATGCTCAACGGCCTGAGCGCCGAAGTGACCTTCTACAAGGAGTTGCTGGACTACGTCGGCGTCGAGGCCGACTTCCTGCGGATGGGCGAGGCC
Source organism: Gemmatales bacterium (assembly GCA_038231495.1). Classification (GTDB taxonomy): domain Bacteria; phylum Planctomycetota; class Planctomycetia; order Gemmatales; family Gemmataceae; genus JBBRLG01. The sequence goes on along the minus strand of JBBRLG010000103.1, from coordinate 11,812 downwards.
AAGTCCGCCGTCGAGCCGTTCACCTCCACGAAGATGAGCGACGCCAGCCGCAAACAACTCACCGGCGTCCTCGACGACCGTTTTGAACATGGCATTATCGACCGCATCGTCAAAGGCCGGGCCGACAAGAAATTCACTGCCGATCAGGTGAAAAAGCTGATCGATCAGGGGCCGTACACGCCCAAGGCCGCGCTCAAGGCCGGCCTCATCGACCGCGTGGCCTACGAGGACAATTACAGCACCGAAATCAAGACCGCACTCAAGGCCGACAAGGTGACGGTCGTGAAGAACTACGGCCAGGCCAAGGCGGAGGAGATCGACATCACCAAGCTGATGATGAAGCTGCTGGCCCCGCCGAAGATCAGTTTTTCCAACAAGCCGAAAATCGCGGTCATTTATGCCACCGGCGCGATTAACAGCGGCAAGAGCGGCCAGAGCATTTTGGGCGGTGCCTCCTGCGGTGCGCAATCGATGATCGAGGCGATTCGCCAGGCGGAGGAGGATGCCAGTGTAAAAGCTATCGTCTTGCGCGTGGACAGTCCCGGCGGCTCGGCGTTCGCCAGCGACCTTATTTGGAGCGAGTTGAAGCGGTGCAAAAAGCCGGTCGTGGCCAGTATGGGCGACGTGGCGGCCAGCGGCGGCTACTACATCTGCATGTGCAGCAGCAAGATTTTCGCCGATCCGGGCACGCTGACCGGCTCCATCGGCGTCTTCGGCGGCAAGATGACTTTTGCCAAGGTGTACGACAAGATCGGCCTCAAGACCGAGGTTATTAGCCGCGGCGCCAACGCCAACATCCTGTCGATGGACACCAAGTTTTCCAACAGCGAGCGGGCGGCGATGTCGGCGTTCATGCACGACGTTTACGACCAGTTTCTCGACAAGGCAATCGAGGGCCGCAAGAAGGCGGGCAAGGACATGACCCGCGCCCAGCTCGAAAAGCTGGCCGGCGGCCGCATCTGGACGGGCCGGCAGGCGAAGGAGAACGGCCTGATCGACGAACTCGGCACCTTGGAAGACGCGCTGGCCGAGGCGAAGAAGCAGGCCGGCATTCCGGAGGGCAAGGAGCTGGAAATTCTGGCGCTGCCGAAGGCGCGGAGCCTGGTCGAATCGATCCTCGACATGAAGGGCGACTCGAAGCTCAGCAGTCCGGAACTGCGGACCCTGCAACTGTTGCGCGAGGTGCCGGAGTTGAACCGCAAACTCAGCGGCATCGAGGGGCTGTTGCAACTGCGCGGCGAACCGGCGTGGCTGATGGCTCCTTACAAGATCGACGTACGTTAAAACGATAAAACCACGGAATACACGGAAAACACGGAAAAAAGACGTAGCCGCAAGCGGCCCGCTTGCTGGCTGGACTGCGGCCAACGCAGCCGGCGTGCCAGCCGACAAGCGGGCCGCTTGTGGCTACGTCTTTAAAAAGACGTAGCCGCAAGCGGCCCGCTGGCTGGACTGCGGCCAACGCAGCCGGCGTGCCAGCCGACAAGCGGGCCGCTTGTGGCTACGTCTGTTTTCCGTGTATTCCGTGGTTTACTCACGAGCGAACCAATGGCCCGGTGCGAGCAAGGGTATCTGTGTGAGGTGTGCGGCCAGGAGGTGGCCGAGATTACCGACTCCGACCTGTACCTGCGCTTCGTCCTCGGCGAAGTGCCGCCCGAACAACTGCACCTTTTGCCCGAACGCCACGTCCGCTGCAACCCGTCTTTGGCTCAGTACGTTGTCGATCCCGCATTCCCCCCCCTGCGCTGCGAGGGTTTTTTCGCCAGGGAGATGCTCGACCCGGCGTTCGTGCTGGAGGAAGAAACGCGCGTGACCCGCGGCTGGCGGCGACTCCAGGAATTGCCGACGTTGGGGATTCCGATTATCGAATACCCGCTGCCGGAAGTGCGCGAGCGGCTCCGCGGCGAGGCCGAAGGGATGTCATAGTTCCTTGACTTGCAGGCGTTCGTACTGGTTTTTGAAGTGGTTCAAGGCCTCGTCGGGGTTCAGGTTGTAGATCGTCAAGCCCGTCGTGTGCCATTGCTTCTGATGGTAGAAGAAAACGGCCGAGGCGTTGCGGAGGTTGCCGACGGCCGCAACACCTTCCATGTCGCCGCCCTCAACAGCTTCAAATTGAATCGTGACGCCCACCAACGCGGTCAGCCGGCCGGTCGCGCGCTCGCGGCCGAACTCCGCGCCGGGCGTCCATTCGAGCGCCTGCCAGCGCAGGCCGCGCGGCTTGCCGCTCGCGGCGGCGGCGGCGAAGTAAGCGCGTTCGAGTTCGGGCCGTTGCAGGGCGAAAAGCGTTTGGGCTTCGGCGACGTAATTGCCGGCGCGCAGCAAGACCCACCACGTCACGAGCGGCAGGAAAATCGCCAGCGCGCCGAGTGTAAGCCAGAGCCAGAACATCGTCCCCTCGTTTCCTGCCGCCGTCCCACGACCCGCGTGCCAAACTGATAGAATAGCGAACGCATTCCGCCCCGTCTCACGGACCCCGGCCCATGACTCCCGCGGACATTCTCGGCCCCGCCGGCGCGATCGCGCAGCGGCTCAGCCACTACGAATCGCGGCCGCAACAACTGGCAATGGCCGACGCCGTCGCCGATGCCATCGCCGGCAAACACCATCTGATGGTCGAGGCGGGCACCGGCGTCGGCAAGAGCTTCGCATACCTCGTACCCGCCATCCTCGCCGCCAGTAAGACCAAGGATTGCCGGGTCGTCGTCTCCACACATACGATCAGCTTGCAGGAACAACTCATCCGCAAGGATTTGCCCTTTCTGCAAAGCATAATGCCGACGCCGTTCACCGCCACGCTGGTCAAGGGCCGGTCCAATTACCTCAGCCTGCGGCGGCTGCGCGGTGCGCAGCAGAAGGCGCTGGCCTTGCTCGCCGAGCCGACGACCGGCGAGCAGTTGCAACAGATCGGCCGCTGGTCGCGCCAGACGCACGACGGCAGCCGGAGCGATTTGAGCTTTCAACCGGCACCCGCCGTCTGGGACCTGGTCGAGAGCGACAGCGGCAACTGCCTGGGGCGCGCGTGCCCCGACTACGGCAAATGCTTCTACTTCAAGGCGCGCAAGCAGATGTTTGCGGCACAAATCCTCGTGGTCAACCACGCCCTGTTCTTCAGCGACCTGGCCCTGCGCCGCGAGGGGGCGAGCCTGTTGCCCGACTACCAGGTCGTCGTTTTCGACGAGGCGCACACGCTCGAAGACGTGGCGTCCGACCACCTCGGCATCCAGGTCGGCCGCGGCACCCTCGAATACCTGTTCAACAAGCTCTTCAACCGCCGTTCGCAGCGCGGTCTGTTGGCCTACGTCGGCTCGACCGCAGCGGCAACGCAGGTGGAACGCGCCCGCCTGGCGAGCGAACAGTTCTTTCAATCGGTCGAGTTGTGGATGCTGCGGCAGCCGCGCGGCGGCCGCGCCGGGCAGCGGCAAGCCTCCGATTCCTTGCGCGTGCAACAACCCGACATTGTGCCGGACGTGCTGAGCGAGGAACTGAAAAAGCTGGCCACGCACATCGACGCCGTGACGAAGGATATGGACGACGAGCAAAAGATCGAGTACACCGCCGTTTCCGACCGCATTCGGCAAACGATCCTCGGCATAACGCAGTGGCTCGGCCAGTTGCTGCCCGGACAGGTTTATTGGGTCGAGTCAACCGCCGGCCGTTCGCAGCGGATCGACCTGGTTAGCGCCCCGATCAACGTCGGCCCCGCCCTGCGCGAACACCTTTATAGCAAGGTGCCGACGGTGGTGATGACGAGCGCAACCCTCAGCGCCGGCGGCCGTGCGGGCTTTCGGCACTTTCAGGAACGGCTCGGTTTCGAGGACTCGACGACGCTACCACTCGGCAGCCCGTTCAACTATCGCGAACAGGTCGAGCTGCACCTGTTCAAGCAGATGCCTGACCCGTCGGCCAACCCCGCCGCCTACGAGGAAGCCGTCCTGGCCAAGATTCCGGAATACGTCGAGCGCACCCAGGGCCGCGCGTTCGTCCTGTTCACGAGCTATCAGATGATGCAGAAAGCCGCGGCGCGGTTGCAGCCGTGGTGCAACAAGAACGGCTACACCTTGATTAGCCAGAGTGACGGCGTGCCGCGGTCGCAAATGCTGGAGCGCTTCCGCACGACGGAGCGGGCGGTGCTGTTCGGCGTGGACAGCTTTTGGCAGGGGGTGGACGTGCCGGGCGACGCGCTGTCGAACGTGATCATTACTAAGCTGCCGTTCGCGGTACCGGACCGGCCGGTGCTGGCGGCCCGGCAAGAGGCGATCGAGGCGGCGGGCGGGCAACCGTTCCTGGACTACCAGGTGCCGCAGGCGGTCATCAGGCTCAAGCAGGGTTTCGGGCGGTTGATCCGGACGTGTACCGACACCGGGATCGTCGTCATCCTCGATCCACGGGTACTAACCAAGGGTTATGGTCGAAGCTTTCGGGACGCGTTGCCGGACTGTCGCCGATTCGTAGACGGCCAACCGGTGCCTTGAAATCGTGCGGCGGCATGACCTTGACGAACGGCACCACGGCCTCGCGTTTCACCGGCGCGGCCGCAACGCACGGCATAGCGACGAAGCGCAAAAGCGGCAGGTCGAGGCGTTCAAAGCGGACTGCGGCCCCGGTCCGACAGGCCCAAACACCCGCCGGCGACGTGATCGCCAACTCGTAATCGACGCCAACCTGGACCTGGGCCAACCCCACGCGCTTCGGCGCGCGCTGAGTGAACTCTGTCGTCGGAATGAAGTCGTAATAGAGGCCGTGATCGGGCAGCAGTCGCAGCAAGCCGTGCCTTGGGTCCTCCACCGCGGCGATGCCTTCGGGAAACTGCCCCACTTGCAGCAGGCTGACTTTCGGCCCCAACTCTTGCCGCAGCCGTTCCACCCGCCCGCGCTCTTCCGGGCGGCAGGAGTACAACACGGCGAGCAACCGCGGCCACACGTCCGTGATTTTTTCCCGCTGCGCGCTTGCCTTTGTGCGGTCGAATAGCTGGGTGATTTCGCCCAACGACCCCGACACGCACGTCAACGGAGGCTGCCGGGCGCGTTCGGCCAAGTCCTCGTGGTTGGCATCACCCGCGGTAACGCAGTAGGGCCGATACAGCCAGGGGATGCCGGCGCGAAGCACTGCATCGGCACTCAACACGGGTTTGCGATTCGTTATGTTGCCAACGGAGGCGGGACCACCCAGGAAAAGCAACGAACCGGACAATAACTCGGCCAGCGGGTGCTTGTCAAAGACGAACGCCAGGGCGGTGTGCAGCGCCCGCCGGCGCGCGCGGAAAAGATCGGGGGACAACAGTACCTGCCGCGTGGTTCCTTCCGCCGTATCGTAGGAAGCCAAACCGGCGAGCGGCGTCGGCCAGGTCGATCCACCGATGTTCGGTTCGTCGGACGGTTGCCAAAAATTGCGCGCGAGTGCCGCGCTACTCGTCACCGGAACCAGACGGCGAAAGTCCTCTTCGGTGCGGATACGGCAAAAGTCGTGCTGCACGCCGAAACGGGTGGATTGGGCGTGGTGGACCAGTCCTAGCAACGTGTTCAATTGACAGCGCGCGGCCGCAAGTCGATCGAAGCGGGCCAAATGCACTCGGCTTCGCGCGCGCAAATAGGCCTCCGTCACGCGCCGGGCCAGGTGGGTGCGCGTGATCCGATCCTGAAGTGCTTGCCACTTTGTGTGCAAATGTTCAGTAAGAATGACTAATCCCAGGTGAAATTCCGGGCATTTTCGCGCCTTTATCAATACCGCGCCAATTCAGCGAATACAAGAAAAAGGTTGGATTTTCTGTCTGGCGCAAACTTTACCGGTCCGGCCGCTTGTTACATCCGATCAGGATAGGACAAAGAGCATTCCGTTTCCAGCTTTCTAATGTTTTGGCGAGCCGGGAGCGTAAGCGACCGGAGTGTATCGCTGCACCTCACTCCGGTCGCTCACGCTCCCGGCTCGCCAAAAACGACACAACCCGCACCCTCCGATAGAGAGGTGCGGGTTGTGTCGAGCCAAGGCGACTTTAATTATCTCAGACGAGGCCTTCGAGCGGCTTGCCTTCGGCGATTTCGCGGGGAACGCCGAGGTTGTCGCGAACCTTCGTGCTCGGTTCGAGGCCCATGCCTTTGTAAACCGTGGCGAACACGTCGCCAATCGAGCAAGGCTTGTCCTTGATGTCGCTACCGTCGGCGCTCGTGGCCCCGTAGACCTGGCCACCCTTGATCGCACCACCGCCCATGACGACCGACCAGCACCGCGCCCAGTGGTCGCGGCCGGCGTTCTGGTTGATGCGCGGCGTACGGCCGAACTCGCCCATCCACAGGACGACCGTGTTCTTGTACAGGTCGCGTTCGACCAGTTCCTTCACCAGCGTGCCCATGCCCTTGTCAAGGCGCGGGCCGTTGGTGTTGCGGAGCGTCGGGAAGATGTTGCCGTGGTTGTCCCAGCCGCCGAGATCGATCTCGACGCAGGTGACGCCTTGCTCGACCAACTTGCGGGCCAGCAAGCAGCCCATGCCGAAGCCGTTCTGCATGCCGCCATAGGCGTCGATGACTTCCTTCTTTTCCTTCTGGACCTCAAAAATCGTGCGCAACGGCGACACGGTGAGGTCGAACGCCTTCTTGTAGATGGTCGAGTGGGCCTGGGCGGCGCTGCCGGCGGCCTCGCGCTCGGCCTTCTCGTGCAGGTGCGGGAAGGTGTTTTCGGAGAACTCGTTTTCGAGGGAATAGAACAGGCGCTGCCGGCGGCGCAGCCGTTCATATTCCATTTCCTTGTCGCCCAGACCGGTCGGCGGCTTGATATTGGCGGGCGGCTGGCCGGCGTTCTGGACCGTGAACGGGGCGTACGCCATGCCGAGGAAGCCGGGTCCGATGCGCTGGGCGGTGCCGCCGACGCCGATGAAGCCGGGCAAGGCCAGTTCCTTGGGCGTCAGCTGCGAGGAGGCGATCGAACCCATCGCCGGGAAGGGTATGAGCGGGTTCGGCGCGCGGCCGGTGTTCATGAGGGTCGTGCCGCGTTCGTGGCTCCCCTCGTTGGTAACGAGCGAGCGGACGATCGACAGGTGCTTGAACTGGCTGGCGACGGTTGGCAGGATTTCGCTAATCTCGACGCCCTCGGCGGGGGTCTTGATCGGCTTGAAGTCGCCGCCGTTGGCGTTGCCGGGCTTGAGGTCCCAGAGGTCCATGTGGCTGGGCCCGCCGCCCATCCAGAAGATGATGAGGCTCTTGTTGTCTTTCTTGAGCTTGGTTTCCGCCGCCCGAAGGTTTTGGACGAAGTTGAAAGCCGGCAGGGCCATCGCGGACGCGCCGGCCACGTGTTTCAGGAAATGCCGCCGATCAATTCCGCCGTGCATGGAAAACCCCTCAGATCAAGGATGGCTCAGGAGAGCTGAGACTGTATATGCCAGTTTTGACGAAACCCGTTGCGATGTCAAGGAGTTCTTCCCGTTCACCGGTCGCCGCGTGCGTTACAAGACTGAGACGCGCTCTTTCGTGCCGAAGTTCCCGAAATGCGGGAAATCCCTTTCGCGATTTTGCCAGGGTCTGCGTTTGGTCGGAGCAGTCTACCTACCGCAGCCTACCGTGGTATGATGAGCGCAGCCCGCCAGGAGTTGGATATGCCGCCGCCGCTTTACCCTGCCCCTAGCGATTACTCCCGCCGCACTTTCCTCGGCCAGACCGCAACGGGCCTCGGCGGCATCGCGCTGGCCTGGCTGCTGCAACGCGACGCTCGTGCCGCTGCCGACGCACAGGAACTGGCCGGTACGCCGAAGCCGCCGCACTTCCCCGCGAAGGCCAAGCGCGTCATCCAGATCGTTTCGCCCGGCGGCGTCAGCCACCTCGACACGTTCGACTACAAACCCGACCTGGCCAAGTTCGATGGTCAGGAGATGACCGGCAAGGGCAAGGTCGATACGTTTTTCGCCCAGCCGGGCCGGCTGTTGAAGAGTCCCTTCGCCTTCAAACGGCGGGGCCAGAGCGGTCGGTGGGTCAGCGACCTGTTGCCGCACCTGGCGACCTGTGCCGACGACATGACCTTTCTGCATTCGATGGTCGCCAAGAGTTCCAACCACACGCCCGCCGCGTTCCAGATGAACACCGGCTTCACGATGAACGGCTTCCCGTGCCTGGGCGCGTGGCTGTCGTACGGTCTGGGGGCCGAGAGTGAGAATTTGCCGGCGTACGTCGTCCTGCCCGACCCGCGCGGCCTGCCCGCTGGCGGGTCCATTCACTGGACCAACGGCTTCCTGCCCGCGGCGCACCAGGGGGTCGCCTTCCGCAGCACCGGCGAGCCGATCCCGGACCTCACCACGCCCGCCGGGGTGACGCCCGACAAGCGCAAGGCCAGTCTCGATTTGCTGGACCGCATGAATCGCGAGTACCTGGACGCCAACCCCGGCGACAGCACGCTCGCGGCCCGCATTCGGTCCTACGAATTGGCCGCGAAGATGCAGGTTAGCATCCCCGAAACGATTGATTTCGCCCAGGAAACCCCGGCGACCCGCAACGTGTACGGCCTGGACAGCGAAGTGACGGCGGGCTTCGGGCGTAACTGCCTGCTCGCCCGGCGGCTGCTGGAGCGCGGCGTGCGCTTCGTCCAGGTCTACAACGGCGGCGCGTTCGGCTCGCCGCGCATCAACTGGGACGCCCACGAAGACCTCGTGGACAACCACGGCAAGCAGGCCGCGGTTCTGGACAAGCCACTCGCGGGTCTGCTCAAAGACCTCAAGGCCCGCGGCATGTTGGACGACACATTGGTTTTGTGGGTGACGGAGTTCGGCCGCACGCCGTTCACGCAAGGCATCGGCGGCAAGGGTCGCGACCACCACCCGCTGGCATACACCTGCTGGCTGGCCGGCGCGGGCCTGAAACCCGGCTTCAGCTACGGGGCGTCCGACGAGATCGGCTACAACGTCGCGGAGGACCCGGTTTCGGTCTACGACTTCCACGCGACGGTACTGCACCTGCTCGGGCTGGAACACAAGAAGCTGACGTTTTACCACAACGGCATCCAACGGCGGCTGACCGACGTACATGGCGAGGTGATCGACAAGATTTTGGCGTGAGAGGTTTTCGCGCGCATCAAACCGCGAAAGCGGTCACCGTCCCCTCCGCCGTCGCAACCACGGCCTGCGTTCCAAGCGGGTTTAGTGCCAAACCGACCGGACGCCCTGAAACCTCCACTTCTGCCCGCGCGGTCCCGTCGGACTGACGCAGCGTCAGGCGCGGTTCCATGCCAACGGTCAGCCACACGTCCCCGGCGTACGAACTCGCCAACAACCGGCACGGCGCTACGCCGGACACCATGCGGCGCGACTTCGGGCCGTCCGCGAGAGTGTAACAGCACGCCCCTTCGCTGAAACAGGCCAGAGAGATGGTGCCGCCGTCGCCGGTCGTCGTTAGCGAGCCGACGTGCGCCACCAGGCCGTCGCGCCAGGCGCAGCGGCCGGCCGCGTCAAAACAGACGACCAGACCGAAATCGGCGCAACCGACGAGGGCCGGCTTTTCCGGCACGAACGTGAGGAAGTGCAGCGGTCGCGGGCTGGTCGCCTGCCACAGCAGGTTGCCGTCGCCGTCGAACAGGTACAGGCTGCCGTCGCCGCCCGCTACCGCGACCCGTTGGCCAAAAGCGTCAACGGCCACCGCGGTCGCGCGCCGGTCGATGGCCCGTTGCCAGCGGGGCGTCAGGTCGGGGGCCAGCAGGTAAACGGTGCCCTTGTCCCCGACCGCGGCAAAGCAGTGGCCGTCTTCCGCGGCACAGCCGGCGACGAGCTCGTCGGGCGGTTGGGTTTGCGCTTGCCGTTGGCCGGTGGGGTTAAAGAGGTAGAGGTTGTGCCGGGCGTCCCAGGCGAGGAAGAAATCGCGTTCGCGGGCCGCGCTCAGACCGCGCAAGCCAGGGGCAACGGTCTGAGACCAGAGCGGGCGCACGCGCGATCCGTTCGCTTAGCGGGAGATGGGGTCCGAACCCATGACCATCGATGGCATGGGCATCTTGCCGAGCAGACCCCGTAATTCGTTCAGCGCGGGGAAAAGCGCACTTTGGTTGTCGGGCACCACTTCGTGCGGCACGACGCCCACGCCGCCGACGGTGCTCTTCAGAGGGGAAGTAAATTTCGCCACCGTAATGCGGATGCCGCCTGCCGACCGATCCAGCGGAATGATTTGTTGAATCGTGCCCTTGCCAAAGGTCGGTTGGCCGTAGAGCTTGGCCCGTTCGTGTTCCTTGAGCGCGGCGGCCAGGATTTCGGCGGAACTGGCCGTGTCGCCGTCTACCAGTACTGCCATTGGCAGCTGGAACGGGTTGCCGCCTTCGACCTTGTATGGATGGCTAAACTCCTTGAGCTGCCCCTCCGTAAAGACGATCACGGCCCCCTCGCCAAGGAAAAGTTCGCTCACCTGGACGGAAGCCTTGAACAGGCCGCCGGGGTTGCCGCGCAGGTCGAGGATCAAGGCTCTCATGCCGGCAGTCTGGAGGCGGGCAATCGCCTCCTTGACCTCCTGGGCCGTCGTGTCCTGGAAGCTGTGAATGCGGACGTAGCCGATCTCCTCCGACGCGGACATCATGTCGCCCATCATGCGGTATTCGACGCTGGGCGTCGCGACGGCCCGGCGCACCATCGTGACGGCGTACGGCTTCATCTGGCCGCGCACGATTTCCAGTTCGATCTGCGTATCCGTGTCGCCGAGCAACCGTTCCGCGACGACATCGGGCGGCAGTTTCTCCACGGATTGCGCATCGATTTGCAGCACCCGGTCTCCGGGTTGCAGACCGGATTCCGCCGCCGGACTGTTCGGGTAGACACGGGCAATTTCCAGGTTCTGGCCCGTGATGGCGAGATCGACGCCGACGCCGACGTACTTGCCGCGCGCGGCGTTCAGGTGGAACGGCGTGAGGTACAGCGTGTAGTCGTCCAGGGCGTTGCAGGCACCGCACGCGAATTCGAGCGCGAACACGACGACGACGCGGTTTTTGTTGGCCGCCAGGCCCAGGCCGTTCGCCAGGCGGGCCGTGTTAAGCACGGCATCGTGGGCGGCGGTCGCGGTCGTCAGCTTCTGGTCGCGCAGTTCCCGCAATCGGCCGCGCAACGAATCGAGGCCCTTGGCGTCCGCGCCGGCCAGGTATTCTCGGGTGAAAAATTCGTCGTCCAGGGCGAAAAGCAGTTCCTGGACGCCGTTCTTGAATAGCAGTGACGTTTCGACCTTCTGCGGGTCGAAATACCGCTTGGACAGCGCGTCGAGCACCTGGTCGTAAATCTTGAGGGCTTCGTTGGGCGTGGCGGTCAACTTCGCAATGGCGTCGCGGTACAGCTTGTCGCCGTGCCGGCGTTGCAGGTAGTAGCGGCGCAGGCATTCCTGATACGCTTCGCGCACGTCGTCGGCGGGCTTGTCCTTGCCGTGCAGGATTTCTTCGTACAACCGGCACGCCTCGAACCAGCGTCGGTCCTTTTGGGCGGCGCGAGCCTGAATTTCGGCGTCTTTCTTTGGCGCGGCATCATCCGGCCGGGTTGGGGCGGCTTGTAAAGCAAGGGGGAGCAGAAGAAAAGCGACGCCGGTCAGCAACAGGCGGCTGAATAGGGAAGGCTGGGAACGTGGGTATAGTCGGCGTGCGCTTAACAAGGTCCACCTCCGCCCAGATCCCGCGTTCGGGATACGGCCTTGCCGACTCTTCCACGTCGGCGCAGAGTTTCGTACCTCCCTGAGAGTATAAAGGTATGACGAACGACGGTCAAACGATACTTACGCATTTGTTACAAAAGGCGACCGTTGCCGGCGTAGGATTTAGGGAGGTGTTTTTCCCTTTGGAGTGCGGCGGCTCGACGCCGCTTTCTTTCTTTCTGAGTCGGGGC
>JBBRLG010000102.1:0-15452 GCA_038231495.1 Gemmatales bacterium | reverse complement strand
GGGGTAGGGGGGGTGAAAAGAGCGCCATGACCGAGTACTTTAATCGTTCTTACCCCCCCTACCCCCCCTTCGCAAGGGGGGAGCAGTTGATGCCGGTGAACGGTTACAAAAGGGTTTTCGATAGAGCTTTGCGCCTCGGCCGGAAGACGGTGGTGGAGTGGCGAACGGGCCTGGTTCAAACGCGGGTGGCAAAGGAAGTAGCCTGGGTTCCAGGACGTGGCGTGGCGGCACGTCCTGGGACGAATGCTTTAAGTCTTTGCCCGGCCAGAAGTTGCACCTTGGGAAATTCGTTCGGGGGGGTGTGTGGGTTGGCGAATGAAACGAATTCCACGGGTTGCCGCGCGCGGGCCGCTTTTGAACCAGGTCCGCCAACCGGGGAGGACTGCAAGGTCTTTGGCGGACTCGCCTAGCTGCCAAAATGACCTTTTTGTGCAAAGCCCCTTGGGGGAGAGGGGAGTAAAGGCACCCGCCAACTCCCTGTTACTAGACGCCGGTTTGACTGTTATGCGTTTGCGACCTACGGTTTTGACGGAATGCGCGTTGTTGTACGTCGCTGCGCGTCACGACAAACCCGCCGAGTTCGCGTTCGTCGTCCCCAGTCGTCCCTGAACTCTTGCGTGGGAAGGAGATCAACCGTGCAGGCCGCCATGCTCACCGCCACCGGCGAGGCTATCGCCCTCTCCCCGAATGCCGTAGCCGGCGACGACCGGACCGAGTTCGTGCGGGTTCAGGCGATCACCCGGCAAACCTGGGACGAGGCGGTCCAGCGGGTCGTCCTGGCCGACGAGCGCACGCGCTGGCAACCCAAGCATCTGATCGCACTCTTGCGCACGGACTACCACCTGTCCAACCTGGCCTCCCTCAAGCACCTCTTGCAGGCGATCCTGGAAGACGCCGCCGAGGTGCTGGGCGCCCAGCGCGCCGCAATAGCTCTGCACAACCCGGCGACCGGGCAACTCAGTCTCCGCGCCGTCGTCACGCGCCACCGCTCGGTCAAGGACGACCAGGGCTTTAGCCAGACCCTGGCCGACCGCTCGTTCCAGCGCGGCGAGTCCCTGTTGTGCGAGGACGCCGGCGCGAACGACACCCTCATGCAAGCGCGCAGCGTGCTGCGCGGCTCGATGTCGTCGCTCATTTGTGCAATCCTGCGGTCGCCGCGCCGCCAGCTGGGCGTGTTGCACCTGGACCGCGGACCGTTCCAAAGTCCGTTCACTCAGGACGATCTATTCTTCGCCGACGCGGTCGCGGCCCGCGCGGCGATCGGCATCGAAAGCGCCCAGCTGATCGAGGAGCAGCGCAGCCAGTTTTTGCAAACGCTCAACACCCTGGCCCGCGCCGTGGAGGCGCGCGACCAGTACACCGGCAGCCACACGTTGCGGGTCACCGAATACGCGGTCCTGCTTGCCCGGCAGTTGGCCCTTTCCACCGAGGACATGGAGCGTCTGCAGGTCGGCACGCCCCTGCACGACATCGGCAAGATCGGCATCCCCGACGCCATCCTCCGCAAGCCCGGCAAGCTGACGACGGAGGAGTTCGACGAGATGAAGTCCCACCCGACCAAGGGCGTGGCGATCCTCGAAAACTTCGCGGCCCTCCGGCCCATCCTGCCGATCGTCCGCAGCCACCACGAGCGCTGGGACGGGCGCGGCTACCCGGACGGCCTGGCCGGTCCGCTGATCCCCGAGGTCGCGCGAGTCGTGGCGGTGGCCGACACGTTTGACGCCCTGACCTCCGACCGTTGTTACCGCAGCGGCATGCCCGCCGACCAGGCGTTTGAAGAAGTCCGCAAGCACTCCGGTACGCAGTTTGACCCGGCCTGCGTCAACGCTTTCCTCACGGTCAGACCCCGGATCGAAGCCAGTCTTGCGAAAGCCCGGCACAGCCTAAGCGTTCCCGCGACCATCGCCGGCTGACGAAACCCCCGGTTGACCCGAACGCGCGGACGGATCCCGTTTGCCCGCGAATCTTGTCGAATTGGAGCAGCGTCGATCCATGAATACGGAATTGAGAGTCCCGGGTCAGAAAGAAATCGGCGACGAGCCGTTGCCCGGCTACCGCCTGATCGAACCGTTGGGTTCGGGCGGGTTCGGCGAGGTCTGGAAGTGCGAAGCGCCGGGCGGGTTGCACAAGGCGATCAAGTTCGTCAAAGGCTCGTCCACCGCGCTCGACGGCGAAGGTGGCCGAAACTCGGCCCAGGTCGAATTCCAGGCGATCCAGCGCGTCAAGGCCGTCCGCCATCCGTTCATGCTGTCGTTGGAGCGGGTCGAAGTCCTCGACGGCGAACTCGTCCTGGTCATGGAACTGGCCGACCGCAACCTCGCCGACCATTTCGCCGAGTGCCAGGTCGCCGGCCAGACCGGCATCGGCCGCGACGAGCTGCTGGGCTACCTTATGGAAGCTGCGGAAGCGCTCGACGTGATGAACATCAAGCACGGGTTGCAACACCTCGACATCAAGCCGGCCAACCTGTTCATCGTCGGCAACCACCTGAAAGTGGCCGATTTCGGCCTGGTGAACAGCTTGGAGGAGGTGCCAGCCGACGGTACGCCGACCCAACTCGGCGGTCTGACGCCGCTGTACGTCGCGCCGGAAATATTGAAGGGCAAGATGAGCCGGCACACCGACCAGTACAGCCTGGCCGTCGTGTACCAGGAGTTACTCACGGGCACCCACCCCTTCCCCGGCGGCAACGCCCGGCAAATCCTGATGGCGCACCTGATGAGCGCGCCGGACCTGACGCCGCTGCCCGCAAACGATCGGCCCGTGGTGGCCCGCGCGTTGGCCAAGGAACCCGACCGCCGTTTCGCTTCGTGTCTGCACTTCGTCCAGGCGCTGGTCTTCGGCCCGGACGACCCGGAGGTCGCCGGGAGCCTGCCCACGAACCGCCCGTCGAAGCTCCGGCAAACGCCCGTGGCGATGCCGGTGGCCGCGCCGGGCGCCACGGTCGTTATCAACCGCCCCCGCTTGCCGCCGGCCGGCGACACGCGCAAAGAGGTGCAACACGTCACGGCCCCGGCCCCCGCGACCCCCGACTCCGGCATTTCGGTACGAACCGGTCTGACTCTGCCGGGGGTCCAGCTGCTGGCCCACGTCGGCCGCGGACCGTTCGGCGATCTTTACCACGCCCGCGACGGCGACGGGTGTGAACGGCAAGTTCGTTACCTGGCTCCCGCGGTCGGCGCCGCGGAGGCAGATGTCCGGCTCCTGGCCCGGCTCGGTTCCCTCAGTCATCCGGCCCTACCCGCGCTGGAGGTGAAACGGACGCCGGATGGGCAGGTGGGGCTCGTCGCCGACGCCGCAGGCCGGACGCTGCAAGACCGCTTCGACGAGCGGCTCGGGGGCGGCGCGAAAGGCCTGGCGCGCGACGAGTTGCTCTGGGCGTTGCAGACTGCGGCCGCCGCGCTCGACGACCTCCGCGACCGCGAGCAGTTGCAGCACCTCGCCCTGAGTCCGCGGTCCTTGCTCGTGCGCGACGGCCGGGTCCACCTGGGCGACTTCGGCCTGGCCACCCTGATCTGGTTGCCCCACTGGCAGAAGACGGCCCACCCCAACCGCCGCTACGCCGCCCCGGAGTTGCTGAAGGGTGCCCCGAACGCGACCTGCGACGCCTACAGCCTCGCCCTGATTTTCACGGAGATGCTGACCGGCTTTCACCCGCTGCCCAACCGTCTGCGCTCGCGGTCCACGGTGGCCGGGCCGGCCAAACCCGACCTCGACTGGCTCTCGACCGCCGACCGGGCCGTCGTCGCCCGGGCGCTGCACGCCGACCCCCAGAAACGCTTTCAAAGTTGCGGCGAGCTACTCGCCGCCCTCGCCGGGCCTGGGCAAGGCGCCACCTCGCCCACGACGGCACCGGCCGACGGCCTGCCCTTCATCCGGCCGCTTGCCAGCCTGTTCGGCGGTGGCGACCAACGGATCACCGGCACGCCCTCGATCAACCGCATCGTGACTCAGGTGGTGCTGACCGAGACGGCCGCCGTGACCATCGGCGTCGCGAAGAAACTGCCCTACTTGCAGCGGTCGGACCACGTTATAGAGTGCAAATTCCCAATCCGCATGTTGCCCGGCATGATCCGGCTGAAGATGGAAGTGTTCTGCGAAAAGTGGGAGGCCAAGGTCGTGTCGCAGACCGACCGCTCGTTCGTGGTGCGGCTGCAATCGGCGGGCAACTTTTGGCAGCGCTGCCTCGGCAACAAGGCCGGGTTGGAAGTCCGCCTCGACCTGCAGCCGGCGCGGGAAGCGAACGTCCACACGTCCGAGGCGTCGGTGACGGTGCAGGCGTTCGGCGGCGTCGAGTACCGGGCCGCCCAGAAGCTCCAGGAGGTCGGCCCGCTGTTGCTGGTGAGCCTGCGCGACGACCTGCAAAACACGCCCGACCAGCGCGGCCAGGTGCGCTGGCCCTGCTCGCCGCCGCTCGACGTTTATCCGCTGGAAGACAATGGCAAGGTGACGAACGTGCTCGAAGGCAAGTGCAAGGACATCTCTTTCAGTGGCATCGCCTTCGCGACCGCGCACCGCCCCGTCTCCTCGTTCGTGTACCTGAATTTGAAAACGTTTCCGGAGGTAGCGCCGTTCGTCCTGCTGGCGGAGATCGTTCGCGTCGAGCCGCAGGATGGAGGCTACCGCATCGGCGCGGCCTTCGTGACGACGGGCATTGAAGGGGTTTGATTCATGGCAACGGTCCGCCCCCGCCGCCGGGTTGCCAGGCCGTACGCGCCGAACAGCAACCCCGTGAAGAACAGATCGCCGGCCAGCAGGTTGCCCGCAAACCCCAACGGCTGCGCGTCCTTGCTCGTGAAGTCCAGTCCCATGAAATAGCAGGTCAGCAACCCCTGGGCGTTGTCGGCGTAGTGAATCTGGCCGAACGGATACTTGGCCCCTTCCTTTTGCAGCACCATGCCCTGGCCTGCCGGGATGGTCTGCGAATCCATCTTCGAGGTGTACCAGATGCCGAAGTTGGTGACGAGGAAGAACAGCACGCTGGCGACGACCGCCGTGGCACCGATGCGTAGCGGCGAGCGCGTTCGCCGCAGGGTCAAGCCGAGCAGCACGTTCATCGCGAAGCAACCGTAGACCAGCTTGTTAAACGGCGACCAGCCCAGGGTCTGCCAGATTAGAAAATCGGACACGACCATGACCAGCAACGGCAAGATGAAAGCCTGCCACAGCCGCAGCCGCGCGCCGCCAAACAGGGCCAGGGCCGTCACCGGCGTAAAGTTGAACGGGTGGGGGATCAGGCGCAACAGGCCCGCCACGACGGCCAGGCCGATGGCCAGGTATCGAGCCGCCGGCGTTGCACCCTCGCCGTTCGTGACGGGCTTGGGAGAAGGGGGAATCTCGTTCGCGGACATCACCTTGTCGGAATTGTCGCCGTTCATGACCAACCCTCGCACCGTCGCCCTGGAACCGGACTGCAACGGGGTCATGATAGGGCGCACGGGCCGCCGCCGCAAGCGTCAGCGCCCCGTCCCCGCGAGTGCGGACGACGCCGTCGCCACTGCTTCCTCCTCGCCCGCAAGTTTCCGCAGCCGCTTGCAATCGTAGATGTAGTAGTGGCCGTCGGTGGCGCATTGGAGGTCGTCCACCGCGACGGTGAGGACCGCGTAATCGAGGGACTCTTCCCGCGCCAGACGCAGCAGGTCGGCGCGCGTCGGCGGCGCGGCGTCGGGCGGGCAGTCGCGGAAGTCTTCAAAGAATTGCTGCCAGCGCGGCGGCAGTGGCCGCGGCGACCGGCGGTCGGCGTCGGCCTCGAACCGGGCCACCAGGCGAATGCGCCGCTTGCCCTCGAACGCCGTCTCGCGGTTGAACGCGCAACCGGCCATCTGGTAGATCGTCACAAAACTGTTGGCCCGCAGCCGAAACCAGATGCGCGCCATGTCCGTGTTCCAATAGACGCACGGCGCCGGGCCGTCCGGGTCGCGGCGTTGGTCCAAGAAGTCGGCCACGAATTCGGTGTGCCTTTCCTCCGGCACGAAGCGGTTAACGTACCACGGCGCGGTCAGCAGGTAGTTGCCCGCCGCCAGGTAGACTACGGCGGTCGCGACCAGCGCCGTCCGCAAGCGCAGAGCCGTGCCCAACGACGCACAGAGGAACGGCGCCGCCCGACAGACGGCGAGTAAACAAATGAGCCGTGAGGAAACCGGCCCGAGGACGCGCAACAGGTTGACCGGGTGAACCGCCGCGTCCGGCTCCGGTGCCGTCACCAGGAACCAGAGCACGAGCGTCGAGTAAACGACCATTAACCCGCACCCGGTCACGAAGGTCGAGCGCGTGCAAGGCAGCAGCCAGTCGGCCTCGACCGGTTTGCGACCCAGGCCGCGCCGCCACACGACACCTACCACGAAAGCGACGGCGAGCAGTAGCACAAGGATCAGGGTCGATTGACTGAAGAGGCGGTCGTCGGTGGCGTAGAACAGCAGGGCAAGACTCAGGCTCCGGGACACGGCCGTGCCGCGTTGCCACAAGGCGGCGACGGCAAGAAACGCGAGCGGTATAGACACGAACTCCAACACCCACAGGGTCCGGTAGGGCGACGTCTGGACGAGCAGTAGGTAGTTCGACTCGACACCCACGGCGGTCCCCACCAGGCCGATCGAGCCGGCGGCCAACACCGCCCAAAGGAAGCGGCCGCAGTGACGGGCAAACGTGGTCGCGCCCACGACGACGAGGAGGCAATCCCATCCCAGGCGTGCCCAGTCTTCGAGGAACCATTCGGTGGGCTTGACGAAAAAGCAGATTTGGAGAATGATCGCGCGCCAGCGGTCGTCCATGTGTCCGAGGAGGCGCGTGCCCAGCGGCTCGTAGGCCAACACCCCTACACCCCCCGCCGCCGCCACCAGGAACAAGGCGGAAAGCTGCCACCAATTGAGCCGGCCGAACAAGTACCAAAGGCCGGCGGTCAAGACGCCGCCCGTGCCCATGAGCGGGTGCAACGCCATGCCCCCGGCGAACAGCACGGCGGGGGCCAGGTACTTGCCGGCCAGCATTTGCTCCAATCCCAGGAGGACAAGGGCGGCGGCACAAAGGCGGGGCGTCAGGAACGATTCGTTCACGTTGAACACGCCGTTGCCCCCGAACGGGATAGGCGACACGGCAAGGAACAGCACGATCGCAGCAGTCAGGAAGTCGTCGCGCGTCAGCCGGCGCACCAGGCGGATGAACCCCCAGAACAAAAGCGCCTTGCTTAGTCCGTAAACGACGAACAGCCCCGGTTGTAAACCGATCAGCTTCACGACGGGGAACATAAGGAGGCTGAACAGGGAGTAGCGGTCCTGCGATCCGTAGGCCAGGTAGAGATCGTGGTCAAAACCCTGACCCGGTTCGAGGCGCGATTCGAGGTAAAAGGCGTAGAGCCGCGCGTCGTGGTAGACGCCGAGGTAGGGCATGACAAGGGCGTTAACCAGCAGGGCCAAACACAACAGGCTGACCGGCGAGCGGACGAGCTGCTCGGGCAGTGGAAACAGCCGCCGCGGCAACGGTAAAGACATGCTACCCATAATCAGAAACATCCCCGTATTGCCGCTTGCGGCGTTGCGGTCACTCGCGCCCATTCAACGTATCCGCCAGCCGCATCGCCCGGTGGATGCACTCGTCCGAGTTGATGTAATCGAACTCGGCAAACCGCCCCAGCTGGTCGATGCCCAGCGAGTTGAAGTAGTCGCGGATGATTTTGGTGTTCTTGCCGTAGTCGCGGTCGTAGACCGGGTAGGCGTATTCCACCCGGCGCGTGTCGCGCACAATCAGGTCCTGCTTGCGGATGATGCCGGTCCGGTCGAGGTCGTCGGTGATGAGGTTTAGGTAGGCCTCGTTGTCCATCCGGTCCACCTCGTCGCCCGGCCGGACCGTCACCTCGGCTACCAGTGACGACGTGCCCGGCTTGACCATGTTCGGGCTGAAATAGCCCATGTAGCAGACGCGGTGCGGGTGGACGGTCGGGTCGGGGATGTAGACGGCGCTCTTGTCCATGAGCGATTCGTTGTTGACCGCGAGGAACACCAACCGCAGGGCGTTGTAGCGCAGATTGTGAACCGCCTCGGTCACTTCCGCGGGCACCCCGGCGAAGCAGCCGATCGCGTCGCGGACTGGGAACGACAAGACCAGGTGGTCGTAGGAAGCCGTCCGCTCGCCGTTGGACACGACCCACTGCGAGCCGGCCTTGCGGATGGACTTGATCGCATAGTTGTAGGTCTGCTTCGTGCCCGGCTTGATCATCGCCTTGACGACCGACTCGAAGCCGCCGTGCAGCGGGTAGCGGAAATAGAGCTGGTGCGTGTAGCCTTCCGTGGCGATGCCCATGGCCGACTTGACCACGTCCTCCATCGGCGGCTTGGGCACCCGGCCTACCCACTCCATGCCCATCGCGCTCGGTTCGAGCTTCCAGATTTTACGGTTGTAGGGAATCAGGTACTTGTCCGCGATTGCCCGGCCGAAGGTGGCGTAAGCCCACTCGGCAAAGTTCGTCGGGTTGGGGAAGTCCGCCTTGAGGTAATCGATCAAACACTCGTAACAATCTTGCTTGTCCAGCGCCCCCAGGTCGTTCTCGAAGGGGTACTTGACGTAGCGCCCTTTGAACAGAATCTGGTTGAGCCGCTTGCAATAGTTGATGTTCTCGCCCAGGAGCGCGTTCACCAGCTGGTTGACGTGTTCGTGCTTGGAAAACAGGATGTGGCCGCCGATGTCGAAGCCGAAGCCGTCCTTCCAAAAGGTGCGACACAGGCCGCCGGGGACCTTCGCTTTTTCGAGCACTTCGGACGGGTGTTCGAGGTGACGCTGGAGGGTCAGGCCGCTAATGCCGCCGCCCAGGATGCCGATATTCATGGTGCCGGTCCTCAAGAAAAGCGCACGTTGACGATGCGCCGCAAGGTCCACCAGGCGCTTTCGAGGGGACGCATGGTGGTCTGTCCAATTCGCTCGCGGTACTCGATGAAAACGACTTTCAGGCGCTTGCCCATCTTGAGGGGCCGCAGCAGCAGTTCGACGGGCAGGGCCGCGCCGCGCGGCTGGTAGTGCAGGCCGTCGATGAGCGATTTGCGGTAAGCCCGCATGCCGCTATGCAGGTCGGTAAGCCGGTTGCCGAACAGCACCGAGGCCATCAGGGCGAAGCCGTAGTTGGCGAAGTAGTTGAGCCAGGGCATGGCCACGGGCTTCCTTTCCAGCCGGGAGCCGTCCACCACGTCGTAGCCCTCGTCGAGCACCAGGCGGGCCAACTCCGGAATGCGCTCGGTGGGGTAGGTGTCGTCGCAATCGAGGGTGACGACCACCCTACCCAGGCCCGACCGCAAGGCAGTGTCCATCGCGGGGCCGTACCCCTGGGGGGGGAACTGCTTGATGACGCGGGCACCCAGTTCCCCGGCAATTTCGGCCGTGCGGTCGGTGCTGGAATCGACGACGAGGATGTCGGCTTCCGGGACGACGCGGCGGATGTCGGCAATGACTTTGCCGATCGCCTTCTCTTCGTTGCGGGTAATCATGGCGACGGTCAAGGCGTCGCGGGTAAGCTTCGTGGTCATGGGGAGATTGCTCGTGCTAGGCCGGCTTGGTGGCGACCAGGATAATGCGAAAGGCGAACATGCCGCGCCACACCGAGGCGACCGCGTGCTCGACCGGGTAGGCCCATTTCATGTAGTTCTTGTAGCCCCGCGAATCGATCAGGGCGCGCGGGTCGGCGTGGTTGCCGCTGCCGTTGCCGTTGGTTTTAGGCAGCACCCAGCTTTTCACGATGGGCAGCACGGCCCGCACCAGGTAGGGCGTCGAGGCCACTCGATCCACGGACAGCCCGGCCGCTTGCACGAGCCGTTTCGCCGTGCGGAAGGTGAAAAACCGAATGTGGGTTCGATCCATGACGCCGGTGTCGGTGTACTCCACCCGGCCGAAAAGGAGGGACAGTCGGTTGGTCCACACCACCGAGTTGGGCACGGAGATGAGCACCTTGCCGCCCGGCTTGACGAACTCCAGATATTTTTCCAGCACCGTTCGCGGGTCGTAGACGTGTTCCAAAACGTCGGAGAACACGAGGGCGTCAAAGCGCGTGTCACCGAGCCTGGCACGCACGCCTTCGTAGTCGTGTAGGTCTGCCTCAACCAGGGTGTCGATCCGTGTGCCGGCCGTGGTGCAGGCCTCACCGCTCTGCTCGACGCCCCACACCTCCCAGCCTAGTTGCCGGATCGCCAAGCCGAGCGCGGCCCGTCCGCAGCCCACGTCGAGCACCCGGCCCGTTGTCGGCAGGAGGCGCTCGAACTGCTTGAGGATGCCTTCATTGACTTCCTCCATGTAGGGGTAGGATTTTCGGTTGACTTGAATCATGGTGTCCTCAGTGCTCTACAGAATCCGCGTGCCTTCAAAGTCGAAGCCGAACCGCAATTCGTTCAACCCTTCCGCCGCCATGGCCCGCCGCAGGCGCGTCGGATCGTCGGCCAGGAACATGAGAAAACCGCCGCCGCCCGCGCCGATGAGCTTGCCCCCGACCGCAGCGTTGGCCCGCGCGACTTCGTACCAGTGGTCGATCTTGGGGGTGGAAATCGACTTGGACCGCGCCCGCTTGCGCTCCCAGTGTTCGTGTAGCAGCTTGCCGTACTCGTCCAGGTTGCCCGCTTCGAGGACTGACTTACTCTCATAACCGATCTGCTTGATCGTGTGCAGGTTGCCGATCATGTCCTGGCTGTGCTGCCGCGTCTTGTCGTCCTGGTCCTTGAGGATTTCGGGAGCCTGGCGGACGATGCCCGTCGAGAACAGCAGCACCCGCTGCTCGAACTCGCGCAACGTGTCCTCGGCAATGGCCAGGGGCGTGACGACGACGGTATCGTCGGGCCGAAATTCGTAGCAGTTGATGCCGCCGAACGCGGCGACGTACTGGTCCTGCTTGCCCACCGGCTCCTTGAGCAGGTCGATTTCGATGTGGCACGCCGCCTCGGCCAGGTCGCCCGGCGTGGTCGTCTTATTGCGATAGCGGTACAGCGCCTTGAGGAGTGCCGTGCCGAAACTGCCCGACGATCCCAGGCCGGTGCCGGCGGGGATGTCTGCCATCGAGGTGATCTCGATGTTGTGTTCGGTGACGCCCAGGTGGGCGCAGCCGTGGCGGATGATGGGGTGCTGCACCTTGCCGGGGTGGGCGACGCGCTCGATGCGCGAGTAGCGGACGACCATCTCCGAGAGAAACGTCCGGTGGACGCAGACGTAGACGCCCTTGTCGATGGCGCCCGCGATCAGAAAGCCGCCGTAATCGCGGTAGTAGGAGGGGAGGTCGGTGCCGCCCCCCCCCAGGCTGATCCGCAGCGGACTGCGTGCGATTATCATGTCCTACCCCCCTGCGTTTGAAAAAGGCAAAGCCGCAAGCGGCGGAAATTCAGGCCGCGCCCTGGTCGAGACCCGAGCGCAGGTCGGCCAACATGTCCCGCATGGCGTCGCGCAGAGCCTCCGCCGTGGTCCGCGTCGGCCGCCAGCCTTGGCCGCGTATTTTGTCGATGCTCAGGCGGATGACGGGCACGTCGCCCTTCCAGCCGCGATCGCTGCCGGTGTAGTCGTAACGCACCGAACCCCCAGGCAAGTCGAGACAACTACGGGCAAGGTCCGCGATTTCGGTGACGGTGATGTAATCGCCCGTCGCGACGTTAAACGCCTCAAACGGTTTGCACGACTTTTCGCCGGCCAGCAGCACGGCGCTGACCACGTCACTGACGTGGACGTAGGACTTGCTCTGCTTGCCGTCGCCCAGGATGCGGAGCTGCGTCGGGTCGCGAAGCAGTCGGCGAACAAAGTCGAAGCCTACTCCGTGGGTTTGCCGGCGGCCCACCACGTTGCCGAAGCGGAAGGCGCAGCCGCGCAGGTCGAACATGGCGGCGTAGGAGGCGATCAACGCTTCCCCCGCCAGCTTGCTTGCCCCGTAGGTGGACACCGGGATTAGGGGGCCGTAATTCTCGTGGGCCTCGAACAAGCCTAGCTCGCCGTAGACGCCGCTGCCGGAGGCGTACAAGATTGTTTTGGTGCCGCACTGGCGCATGGCCTCGACGACCAAGGCGGTCAACTCGGTGCCTTCGCGGAAGTCGATGTCCGGTTCCGTCACGGCACGGGCAATGTCGGGGTTCGACGCCAGGTGAATGACGGTGTCGTGGTCGGTCATCGCGGCGCGAAGCGCGTCGAAGTCGTGAACGTCGGCGCGCACGACTTTGAGCCGGGGGTCGCGGGCGTGGTGTTGGTAGTGCCACGCCCGGCCGGAAGTGAAGTTGTCGTAGAGGGTGACGCGCTGCGTCCGGTCGCTGCCCAGCAGGCGGTCGGTGAAGTGGCTGCCGATGAAGCCCGCGCCGCCCACGATGATGACTTTTTCGCCGAAGGTTGCCACGGAGAATGCCTCTTGGGGAGTAGGGGTTTCGCAAAGCCGCAAGCGGCAATCCTAGCGGGTGCCTTCCCACTTGGTGGGGCAGGTCTTTAGCGCCGGGTGGCTGACCAGGAGGTGCCAGAGCACGGCACACAGCCCTTCCGTGTGCGGCGTGATCCGGTCGGCGAACAGCGGCGGCACCACCACACAGGCGTCCCCGGCCTTCGCCGTGAAACCGCCGTCGCGGCCGACGATGCCGAACACCTTGGCCCGCACGTCCTTCGCCAATTCGATGGCCCGCACCAGGTTCATCGAGATGTTTTTTTCACGGCTGCCGCCGCCGACCGAGAAGATAAGTAGGCCGTCCTTCTCGTTGAAGCGCGACGCCAACAGCCAGGCCGCTAGGCTCGTGTCCCAGCCCTCGTCGTTAATCCGGGCCGTCAGCTCCGACACGTTGTCGGTCGGGGCGTAGGCCTCGAAGTCGCACAGCTTGCGGAAGTCGTTGACCGCGTGGCTGGCGTGGCCCGCCGAGCCGCCGACGCCCAGGATGAACAGGCGGCCGCCCCGTGCCCGGACCCCCGCCAAGCCCTGGGCCAGGCGTTCGAGGTGGTCGGGGTTTAGCTCGTCCAGGAGCCGCCGCGTTTCGTCCAGGTAGGTTTCCGCAAACGTTTTCACAGTCGATACCCCGCACTCTCGCCGTCGCGCTTGAACATCAACACCGTTTCGCGGCTGAACTCCGCGAGGTCTTTGCCCAAGGTGTCGAGCTTGCCGCGGATCGCCTCGGTGACGGTGATGATGTCCACGCCGACCTCGTCCGCCTGGACGACGTTGAGCAGCTCGCGCGGACTGGCCCACAGCAGCTCAATGTTGCGGTCCATCGACCGGCAGATCGACAGGGCGGCTTGCATGTGTGGCACCGGGTCAAGTCCCGCGTCGGCAATGCGGCCCGCGAAGACGGACACGACGGAGGGCGCGCCGCCCTTCAGCGCTTCGCAGGAGCGGAACACCTGTTCCAGCGTGAATACGGCCGTCACGTTGATTTTGACGTGGCGATAGGTTAGCTCGTGAACCAGGTCGGTCAGCGGCACGCCTTCCGAGTTGGTGATCGGGATTTTGACGTAAACGTTGTCGCCCCAGTCGGCAATGGTCAGTGCTTGCTTGCGGATGTCGGCGACGCTGTCGGCCAGGACCTCGAAGGAGATCGGCTTGTGCGGAATGGCCTTCAGCACCGCGCGGCTGAACGCGGCGTAATCGCGGATGCCGCTCTGGCGCATGAGCGTGGGGTTGGTGGTGAATCCGTGAACGCCCGGCTCCGCAGCCAGCTTTTGCATCTGTTCGAGGTTCGCGCCGTCAGCGAAGACTTTGACACGCAAGCTTTTCTTCGTGGCTATTACCATGACTCGTTTCCGATCCCCCAAGGAGGTGGGTGGTGAAGGCCGCCAGGTCCGCCACCCAGCAGGTCGGGTGCGCATTCCTCTGTTCCATGATCTTGCAGGCGTCGCATTTCCGTGGCCCAAGAAAGGCCGTTTGCAGGCCGAAGGCGGCCCCCGCTTGCACGTCCGTTACGCCGTCGCCGACCATCCACGACCCGGCGGGGTCGTAGCTTGGATTGCGGGCGAACGCCTCGCGCAGGAGGCCCGGTTTCGGCTTCCGGCACGCACAACCGTCTTCCGAGCGGTGGAGGCACAGGTGGGAGCTAAGAATCCGACCCCCCAGCCGCGTCGCCTCCGCGAGAACGGTTTCGTGGACGGCTTCCAGGTTGGCGCGGGTCGTTTTCCGCTTGGCCCACGCCGGCTGATTCGTCACGACGGCCAGGCCATACTCCGCTGCCGTCAACCGGGCCAACGCCTCGGCGACACCGGGCAGCAGCCGCACCTGGGACGGGTGCAACGGGCTGTCGATCGTCCCCTGGTCGGCGTCCACGACGACGCGATTTAAGACACCGTCGCGGTCGAGCAGGATTAGAGGCTTGCCCATGAATTTACCGGGTGTTCCGCGACCCAACCTTCAAAGTCCCGCAACCCCACCGGCGAGCCGATCTCGTAAAACCGCCGGCCCACTTCCCAGCCCCCCAGGTTGTTTGCGAGACTAAGACGATGGTAGATGTCCGCCAAGTCCCTCGTGCCGCCCGGCCCCACGTTGTCGGCGACGACCTCCGCGCGCAGGATACTGGCGCCGTAATCGATGTAGTGCATGTCCGGCATGGTCTCACCACGCTGCGCCTTTTGATACAGGCGGACGACGCCGTCGCCGTACTGCACGTTGCCGTTGTCGAAGCGGCCCTGGTTCCTGTAAACCGCCATCATCGCGGGCCGCGCTTGTTCGTCGAACGCCCGGACCAGCAGCCGAAAATCGAAGGGCAGGAACGAGTCGCCGTAGAGAACCAGGAACCGCTCGTGCAGCAGTCCACCGTCGTAAACCCGCCGCAACGCGCCGCCGGTGCCAACCAGTTCCTGGCCGTCCTCGACATAGCTGACGTTCAAGCCCCAGCGGCGGCCGTCGCCGACGTAGGCGCGAATCAGGTCGCCCAGGACCGCGATGCTGTAGACCACCTCGGTGACGCCGTGCCCGGCCAGCCAGGTCAGTTGGTAATGGGCAAACGGCGTGTCCGCGACGGGGATCAGCGTCTTGGGCACGGTGGTGGTCAGGGGCCGCATCCGCGTGCCGAGTCCACCCGCCAGGATCACACACTGCATACGCCGCCCCGTCGAAAGTCGCGTCGTGCCGCTTGTGCCGAAAACTCCGTTGCCACCGGAATTGCTGTAGAACTATAGCTCACGTTCCACGCGCCGAATAATTTTTCGTGGTCTTGATACAAGCTTCATCGATGCAACGACTTCGGCGCGAAATGTTTGGCAGCCTGGCACGCGCGTACGGGCCTTTGCCGTTGCCGGGATGGGTTAATTGTTGAGTTTCGACGGGAATGAGCGGGGGCGCGAAATGCAAAGCCGCAAGCGGCAAAGGCAATTTGTTGTTGGGTGACTCGGTAGTTAATGCAGGATCAAGGGAGGCGTTTTTCCCTTTGGAGTGGGGGGGGGGGGGGGGGGGGGGGGGGCGAGGGACAAAAGGAAGGACACGAGGGCGCGGGGACCGGGGGGGGGGACCAGGGGGACGCGGGACAGACACAAAACCCGACACACGG
>JBBRLG010000101.1:0-15556 GCA_038231495.1 Gemmatales bacterium | reverse complement strand
TGAACCCGCGCAGAAGCCAGCAAGCGAGCCGCTTGCGGCGACGGGCCGCTTGTGGTTACGGGCGTTGGTGCCGCATCGAGCCGCGGGCAGTATAGAAGGTCGGAGACCCGCGCGGGTCGCGGCCCGCGCGGGTCTCCGAACCGTGGCTAGACGCCCAGTTATTTCGGAATAGTCACGGCTTCACCGCCGTTTCGTGTAAACAGCGCGTTCAAGGTCTCCTTGTCGATCTTCTTGGGTAGGAGGTGGACGGAGCCGTCCACCAATGCGACGAGGAAGTCCGGCGCGAAGCGATCGCTGATGCCCTTGTGCGGATCCTTCGGATCGAGCTTCAAGTCTTCCGGCTTCGACCAGATTACCGCCTGGTCGTCGGCGGCATCGACCAGGAAGATGGTATTCGACGTACCGTCGATCACGTCGGCAATGCGCACACCCTTGGGTTCGCCGGTAAACATGGTCGCACTGCCAACGACGCCCAAATAGGTCGTCTTGCCCTCCGCGGCGAGCTTCGCGTTCGCGCTCGACGCGAAGAGCTTCGGCATTTTTTTGACCAGCTTGATGTTGTGTTCGCTGTCCCACGGCTCGTCGAGGTGAAACTCCTTGTAGAGCTTGTCCTGTTCGATGAACGGCAGAATATGGACGCGCCAACTCAGCAGCGCCTTGCCCTTCTTGTCGGAGATTGCCGCCGCGGGGAACGCACCGAAGGCATCGTGCGTACTGTGCATGGCCAGAACGAGCTGCTTCATGTTGTTGGTCGATTGCATCCGGAACGCCGCGGCCCGCATCATTTCCACCACGGGCGCGAGGGAGGTAACCAGCGTCTTTTCTTCCACCCTCAGAACCAGACGGTCGTCCTGCACCTTGGGCGTAAAGGTTTCCAGGAATTGCGGGAATTGTTTCAGGATTTCCTGCAGGTTTGGTTCTTTCGTCGCCACCTGCATCGCCTTGGTGAGCAGGCCGAGTAATTCTTTCGCCGCCGCGTTGTCGGACGCCTGAACGATAAGCTGGAAGTTGACCTGCGGATCGATCTCAACCTTCAAAGCCGCCCATTGCAAGCCACGGGTAAGCACCTTGATCGAGCCGCCGCCGATTTCGGGAGGCAGGTTCGGCATCATCTCTTCGAGGATCTTGCGGGTGTCGGTGGTGGCGACCGCGACCACATGGACCGCGCCATCGCCGGAGGCCGCGAACGCCTTCGCGATTTCGGGCCGTGGCGTCGGTTTCAGCTTGGCCAGGCGTTTGAGCGTCGTGTCGCCGCCAACGACGACGGCCCCGCCCAGTTCCTCGCTGGCCGCGAGGCCGAAAAGTTGGCCGACTACTTTCGCGATCTGCTTCGGGTCGCCGTTTTTATCCACGGGGATAACGCTAAACGGCCCTTGCGCCGGCAGGTCGGCCAGCGAAACCACGAGGTAGTAGTCGTGAGCGCCCGCCTTCTTGAGGGTGTCGAGCGCGTTGCCCAGGCCCGCTTTGGCCAGCGCTTTTTCCGCCGGGTCGATCTTGACGACGGCTTCGGCCTTCTTCAGCAAGGCGTCAAGGTCGATCGCGTCCAGATCGACGTGCAGGACGACAACGGTGCGGTCATCGACAAATGGGGCGACGGCCTTGGCCTTGGCGTCGGCGTCGAATTTGCGGTCGGCGGCGAACGCGGGCAGCGCCGCTCCGAGCAACAGCAAAACGGCGGCAAATCGGTACATGAACGATCTCCTTCTAGCTTTATTGTTTGGATCCCTGGGGTAACTCAACGCGGTATAACTCAGCGTGCCGCCTTCAACTCATAACGGCGTCCGAGGGAAACGGGCAGGTGGCGTAACGGCAGCACTTCAAGGACCGCGGTGCCGTCCTTCACCTGGTAGAACCCGTCGTACCCCTTCCCCGTTTGCGGGTCGATGACGCTCGGCACGTCAGTGACGTCGGCCAGTTTTTCCGGCACCTTGCCGTCGTGAGCGCCGGCATAGCCGCGCAGCGCCTCGACGGTGCGGAGGGTGGCGACGTTGCGCTGCCTGCGCAGGTCGGCCTCGTAGACCTTGGCGATTGCCGGCAAAAACATGAGGAACGGGTTCAGGACGCCCTCCCAGCGGTCGTTCCACACCTTTTTTTCCACCATGTCCAGTGCGCTCCGCGCCTGCCACGGCGGCAGGCTGACCGCCGCCACGATGTCATCGCGCACCTGGTTGTACTGGTCGAGTTGGTAATACAGAACGACTTGCAATGCCGGCATGGCGGCGACCTTGTCCTCCTTGAGACCCTGGGCGATCAACCAGTGCTTCGCGTCGGGGTAGGTTTTGAGCACGATGGCAGTAAGGCCCAACTTGGTTTCCAGTCCTGACGAAGTCGATCCCAACAGACCTTCTGCCCTGGTGAGTTGCTGGTACAGGTCGGTGACACTTTTCTCAAACTCGGTTGGGGTTGCCTCTACGCCGTCGAGTTTGCGGAGAGCGGGATACGAGCGGTAAATCATATTCAGCTCGGTATTGATCGTCGTCCGCATGTCCACAAAAGGACTGGGCAGCGTGGTCAACGCCCAATAAAGGTTGGGAGCTTCGGGCATCTGGATCATCTCCTCGACGCGGGCGAGCATGACGTGGGCGATGGCGATGCCGATGAGGTTTTGAATTAACATGTCGCCCTGCCCCGCGTGCCGTGCCAGGGCAAAGCCCGTTTGCAGCGTGTGCAGCGCCTGGTCGAACTTGCCCTCGCTCAGTTCGAGGCGGCACTGCAACGACAGGAGGTTGGCGATTTCGCGGCACGCTTGCACTTCGTCCAGCGACAAGGTCGCCATGTTTTGCAGCGTCAGCGGCGGAATCTCCCAATCGCAGTGGTTCTTGCGAGCCGCGTCGTCCGCCAGCCGCAGCGTAGTAGCGTATTTCGCGAGGAAGGCGCGGACCTCTTCTTTCGGCAACTTATCCAGGGGCACGTCGGTTGCGCTCGTCCATTTGCTTTGCTGTTCGGTCATTTTCGGCTTGGTGGCAGACGCGCTGCGGCCGGCCCGAATCCAAACCAAGGCGGCGTTGCCCGGCGTCAGATCGAGCGGGTCGGGAAGCAGCTGGTACTTGAGCGCGCGGGTGTTCGCCGGTTTCGTCGAGGCCGACAGCCGAATCACGGGGATTGGTTCGACCGCGGAAGGGCGAGCATCGACCGGTTGCGCGGCGCTGGGTGACGCAAGGGGTCCGCCCGGTGGTTGAGTCCCTTGCCGTGCCGGCACGGAGGCGACGGCACCGAAGAGTAACAATAAACTGCAAAGCAATCGCAACATAGGATTCACTCCGAAAAGAGGAGGTGGGAATAAACGCTCGCAGCGCCCGCTGACCTCCCGTGAGAGGGGGCGTACACGATTCGGGTCGGACTGTTGCCGGGCGACGAACGGCGGTTTTCAAAACGACCGGAGGAGCATGTCCCGCTTCTCAGAACGCGGCGGTGCGGCGGGCGGCGGTATCGGCAGGCCGTCAAGACCCCAGCGAAGGATGTCGTTTTGCAGGTGAAAGTAGGGCGTGTCGGGCGTCTCCCAGGCACTCTCTTCGGAGAGGGTGACGGGTTCCTCGGCCGGTGCCTCCGGCACGGTCGAGGGTGGGAAGCTTGGCTGCGTTTCAAAAGAACCCGCCTGCGGCACGTACACCGACCGGACCTGCACCTGAGCGGCGGGCTGCACGAGGAGCGCGGCTCCGAACGTTGCGGCCATGCACGTTGACAGCGCCGTCGCCACGGGCCACAACCAGTTCCGCGGCACCGACGCCTGGCCCGCGCGGAACATGACGGCGTCGCGGTTGACGGGGCAGACTCGCGGCGTCAGGCCGCGCAACTCGCGGCCGAATTGCTTCAGATCCGGGTCGAAGTCTTGTTGGGCCATTCCACACGTAACCTTTCGCGGAGGGCGGCCAGGCCGGCCAGGTAGCGGCGGTGGGCGGTACTCGTCGATATCTGAGACAGGTCGCCGATTTGTTCAAACGTCAGGCCGCCCCAGAGGTGGGCGACGATGGTTTCGCGTTGTTCAAGGGGCAGGGCCGCGAGGGCGCGGGCGGCGTCCTCGGCGTCGAGCCGTGTGCCGTCGGAGGCGTCGAACCAGCCGGGGGTTTGGGCGGCTGCGTAGGACTCGTGATGGCGGCGGCGGCGGGTGGCGCGGGCGCTGGTCAGCGCCCCGTTGCGGACCACGCGATACAGCCAGGCGACGGGGTTGTCCGGCTCGCGCGGCTGGCCTGCGAACTTGATAAAGGCTTCCTGCACGACGTCTTCGGGCGTGTCGCACCACTGGCGGGCGTACAGCATGAGTACCGCCGCGTGATCGTCCACCAGTCGTCCGAGGAGTTCCGGTCTCATCGAAGTAATGACGCCGTTGGCCGGCAATCATCCCAGAAAAGCAGCGGGATCAAGCGCGCTGTTTTCGTATCCTTGGGAGTAGCGGCCGCACTCCAAAGGGAAAAACACCGCCCTTGATCCCGCAGAAAATACCGTGCTAAAAAGGCCCGACTCCGATTATACTTGGTAAGTGGGCCGCCGAAAGCGAATTGTCGCGGTAACCTGCACCGGGCCGACGGCATCAAAGAAAGGTGAACGCTTTCCCCGCTAGCGGGCGAAGCATGCCCTCCCGCGGAGGACTTCAATGCGCTATTATGGAATTGTGGCACTGGTAGGCGTTGCCCTGGCCGTCGGTGCCTTGTGGTGGTGGGGCGGCAATGCAAGGGAACGCACGGGACATCCCATGAACGGTAAAATCGAGAAAACTGACGCGGAATGGCGGCAACAACTCTCGCCGGAACAGTACCGTGTCGCCCGCCAAAAAGGCACCGAACGCGCCTTCAGCGGTGCGTACTGGAACACGACGACGGCAGGCGTCTACGAATGCAGTAGCTGCGGACAACCGTTGTTTGAATCCCAAACGAAATTCGATGCCGGCTGCGGCTGGCCGAGTTTCTACCAGGCCGTGGACCAGGAGAACATCTCCTTGCACGACGACAATTCGCTGTTGATGCACCGCACCGAGGTGACGTGCAGCCGTTGCGGGGCACACCTGGGTCACGTCTTCGACGACGGCCCGCGGCCGACCGGCCAGCGCTTTTGCATGAACTCGGCGTCGCTCAAGCTGGTGCCCGAAGGCGACAAGAAAGACGCGGAAACCAAAAAGGGGGAGAAGTGAAACGGTTCTTATGGCAATTCCTGTTCTGCTCTTCGCCCATGCTCGGCGGCTGCGGCCCGACGGTGACGGCCCCGGCCCCGCCACTGGACGCCACGCCGCCCGCGACTATCGAAACGGCGACCTTCGCGCTGGGGTGATTCTGGGAACCTGACTCCCGGTTCGGGAGTCTTCCCGGCGTCGTCCGCACGCGCGTCGGCTACACCGGCGGCAGCACACGCAACCCAACCTATTACCACCTCGGCGACCACACCGAGTCGTTCCAGATCGATTACGACCCGTCAAAAATTACTTACGAGCAGCTGCTCGAATTGTTTTGGGGGTCGGACAACCACTGTGCCCAGGCGTGGTCGCGTCAGTACATGTC
Organism: Gemmatales bacterium; assembly: GCA_038231495.1. Lineage (GTDB taxonomy): Bacteria > Planctomycetota > Planctomycetia > Gemmatales > Gemmataceae > JBBRLG01. Next base: position 10,067 of record JBBRLG010000101.1, on the reverse strand, counting down.
GGCGGTTTTTTACGGCAACGAGGAGCAAAAAAAGTTGGCCCTCAAGACGCGGGACCGTGCGGCGGCGCGGGTCGGCCGGCCGATCACGACGGAAGTGCTTCCCCTCGGCACGTTTTACCTGGCGGAGGATTACCACCAAAAGTACCGGCTGCGGAGCCGGCGCGACCTGATGCGCGAATTCCAGGCGATGTACCCCAACGACGCCGACTTTGTCAATTCGACGGCGGCGGCGCGGGTAAACGGCTTCCTGGGCGGCAACGGTTCGGCAACGCTTTTGGATAAGGAGATCGATAGCTACGGCCTGTCGCCGGAAGGCACGGCCCGCTTGCGCGAATTGGCGAAGCGCAAGTGGTAACGAAAAAGACAGGCCTGGAAGCGGTCCACCCCCTGGGCGACCAGGGGGTGCTTGCCGCCTTCACCGACGAGGCGGCGGCATTGCGTTTCGCGGCGGCAGTGCAACAGGAGCCGCCGGTTTGGCTGGTCGATGTGGTGCAAGCCTACACAACCGTCGCCCTTTTCTTCGACCTTCTGCGGGTCGGCTACCGCGAAGTGGCAACGTGGGTGCGGACCGTTCGCCCGGCCGTCGGGCCGACTGCGCTGAGCGGGCGGTTGCACGAAATCCCGTGCTGTTACGAACGACAACTCGACCGCGCGCGCGTCACGCAACACCTCGGCCTGTCGCCCGACGAGGTAATCCGTTACCACACCTCGGTCGAATACACGGTCTACGCCATCGGCTTCTCGCCGGGGTTTCCGTTCCTGGGCTACCTCCCGGAATCCCTGTGCGGCGTGCCGCGATTGGCCGCGCCGCGCGTGCGGGTCGAACCGGGCAGCGTCGGCCTCACGGGCAAGCAAACGGGCATCTACCCGGAAACGCGGCCGGGTGGCTGGAACCTGATTGGGCAGACGCCGTTGCAACTTGTGGACGTGGCGGACGGTTACTTTCCGTTGCGCACGGGCGACCGCGTTCGCTTCGTGCGGATCGATGAAACGACCTTCAATCAACGACATGGTGAACGACTTACGGCTTAGGCGCGTGTCGGGAACAGCCACGTTCGGCGGCTAAATCAATACCGGCTGTGCGTTTTCCTGCCGAATCGATTGCCGACAACCATTGTCCGGCAAGTCGTCGCGCAACACCCAATCGACGACCCGACGGTCGGCCCAGCGGACCACGCTTTTGCCGTTCCAGCCAACGAAACCCAGGTGGCCGCCGTGGGCCAGGATTTGCACGGTCAGGAATGGCGTCCGCGGCAGCGACTCAATTGGCCCGACGGCAATAAACGGATCGTCGCGGGCCGTTAGTATCAGGGTCGGCACTTTAATCTTCGGTATCAGGGGCAGCGACGAGCTGCGCGCGTAGTAATCCAGGGCGTCGGCAAAGCCGCAGGTGGGTGCGGTGTAAAGGTCGTCAAAGAGGCGGATCGTCATGCGTCGCGGCCACCGCAACGGCGGCAAGTCGGGGAAACAACGGTGCCGCAGGTGCGTTTCCCGCAGCAGGTGGCGGAGGAAGTGGTTCGCGTACGGCCGATTGCGCGGCAACGCCAAAAGCGCGGAACAGCGGAGCATGTCAATCGGCGGCCCGACCGCCACGACACGATCCAGCGCCGGCAGCGGGTTATCGGCCGCCTCGCCCGCCATTTTCAGCACCAGGTTGCCGCCGAGCGAATAGCCGATCGCGGAGATCGGCGAACCCGGACTCCAGCGGTGCATTGCTTCGACCGCGGCACGAATGTCGTCGGAGCGGCCGGCGTGGTACGTCTTCCGCGCCAGCGGGATGCCGCGACCGGCGCCGCGCTGGTCGATGCGCACCACGCGGACGCCGCGGGCCAGGAGCAGAGTGGCCGCGCGCTGCACGAGGTAGGATTGGTGCGAGCCGGTCAGGCCGTGGACGAGTAGCGCCATCTTTCCGGCAGGTTGCCAACCGGCGGGAACGCTGTCGTAAAGCAGCAGGCCGTCGCCGTCGGGCAACCAGAGCACCTGTTCGCGCGAAGGATAGTCGAACGTCGAGCCGCGCCAGAAAGCGCCGACGAGCGTTTGCAGGTGGGGATTGGTCAACAGCGGGACGGGCCGGAACTCGGAGGCACTGGCGTCCTCCGCGGCTTTGGGCGGTTGGCCGTTGCGGAACGGGTTGAAGGCGTTGGTTCTCATGTCAATCCGCGACCTTTTTCTGGGTACAGACCACGGGTATTGAGGTTGCACGGTAGTTGTTGTTCGCGCCGCTTCCTAGGTTAAGGGGTGCTTTCATGGTATCGTAACCGGGCCGCGGCGCGAACCCGCAATCGTGTCGTTTTCCGCCACCCGCCCTGCCCTCCAGTCCCTCATTTGCCGATGATAACGCCGACGACGCCCGCCCAAGCCGGTTATCGCCTGCCCGCCGAGTGGGAGCCGCACGCCGCGACCTGGATCGCGTGGCCGCACCAGCGCGACGACTGGCCGGGCAAGTTCGCCGCCATTCCCTGGGTGTATACCGAGATCGTCCGGCACCTTCACCAATCGGAACCAGTGCGCATCCTCGTCAACGACCCGACGGCGGAACGGCGGGCGCGCGGTTATTTAAGGAAAGTGCCGTTGGATTGGGGGCGAATCGAGTTTGTCCACTGCCCCACGGACCGCGTCTGGACGCGCGACTACTGCCCCCTTTTCGTCCGCAACGATCGGGGCGAGAAAGCCGTCACCGATTGGCATTTCAACGGCTGGGCCAAGTACGCCAACTGGCACCTGGACGACGCCGTACCCGCGCAACTCGCGGCCCGTCTGAACTTGCCGGCCTGGCAACCGAACTGGGACGGCTGGCGTGTCGTCCTCGAAGGCGGCAGCATCGACGTAAACGGTCAGGGGTTGTTGCTCACGACGGAGGAGTGCTTGTTGAGCAGCGTCCAGGCGCGCAACCCGAATTTGACGAAAGCCGATCTCGAAACGGTGTTAGCCGCTTACCTTGGCGTCCGCAAGGTGCTGTGGCTCAACCGCGGTATTGCCGGCGACGACACGCACGGCCACGTCGATGACCTCGCGCGCTTTGTCGACCCGCGCACGGTTGTCGCCGTCGTGGAAAGCGATCCCCACGATGAAAACTATGAGCCGTTGCAGGAAAATTTCGAGCGCCTGCGCGGTATGACTGACCTGGACGGCGGGACGTTGGAGGTCGTCGCACTGCCGATGCCGTCGCCGGTCACGTTCCGGGGTCAGCGGTTGCCGGCGAGTTATGCGAACTTCTACATCGCCAACGACAGCGTGCTGGTGCCGACTTTTAATGATGCTCATGACCGCCGGGCGCTGGGAATCCTGGCGGAGTTATTTCCGGGCCGGAAGGTGATCGGGGTTCATGCCGTCGATCTGGTGTGGGGGCTGGGGACGTTGCACTGTCTAACGCAGCAGGAGCCAGCGTGAGGTATTTGCCGCTTGCGGCTTTGCAAGCTTCCTGCAACGCCGCAAGCGGCAATTCGGGATAGGCCCCTACCCTGCGACTAACTCTTTCTCCTTCTCAGTGACCTCTCCATGACTGACTGTTTTGCCGACGGGCAACTGCGCCGCCAGGGCCATTGCCCCCGTGACCAGCAGCAACGTCGTAAAATTTTGAACCAGACTAAACCCGTGCCACATGCCGAAGTCGGCCCGCGCCCGCTCCGCGTCGGCGACCTCTTGCGCAGCGGGAGCCGCCTGGAGGATTACCTTGTCCGTCAGTTCGTTGCGCGGAATCCGCTTGGCACTAACCACGCCTTCCATCCACCAGCCGATTGCCACGGTCACGAGCGCAAGGATCAAGAGTACCCCGCGCGTACGAATGAGCCAACCCCTGGCACCCGACAACCACCAACCCACGGCGGTCAAAGTGCAAAGCAGAGCGCACGTCCCCTGGATGCCGTAATACCACGGAAACAGTGGGGACACGGCGACACCGAAGGCCCGCGACCCTTGCTCCTGGCGCAACGGGTTGGGAAACTTCACGCTCGGCGGTTCCTTCTTCATGGCCTCCGGGACCGGAAACCACAGGGGCCGGTCCTCTTTGGCAGCCTCTTTCGTAAAGGCGTCGATCATCAGCCCCCCGGCCAGGGTGAAGAACACGACCGTTCCGAACCACAAACCCAGGGCCAAAACGTGAACGACCTTGCTGACGAGGAACATGGTGGCACTCTCCTTGAGGCGACTTTCACTACCCGACCACAAGCGCCGCAGGTTAGTCCGGTGGCGGACGACGACCAGCAGAGCTGCGACGGTGACGAAGAGCGTGACGACGAGTTGCGGCCCGGACCACGGTTGGTTGGTAATAAGGACGTGAAACGCGGCCAGGACGACGGCCGCGACGACCGAGGCGACGGAAACGTAACGGCTGCTCGTGACCACGGCCAGCCAGGCCACCGCTGCCGCGAGAGCCGCCCCCGGCACCAGGACCGCAACGATGCCGGCTCCCGTGGCGACTCCCTTACCGCCGCGGAAACCGAGATATATTGGGAACAAATGTCCGAGAAACGCCGCCATGCCCGCAGCCACGCCGAGCCACTCGGCCGGCGTCTCAACGCTGATGATGGACAACCGCTCTGCCAGCAGAACGGGCAGCGCCCCCTTGGCGAAATCGAGGAGAAAAACGAGGGTGCCGTACTTGCGACCGAGCATCCGGCCGACGTTTGTTGCGCCGATATTGCCGCTACCGACGGTGAAGATGTCCACGCCGCGCATCCGGGCCACGACGTAGCCGAACGGCATCGCGCCGACGACGTAAGACACCACCACGGTGACGAAAAGCCAGGTGAGGGAACTCATGGCAGGAAGCGAAACGCCGTTGGGTCAGCGGCAAGGGCGGGGGTGGGGGCGGACGACTCTTCCGCTCATGATACGCGATGTGGAGGGGTTGTGAAACGGCGACCGGTCACGCAGCCTGTTTGCGCGCCACGGCCTCGTTGAACACGGCGAGGAGTTGCCGGTAATGATGCTCGAAGGTCCATTGCGCCGAAATGCGACGGGCCGCCTGGGCGCAGATCGAGCGCCGACCTGAATCGAGGAATTGGGTCAGGCACCAGGCCAGGTGCTTGTGGTCGTGCGGGTCGGCGATGACGAAGCCTTCGCGCGGCGGGTGCAGCAATTCGCTGGCCCCGTTGTAGCGCGTCGTGATGACCGGCAGGCCGCACGTCATCGCTTCCAGGACGACGTGCGAACAGGGGTCGTAAAACGTCGGATGCACCAGAAAATCCGAGGCGAAGTAGCAGTTTACGATGTCCTCGCGGTAGCCGACGAAGCGCACGCGCTCGGCGACGCCCAGCCGACGCGCCTGTTCCTCAAAATCGGCGGTGCGGCCGCTGCCGGCCACCAACAGCCGAAACGGCCGCTCCGGAGGCAACAGTTTGACGGCATGCAACAAAGGCTCCAAACCCTTGAGGCGGTAGTTCATGCCGACGAACAGGGCGACGGTTTCCTCCGGGCCAATGCCCCACTGCCCGCGCCATTCCAACCGGCGGCGCGGGCGGTCGTGTTCGTCGAACTTGTTCTGGTCCGCCGCGATCCGCACCAGGCGCAGGTCGGTGGACGCGATGCCGTAATAATGCTGGAAGTGGTCGCGCACCATTTCGCTGATGGCAATAATAAGGGATCGCTTTTGGCCCAAATACTGGCGGCGCTCCAGGAGGCAAAAGGACAGGTGGGCCGGGTCCACATACTTCAGTGCCCGCACCAGGCCGCGCTTCAGGGGGCTGCTGTACTTGAGCAAGTTGTGAACGGCATTGGCGACGTAGAGGCCGCCCTGGGGATACAGCACGTCGAGGCCCCAGGTCTTGTCGAAGCCCATCGTGACGTGGTGGTCGGCGTGCTTGAGGGCGCGCAGGCAGGCGGCGCCGAAGCTCCAGGGCCGCAAGAAGCGCGGGCACGGCGGCAAGTGAACGGGGTGGTAATGCGTGCTGGGGGGCAGCGCGTCCTTGTCCCAACGACAGGCGTAGACGTGGATTTCGTGACCGTCGGCGACCAGGCGGCGCGCGAGGTTGGCGATCTCGGTGGCGCAACCGCCGCGAGCCGGGAGAACACTTTCGTAACAGAACGCGATGTTCATCGCCCTAACGCCTCTTGGTCCGCTCAAACGGCCCACCACCCTGTCCGCACGGCCCCGGCAGCCGGTCGAATCGGACCGGCCGCAAAGCTGTTTTAATCGGGTTAAACCGACCCCTTACTATGTCGAGTGTCGAACCCCCTCCCCATCACGAAATCTGCCAGTGTTTTTTCCGCCGCAGATTGTGGTTGCGATACCGTCGCCATTTGAAGAGTACCCAACGCCGCAAAAACAGATCGACCCGCGGGCTGGTGCCCATTTCCCGGTATTCGCGCCAGAACGCCAGCCGGTCGCGCACGTCCACGCCGGTAACTTCGGAGGAGTAGAGCAACTGGGCGAGGTCCTTGACCTGCCACAGCCACCACGTCCACCGGTGGTAAGTCATGCGGTGGAGGTCAATCAGGAACACGCGGCCGCGCCACGTTTGCAGCGCCGTCGTGTCCTCCTTGGCGATGTAGAAATGGCACAGGTACAGGTCTTTGTGAAAGCAACGCCGGTCGTGCAACATGCGCGCGAGGCGGGCCATCTCGGCGACGAGCGTCTTTTTCCAGAGGCGGAAGGTTGCCGGGTCGAGGCGGGCCGCGGCCAGCGGCACGGCTTCATGGAGGGGAAGCATGTCGGTCAGTTCTTCGACCGCCAGGCAACTGCGCAGCCGGCCCCACGGCCCGATGAACTCGGCGGCGGCGACCACTTCGGGCACGGGAACGCCCTGTTGCCTGGCCCATTCCAGGTGCCGGCACTCCTGCATCGCCGGCGACCATTGGCCCCGCGGCCACAACAAAGCACCCAGGCCGTGCCACCACGGCAATTCGTGGTGCCGTTTCAGATAAACGGCGAGGCGGCGCGGCGGGCCGCCGCTGGCGTCCGGCTTTTCCAAAATCCAGCGCCCGGTCGAGCGTCCCTGCTTTTCGTGAAAACGGTCGGTGACGGTCGCGTCCATGACGCGGTCGGCCCAGTCCGCGCCGACGAAACCCGGCCAGTCCGGCCGGTTCAGTACGCAACGAGCGCCGCGCCACAGCCGGTGCCACAGGGACCGGGTTTCGGTTGCCGGCGACGCGGCGAACACGGTCGGCGGCAGCGGCACGACGACCGGGACACCAGTCCCATTTTGCCTGCGTGCCAGGATAGCGGCGGTCGGCGCGGCTTCCTCCAGGGTCGCCGTGGCCGTGTAGCCGGCCTCGAAACGGTCCAGGTCAAGGCCGTCACAGCCGGACGCGAGCAAAGCGTCCCGGACGCGCGCCAGGTCGCGCTGTTCCATTTCCGGCAGGCTTTGCCGACGCAGGCACACGCCTTCCGGACTGGCCAGGACGATGCGGGGCATTTCGTCTTGCGCGTGGCGGACGGCCAGGGGGAAGGCGTCACCCGGCCGGTCGAGAAAACAACTCGCGTCGTGCATGCGGTGCAGCATCGCGCCGGCGTCGTGCAACAACCGCCAGCGGCGCATGGCCTCGTTTTGGCTCCCGTTTGTCGGCAATTGTCGGCTCAGCCACACGTCCAACGGCACGGTGTCGCCGGCCGGTTCGGTCAACAAGAAGGAATCTTGCCGGCCCAGAAATCCGGAGCGTTGGCCCATCGCCAGCACGCGCGGCGCGGGCACGGCGTGGCGTTGCAGCCGGAACAAAAGCGCGGCGTGGCGCTGTTCGGGTGACGCGAGGGGCCGGCGTCGGACCCAGGCCCAAAGCGCGGCCAGCGGCCGGCGCGACCGCCGGCGGACGAGCAATGTCCGGTGCTCGGGCGACAACGCCAGCCAGCGGCGGGTGAGTTGGTTGCCGGCCCCAAGCGGCTGGCGGTCCAGGGCCAGCCAGTCCGGGGTGCCGCCCGGCCAACTGTCGCGAAACGCCGAGGTCACACACAGCGCCTCGCCGTCGATCTTGATCCACTCCTGCGCCGCGGCTTCCAGCGCGGGCTGCCGTTTTTCGCGGATGTGGCGGCGGCCGAGCAGCCGCCGAGCCACGACCTCCACCGCCGCCCGCGCCGCCTGCACGGTCGAGGCACTTAAGGCAGCCGGCGTCGTCCCTTCCACCGGCTCGCCGCGCAGGTACGCGAGCAAACACACCAGCCGTTCGCGCGGCGACGCAACCTCGTCGGCGACGGTGGCGTGCAGCGCGGCCAGGTCCCGACAGCGCCGCCGCCAGGACACCAGCCGGTGGCGCTGTGAGCGCTGCCAGTCGAGGAAATGAATGCGGCCGTCGTCCGGGGTGACGAGGATGTGCTTGGCATAGAGGTCCGGGTGCATCAGCCCCGCCTCGTGGATGCGGGCGACGGCCATGCCCAACGCGCGGGCCACGCCACAGCGGTGGCCGACCGTAAGCTGCCCGCGCAGGTAGGAACCAAGATCGACCGCGTTCTCAATAGCGCGGACCAGGAGGAAGGCCCGCCCGTGACCGTCCTCGCCGACGGCGAGCCATTCCGGGCAGCCGATGGCCTCGCGTTGCAGTGCCTGGAGGATGCGCGCCTCGCGCACCGACCGCGACACCAGGCCGAAGCCGGCCAGGGCGCTCGTGAGGCGCACCTTCCACGACACGCGCTGCTCGCGTTTGAGGTAGGCGGTGAAGGGCCGGCAGTCGTCGGTTAATTGCAGCCGGGAGACGTGGCGGTCCGGGTGGCCGCTGACAATAACGCCTGAAAGGGACAGGAAATGGTCCACATCCGTCAGTTGGTGTTCGCGCAACAAGGTGCGGTAGCGCGGGTGGACTTCGACAAAGCCGCGGCCGCGCCACCGCGCCTGCCGGGGCGTGCGGAGAAGGCCGAGGACGAGGAAAAGGAGGGAGCTTGCGACGGCAACGATTACCAGGAGGATTTGGAACACGGTCATCGGGTTGTCCTCTCTTTCGCGTCGTGTCCGGCTGTGGCAAAGTTTGCGAGGGGAGGCGCGGCGACGCGGGGTCAGGCGCTTTTCAGCGGCAGCGTGCGGCGCTTGGTGCTGCGCAGCAATTCCGTCGTAGCGGTAAACACGTCGGCGGGTAGCAATTCGTTCATGCAGCGGTGGTGGCCTTGCGGACAGACGCGCCGCTGGCAGGGACCGCACTCGACGCGCTGCTGCAATCGCACCTCCGCCGGGTAGTAGGTCTCGGTCCAGGCGATGTGCGTCGGGCCGAACAACGCTACCACCGGTCGCTCGAACGCGGCCGCGAAATGGCGCGGGCCGCTGTCGGTGGTCACGAGTAGGTCGCAACGGCGGACGCAGGCTTTCGTCAAACCGAGTGAAATCGCCGGCCCGGCCGACCGAACGGGCGTCGTATGGTCGGCCAGCGCGTGAACGGCGGGGTGTGCCGCCTGTTGCGCGATCTGGCGTGCAACGTCCCGTTCCCCCGGGCCGCACAGCACAAGCACGCCGCAGCCGCGCTGTTCGGCAAGGTTATGGGCCAGCGTCGCAAAGTAAGGCGTCGGCCAGTGCTTGGCCGCACCGAAAGCCGCCCCGGGATTCAGACAAATAACATCGGCAAAGGCGTCCAAGCCGGCGGAGCGCCAAACGCGGTCGGCGGCCTGCTCGTCAGCCCGCGTCGTGAACAACTCCATGCGGTAGGACGGCCGGGGACAATCGCAATGTTCGGCAAGCCGGTTGTAGGCGTCGATGATCGGCCGCGGCGTGATGCGGCCAAGGAGGTCGCGCACGGGTGGGAGGGCGTCGGTCAAAAGCGGCCAACGACCATAACGGGCGTAGCCGACGCGCCGCCGGCAGCCGCCAAGCCAGACCGTCAGGGCCGACCGGAACGAGTTCGGAAAGACCACCGCCAGATCGACCTGGCGCGGTTGCAGGGCTTCCGCCACCGCCCGCACCCCGGTCGGGCCGAAACTCTTGTCCGCGAAGATTTGTTCGTCGAACCAGTCGCCGCCTTCAAGAACCCCGGCGACGTAAGGTTTCAGGACGCCAATGAAGTGCGCGTCGCGGTAGTGCGAACGCAGGGCGCGCAAGGCGGGGGTCGCCATGACGGCGTCACCAATCCATCCGGGCAGCACGATTGCGATTTTCATGTCACTAACACTTTCCCTGTTCGTAACCGTTCACTCCCCCCCTTACGAAGGGGGGCGG
>JBBRLG010000100.1:0-15581 GCA_038231495.1 Gemmatales bacterium | reverse complement strand
GGGGCATTCCACGTCGGGCAGGAGCATTCCACGTCGGGCTTACGCCTCGACGCTCGCCCAAGGTTTGTTAATCTCCGTCCACTGCGCCAGCCATTTCTGAAATAAACCACAAATCTTTCACGTTTTAGCAACGCTTCACCGGCCGAAATGCCGACATAGCTCTTTACCGTCATTGACTTGCATTTTTTTTGGAATTGTCGTCCGACCATCTACTGATGACCGCCGCCTCGTCGGCAAGGAAGCCGTGAACCCAACCGTTTAGTCTCCTAATTTGAGGGCTGCATTTAATGGCAAATGGTCTAATTAGCTGTCGCGCGGGCGCGCGCGTAATACGCCTTGTCCTCGAAACCCTGGAGCCGCGGTTGGCGATGTCCGGTGTGCAACCCACCGCGACGGAGCAACTCTTTCTGGAGCAACTCAACGACCTCCGCGCCAACCCGGCAGCGTACGGGGCAGCCATCGGACTGCCGGCCATCTACGGCGTCCGTGCCGCCGAACCGCTGGCCTGGGACTCCCGCCTGATCCAGGCCGCCCGCCAGCATTCGCAGGACATGAAAGACACCACCTATTTCGGGCACGTCGATTCGGCCGGCCACAACCCCGGCTGGCGCATCGATAACGCCGGCTTTCCCTGGACCGCCTACGACGAGAGCATTGCGGCGGGCTACGCTACCACCGCCGCCGCCCTCAAGGCGCTCATCGTGGACGCCGGCATCCCGGACCTCGGCCACCGCCTTCACCTGCTGGCACTGAACAACTCGGACAAGTCGATCGGCATTGGCGTCGCCCTGAACGCCAACGGCGCGCCCGCCGATTACTACACCCTCGACTCGGCCAACACGACCGATTATCGGGCCTTCGTGACCGGCGTCGTCTTTAACGACGCTGACGGCAACGGCAAGTACGGCGTCGGCGAAGGCGTGGCCGGCGTCACGGTCACCGTGGCCGGGGCCGGGTCGGTGGCGGCGTTCGACGCGGGTGGCTACAGCCTCCAACTCAACCCCGGCACTTACACCGTGACGGCCAGCGGCGGCGGTTTGGCCACGCCCATCACGCAGACGGTGACCGTCGGCTCCACGAACGTCCGGCTCAATTTCCTGACCTCCAATCGCACGCAGGTGAACAGTGCGCCCAACAACCTGTTGCAGATTGCCGGCACGTTCACGCACAGTACCGAGAACTTCCAGCGGTTCGTGACCAACGCCTACCGGACCTATTTGCAGCGCACCCCGGACAGCGCGGGCGTGAACTACTGGGTCAACCGGATGGCGCAGGGCATGACTGACGAGCAACTGGAAGCGAGTTTCGTCGGCTCGGACGAATACGTCAGCGACCACGGCGGCGCGTCGGCCGCCTGGGTCAAAGACATCTACCAGAACCTATTGGGCCGGAGCGCGTCGCAGGCCGAGATCGACCACTGGCTGCAACAAATGGCCCAGGGCCTGTCCACGAACGACGTGGCGTACGGTTTCGCGGCCAGCCCGGAGCGCGAGGGCGAGCGGATCAGCAAGACCTACCAGGACGTGCTCGGCCGCCGGGCGACGGCGGACGAGGTCCATTACTGGGTCAACCGCTTTGAACAAGGCGCGACCAACGAGGACGTGGCCGCCGGTTTTATTGCGTCGCCGGAGTTCTACAACAACGCAGGCAAGGGCAACGTCATCGACTGGTTACAGGCGATGTACCAGGACCTGCTGCACCGCGTCCCGACCGGCGGCGAACTCGTTTACTGGCAGACGCAGATGCGCTAAAGCGTTCGGGGAGCGCCAACGATTGCCCCTATCCGTTGGCGCTCCCCTTGTCCCCTTGTCTCCTTGTCCCCTTGTCTCCTTGTCTTGTACGACCCGCCGCCGACGCGGTATCATCAACTCGCTGTCCCATCCGCAACTTGGAGAACCTACGATGTCGCGCGTCTTCGCGTTCCTGGCGCCGTTGCTGGCCGTCGTCGTCGCGGCCCCCGCCGCCGCGGCCGACCTGCCCACCCTGAGCATCCGCTGGCACGGCCAGTCGTTTTTCGAGATCACCACCACCAAGGGCACCAACATCGTCCTCGACCCGCACGCCATCGAAGAGTACCCGCGCGTCCAGGTGAAAGCCGACCTCCTCCTCATGAGCCACCTGCACGACGACCACACGCAGACTCACGTCGTCGATAACTTCATGAAACTCAAACCGGACGAGACGGTCTTCAACGCGCTGAAGAAGGTCGGCGACAAGGAGGAGTTCAACAAGCAGGACAAGACGGTCAAGGACGTGAAGGTCCGCGACGTGCTGGTCTACCACGACGACATGCAAGGCATCAAGCGCGGCAAGAACGGCGTCTGGGTCATCGAGGCCGACGGCTTGAAGATCGTCCACCTCGGCGACCTCGGCCACATGTTGACCGAGGATCAGATTAAAAAGATCGGTGAAGTAGATATTTTGCTGATACCGATTGGCGGCGTCTACACGATCAACGGCATCGACGCCCAGAAGGTGGTCGAGCAGCTGAAGCCGAAGCACTATGTCATCCCGATGCACTACGGCACCAAGGTGTACACGGCCTTGCTGCCGGAAACGAGCTTCATCGAGGACATACCCGCCGAGCAGATGAAGCGCATCCAGGGCAACGAGCTGGTCATCGACCCCGCCGCGAAGGCGAAGGGGAAGCCGGTCTACGTTCTGCTCGGCTACCAGAAACTCGGCCGGTAACGCGGTCCCAAGCCCACCGGCGGCGCGGGGACAAAGCCCGCCGTTCTCGCTAGGTTAACCGGGTAGGGGCGGGCGGCGCACGCCCCGCGTTTGTAACCGTTCACCGGCAACTTCTCCCCCCCTTACGAAGGGGGGGCGGGGGGGGGTAAGAAAGGTTGCGTTTAACAGTCCTGGCGTCCACTCCACCCCCCCGCCCCCCCTTCGTAAGGGGGGAGTGAACGGTTACCCGCGGTTTTTCCGACGAGGACGTTGCACGATGGCAGGCGTGAACCCGTACATCCAACCGGCGGCAGTCGAGACGCCGACGCAGAAGTACAAGATCACCTTTCTCCCGGCGGGCAAGACGGTGGAGGTCGATCCGGCGGCGTTGCCCTACGGTCGCACGGGTTTGCCCGGCAGCCTGTTGGACATCGCGCTGAGCCTGGCCGACATCCCGGTAGACCACGCCTGCGGTGGCGTCTGTGCCTGTTCGACGTGTCACCTCATTGTGCGCGAGGGGCTGGAGAGCTGCAACGAACCGACGGAGGACGAGCTGGACCAGCTGGAAGAGGCGCGCGGCCTGACGACGGAATCGCGCCTCGGCTGCCAGTGTGTGCCGAACGGGACGTGTGACCTGGTGGTGGAAGTTCCGGGCTGGGGGCGGAACCTCGTGCAGGAAGGGCATTGAGCGACGCGGCAAAAGCGAAGAGCTGATCAACGCTTGCCACCGACTACGATCTACGCACCAAGTTGGTCAAGAAACCGTTTGAGTCGGTCGTAAGCGGTCGTGGGATTGACAGCGGCAGGTTGCTCAGTGCGCCGGCCGTGTGCTACCCAATTGCGATACCGGCGCACCTGATTGACTTCCTCGATTAAATGGGCGTCGGAGCCTTTGTAAGGTTCAAGCACCTTGAAGAAACTGCCGTGTTCGATGCCTTCCTTCATTTCGTCGAGGGCACGCTTGATAGCCACGTGGCGCAGCGGCGGCAACTCTGCTTCCACCTCGGCCAAAACGCGCTCGCGAATCGTGGCCTCAAACACCGAGAAGAGCAGCAGCACGCACAGATCGTCGAGATCGTCAAGGACCGTTTTCGAGTCGTTGAGGATCTCCTCAGAAGGAAGATCGATAAGCTGGTTGTCGCGCCCGAGGTCGCCGTCCCACGGCAAGTCGTTCCAGTGTTTTTCGCCCAGCCGCCCCATCGTTCGCGCCAGCCGGCGCGCCGACTGATACCAGCGCCAGGCGTCGTCAAGGGAAGCAATCACGACAGTAAAGCTTGGAGGATGGCCTCAAACTGCTCTCGGTCTAACGACCGAATGCCGAGGCGTTCTTCTTGAACCAACCATTGCTCGCCGGCGTCGTTCAGCTTGCGATACAGATAGTATTTGTACGCGCCATTGGTAATGTCCACACGGCCTTCCGCTTTCTCGTGTCCGGGTTCGGCGTACGGTCCCAGGTGAGCGAGAACGTTGCGTCCGGCCGGCACCACTTTCACGGTGGTTTCGCCGAAGTTGATGGCCAACCCCTTGACGCGGTACGCGCCCAAGCCCTGTTCCCGTTTCTCGAACTCAAGCGGCTCAAGGTCGAGAACGTCGGTGGCGCCCGCGTCCGTGAGCCAGCCACGCAGTAGCGCGAGCAGCCGATCGACGGCCCCGACCCATTCTTCACGGCACTGCCGCCGCCGTATTTCATCGCGGGGGGCATTTTTGAGAAGGAATTCACGAAGCGTCATCAGGAACCTCCACTACCTGGGTGGGACACCCCTCATCTTATCAGCCGGCCGGCAGCCGTGGCGAGATGGGCGAGCAAGGCCTTGAGGGGGAATCCGCGGACCGCGTGCGTTGTAAATTGTCGCCCTCCGCGGTCATTCTTTCGCCCGCCCACCCTCCACTACCTGAATCCCCAACTCCCCAAGCCGCCGGTACAGCGAACTGAGGCCAATACCCAACCGCTGGGCCGCCTCCTTCTTGTCCGGCAACAGCCGGAGGATGCGCTCGATGTGCTGCTTCTCGAACCGCCTCACCGCTTCGCCCAGATCGTCCACGAGGGCCGGGTCGCCCTCCACCGGGGCCAGGTCCGGCGGCAAATCGGCCACCGTCACCAGCGGACCTTCGCCCAGGATTACCGCACGCTGCAAGGCGTTGTCCAGTTCGCGCACGTTGCCGCGCCACCGGCACGCCAGCAGAATCTGCATCGCCTCGTGCGTTACTCCGTGAATGCGCTTGCCCAGCGTCCGCGCGTGTCGCGCCAGCATGAATTCCACCAGCTGCGGGATGTCCTCGCGGCGGTCGCGCAGCGGCGGGATGTGGATGCAGACCACGTTTAAGCGGTAATACAGATCCTCGCGGAAACGGCCGGCCTCCACTTCTTTGAGCAAGTCCTTGTTCGTCGCCGCCAGCACGCGCGCCTGGACGCGGATCGGTTCGTTCGCGCCGACCGGCAGGATTTCTTTTTGCTCGATGGCCCGCAAGAGCTTCGCCTGCGTCGCCAGGGGCATCTCGGCGATTTCGTCCAGGAAGAGCGTGCCGGACCCCGCGTGGACGAACAGGCCTGCCTGGTCGCGGTCCGCGCCCGTGAACGAACCCTTGCGGTGGCCGAAGAGCTGGTTTTCCAGCAGGTCGTGCGGGATCGCGGCACAGTTGATCGCGACGAAGCGCGCTTCGCCCAGGCCGCGCACGCGTCGGCCGCCGCTGCCGTCCACCGTGCGGGCGTGGACGGCCCGCGCGACGAGCTCCTTGCCGGTGCCACTTTCGCCGGAAATCAGCACCGTCGACGGCGTCGGCCCCACCTTGCGCACCAACGCAAGCAGCTGCTTCATGGCGATGCTGTCGCCGACGAGTTGGTCGGCTTCGCGGCCGCGGTTCAACTCGCGCCGCAACCACAGGTTTTCTAAATACAGGTCGCGGTGGGCCAGCAGCCGCCGGACCTTCGTCAGCACCTCGTCCAGCAGGATCGGCTTCATGAGGTAGTCGTGCGCCCCGCGCTGGAACGCCTCGACCGCGTTCTCCACCGTGGCGTACGCCGTGATGACCAGCACGAACGTCTCCGGGCTGATGCAGTGCAGTCGTTCGAGAAGCGCCAGGCCGTCCATGCCGGGCAGTTGCACGTCGCACAGGGCCACCGCGAAACGCTGCTTGCCGGCCAGGACCAGTGCCTCCTCGCCGTTGGCGCAGGCGACGACGGGAAATCCCTCCTGCGTCAGGTACTCGGCCAGGGTGTCGCGGATGAGCGGCTCGTCGTCCACGACGAGAATGGTGGTGCCGCCGACTTCCGGTCCGGCGGCGGTCGGCCGGCGCGTGCGGGTTTCTACCATGAAATGGGTTCCCTCAGGGCTGCGGGTGCCGGCCGGGCGGCCTCTGCGCGCAACGGCAGGAAGACGCGGAAGACCGTGCCTGCGCCGACGCGCGACTCGAAATCGACCCGGCCGTCGTGGTCGGTGACGAGCTGGCGCGTGACAAACAGTCCCAGGCCGGTGCCGTGCTTTTTCGTCGTGAAATACGGCTGAAACAGGCGCGGCACGTCCGCCGCTGCGATGCCGCACCCGTCGTCGCGCACCGTGATCGTGACGCCGCCCGGCCCGCGCTCGACGCCCAATTCCACCTTGCCGGTGCGGTCGGTCGCGTCGATGGCGTTGAGGACGAGGTTGAGGAACACCTGCACGAGTTGGTCGCGGACGGCGTACAACGGCGGCAGGTCCGGCGGCAACGGCGGCGGGGCGATGCGGCCGCGCGTCCGCTTGTAATACTTGGCGATGCTCAGCGCCTCGTCGAGGATGTCGCCCAGGGCAACCTGCGACCGCTCGGTGCTGGCGGGCCGGCTGAATTCGATCAGTTCGCGCAGGGTCGTCTGGATGCGTTGCAACTGGCCGCTGACGAGGCTGAGCTTGGCCTGGGTGTAGTCGTCGTAGTCGCGCCGCTGCAAAATCTGCACGATGGAACTGATGGACGTGAGTGGGTTGCCGACCTCGTGGGCGATGCCCGCGGCCAGCAGGCCGAACGCGGCCATCTTTTCCTGGTGCAGGAGGTGCGCCTGGGCTTCGTTCAACTCGCGCGTGGCCTCGGCGATGCGCGCCTCCAATTCGGCCTGGTTTTTTTGCAGCGCGTCGTTGAGCCGGCCGAGGTGGTCGCCGACGCCCTTGAGCAGCTGGGCCAGGGCGTTGCTCGCCCACGTCACCCAGCCGAGGATCACGAGCGTCAGCAGGAAATACGACAGCCCGTGCGTCTCGCCCGGCAGCGTGAGGTACAGCGTGCCGTAACTCAGGCAATGGAGGGCACAGCTCAGGTACGTCACCCGCGACGGGTAGCGGATGGCACAGCAGATGAGCGACAGGAAGTAGTAATAGCGAAACGGGCTTTCCAGTCCCTCGTCGCAGTAGCACAACAGGCCGATGAACAGGGCTTCCATGCACGAGATGGCAAGCGGATAACGGCCAAGAAAGACGCGGCCGCGAAAGCTGTAGTAGGTGTCGAGGACGGTGTAGACGGTGCCGAGCGCGAGGATGGCGTTGAGCAGGCCGCGGCGCTCGGGCGACAGCTCCTCGACGTTGACAAGGACGAAGCCGACGAGGAGGCCGAACCAACGGATTTTGACGGCGATGGTTTCCGCGGCCAGTTCCCAGCGCGACGGCGCGGCCGGGAGGCGCGGGGGGTCGGTGACAAGGCCCATGAACGTCCTTCGGCAGAGGCGGGTGGTCTTTCCCTTTATTATAGGGACTCTTCCAAAGGGTTCGCTACGGACTAGTGCTCAGCCGCAAGCGGCACCGGTGGTCGCCCGGCCGATGGAATAGTAGGTGAACCCGTGACTGGCGGGCGTTTTCGGCTCGTACAGGTTGCGGCCGTCGAAGATGACGTGGCCGCTCATGAGCCGACGCATCACCTCGAAATCCGGGTTGCGGAATTCCGCCCATTCCGTCACGATCGCCAGGCCGTCCGCGCCTTCCAACGCCCCGTACGGCTTGTCGCAGTAGACCAGCTTGTCGCCGTATTGCGCCCGGACGTTCGCCAACGCCTCCGGGTCGTGGACCCGCAGATTCATGCCGGCGGCGAGCAACGCATCAATGAGCACCAGCGCCGGCGCTTCGCGGATGTCGTCGGTACGCGGCTTGAATGCCAGGCCCCAGACGGCGAGCGTCTTGCCCTGCAAGTCGTCGCCAAAATGCGCCTTCACCTTTTGGATAAGCACCTGCTTCTGTCCCTCGTTGACGCGATCCACCGCGTCCAGCAGGTGGCTGGGAACGTCGAGTTGCTTGGACATGCATTGTAGCGCGCGAATGTCTTTCGGGAAGCAGCTGCCGCCGTACCCCGCGCCGGGGAAGAGAAACTGGAAGCCGATGCGGGCGTCGTGGCCGATGCCGCGGCGCACGTCGTTAATGTCCGCGCCCATCTTCTCGCACAGGTTGGCCATCTCGTTGACGTAGCTGATCTTCGTGGCCAGCATGGCGTTGGCGGCGTACTTGGTCATCTCGGCACTTTCAGGCGACATGACCAGGAACGGCCGCTCGGTGCGCAGGAAGGGGGCGTACAACTCTTCCAACACCTTCTTGACTTCGGGCCGGCGCACGCCGACGACGACGCGGTCCGGCTTCTGGCAGTCGTCGAGGGCCGTGCCTTCCTTCAAGAACTCCGGGTTGCTGGCCACGTCGATGGGGAACTTCGCCTTCGTGGCCAGGCGCTCGGCAAGCGTGCGGTTGGTGCCGACGGGCACGGTGCTTTTGATGACGACGATCTTCGGCCCGTTGACGTGTTCGGCTAGGGCGTCGCCGACGGCCCAGAGGGTGGACAGGTCGGCGGAGCCGTCGGCGGCCTGCGGCGTACCGACGGCGATAAAGATCAGCGGCGCGGGCGCGATGCCTTTGGCAAGGTCGGTCGTGAAGACGAGGCGGTCTTCGCGGCGGTTGCGTTGTACCAGTTCGAGCAGGCCCGGCTCGTAGATCGGTAGCCGGCCCGCGCGCAGGGTTTCGATCTTGCCGGCGTCCTTGTCGATGCACGTGACCTCGTTGCCCGAATTGGCGAAGCAGGTGCCGGTGACGAGGCCGACGTAGCCGGTACCGATGACGGCAATCTTCATGCGATGCGGACCTCTTTCGTATGTGCCGCTTGCGGCGGAGCGCTAAGGTTGTCGTCGCCAGAAGGCCAGCGTGTCGCGCAGCGTCTCGTCCAGCGAGTAGCGCGGCGTCCAGCCCGTTTCGGTGCGCAATTTCGTCGTGTCCACGCGCACGCCGACCAGTTCCGTGCTGCGGACCAGGGCGCTGCGCTGGCGGACCTCGACCTGGATGCCGGCCAGCGCCAGCAGGCGGTCGAGCACGTTTTGCATGGAGTGCAGCGGTCCCGACGCGATGTTGTACGCCTCGCCCGTCCGGCCCTTTTCCATCAGCAGCAAGTACGCGACCGCCATGTCGCGCACGTCGGTCAGGTCGCGGCGCGGGTTCAAGTTGCCGGTCTCCAACACCGCGGGTTGGTGGCCGCGCTCGATGGCGACGATCTGGCGGGCGAAGCTGGCAATCGCGAACTCCGCCGACTGGCCCGGACCAATGTGGTTGTACGGCCGCGCCCGCACCACGTCGAGGCCGGGACTGCGCGTAACCTGGTAGCTGACAAGGTCCGCCGCCGCCTTGCTCGCGGCGTAGGGGCTATTGGGTCGCAGTTGCGTCAACTCCGTCTGCACCTCGTCACTGCGAGTGTTGTCGCCGTAGATCATGCCGCTGCCCACGAACAGAATGCGCGGCTTGCCGCCCCAGTGCGCGACCGCGTCGTACAGGGCGCGCGTCACCGTCAGGTTGCCCGCCCACGCCGCATCCGGTTCCTGGAAGGAGCGGCCCACCTGGGCATAACCGGCGAGGTGGTACACCTGTTCGGGCCGGACTTCGCGCAGCACGCTTTCGATACTTTGCGGGTCTTGCAAGTCGGCTTTCGCCAGCGGCACCTTGTCCGCCAGGTGCGACCAGAGGGCCGGCCACACGTTCCCGCGGCTCAGGCCGAACACCTGGACGTTGGGGCGTGCCAGGAGCGCCTCGGCCAGGGCGCCGCCCGCGAAGCCCGTGATGCCCGTGACCAGGATGCGCATCGGTTCACACTCCCTCGCCTTGCCGCTTGCGGCTTTGCGCCTCGCGCTCAGCCGCAAGCAGCGAACCGGGTCATCCCTTCCGTTGCTTCGTCAGCAGTTCCACGTCCGCCCGCACCATCCGCTTCACCAGCTCGTGGAAGCCCACCTTCGGCTTCCAGCCCAATAACTTGTGCGCCTTGGTCGCGTCGCCGATCAGCAGGTCCACCTCCGCCGGCCGCACCAGCGACGGGTCTTGCACGACGTACTTCTTCCAGTCCAACCCCGCCTCGTCGAACGCCACCTGCACCAACTCGCCGACCGTGTGCGCCTCGCCCGTCGCGATCACGAAATCTTCGGGCTTGTCCTGCTGCACCATCAGCCACATCGCCTGAACGTAGTCGCCGGCAAAGCCCCAGTCGCGCCGGGCGTCGAGGTTGCCCAGCCGCAGTTCCTTCGCCAGCCCCAGCTTGATGCGGGCGGCGCCGTCGGTCACTTTGCGCGTCACGAACTCGCGGCCGCGGCGCTCGGATTCGTGGTTGAACAGGATGCCGCTACAGCAGAACATGCCGTAGCTTTCGCGGTAGTTGACGGTGATGAAATGGCCGTACACCTTGGCCACGCCGTAGGGCGAGCGCGGGTAGAACGGCGTCGATTCGCGCTGCGGCGTCTCCTGCACCTTGCCGAACATCTCGCTGCTGCTGGCCTGGTAGAAGCGGATGCCCTTGGGGTCGAGCAGGCGGACGGCCTCCAACACGCGCGTCACGCCGATGCCGGTGAACTCGCCGGTCAGGACGGGTTGCTTCCAGCTGGTCGGCACGAAGCTCATGGCCGCGAGGTTGTAGACCTCCTGCGGCCGGACTTCCTTCAACACTTCGATGAGCGAGAGTTGGTCGAGGAGGTCGGCCTGGTGCAGCGTGATGCGGTCGGTGAGGTGCGCGATGCGCTCGAAGTTTTCGGTGCTGGCCCGGCGGACGATGCCGTGGACCGCGTAGCCTTTTTCGAGGAGCAGTTCGGCGAGGTAGCTACCGTCCTGGCCGGTGATGCCGGTGATGATCGCCTTTTTCATGCCTGTACGTCCCGGTCGCGGGGTGTAATTACGGAAGCCGTAATTATAGGACGCGGGGCGGTAGAGGTGCAGGTTTTTTCAGAACCAACCGGGCCGCTCGCGCGGGTCGAGCAGTTCCCACAGCTGCCGGCAGCGGCTGCCGTCGCGGCGGTAGGTGAGCCGGGCCGCCGGCGTTTCGAGCACCGCCGTCGGCGTCGGCCGTTTCGCCGGCCAGGCGCGCAGGCGGAACTCCGTCGGCCACGGCGCGCCGGTGTCGAGGAAGGTGCGCCACAGCCGCAAGCCGAGGTCGTGGCCTGCGGTGCCGGTGACGCGCCACTCGCGCTGGCCCAGCCAGCAGGCGTGGCCTTGCACCAGGTCGCCGACGCCGAACGTGGGCCGGCCGTCCGGGCCTGGCTGGAACGCTACCACCAGCCCTTCCAGCCAGCCGAGAAAGGCCAACGCCTGGGGGTACGGCGGCGTGCCGGGCAGTGCCTTGCGTTCGTTCCAGTCGGCCCACGGCGCGGGCACCGCCTGCATTGTCCCCGGCGCGGGCAGCGTCCCCGCCGGCGCGGTCGGGTCTGGCCCGGAAGCGCTTTCCTCCTCGCGCAGCGGCATGAAGTACGCCGGGCGCACGAGCCGGCCGTCAAACACGCCGTCGTACACGGTGCCGCGTACCGTGCAGGCCAACCCCGGCGCGAGGGCCAGCGGCGCCAGCACCATGCCGCCGTCGCGTGCCTGCTGCAACCACGACGGTTCCAGGTCGGGCGTCGCCGCCGTGACCACGATGCGGTCGAACGACGGCCCGTCCGGCAGCGGCGCCCGGCCGTCGGCGTGCAGGAAACGCACGTCGCGCTCCGGAAATGCTTGCAAATGCGCCTCCGCCTCCGCGAGCACGCGCCGGTCCACGTCCACGGACAAGACCCGGCAGCCGGTCGCCGCGAGAAGGGCCGCGTTGTAGCCGGTGCCCGCGCCGATTTCGAGCACGTCGAGGCCGGGCGCGGGGTACAGGTCTTCGAGCATTTGAGCCATGAGCGAAGGCTGGCTCGACGAGCTGATTGGCAACGGCGACTGGCCTGGCCCCGACGGGCTGAGGCGGGTGATCAGGGCGCGGTCGGAGAAAACGAGTTTCAGCCCGGCCTTGTCGAGCGGCTGCGTCGGCACCACCTTCCAGTTTCCGTCCGGGCGTTGGAAGCTGTACACGCGGTCGAGAAAGAGGTGGCGCGGCGTATCGCGGAAAGCGGCGATGAGGGGTTGCGACCACAGCGCGCCGCGGGCGACAAGTTGGTCGATGAGCCGATGGTGGGCTTGCTCGATTTCGGGGAGCATCGACAATCCCCCGGGGTGGGTAGCGAACCGTCACCGATCAGTATAACTGCGGAGTCGCTAGAAATCCGGGCGAGCGTCGGGGCGTAAGCCCGACGTGGATTCACCCCGCACACGTCGGGCTTACGCCCCGACGCTCGCCGTTGACTCGTTGATTCTTCAGAGCGTATGACAAGCGTAGAAACGCAAGTAGCCGGTGAAGATAGTCTCTTCACCGGCCACCAACCGCCAACCACCTTATTTCGGCTGCTCGCCGGGCTTCTTGTCGGAGCCGCGGAGCTTGTCGAAGTAGCCGCGGGTCATGTCGCTGGCGGACTTCGGCAGCCGCATCCGGTCGATCGCCTCCGGGGCTTCCTGGCTGGCCCGCTTGATGTCCTCACGCAGCTCGTCCTGCGACTTCGGCGTCTTCATGCCCTGGCCCGGCACGTGGTCCACCACGTTCACCTTGCTGTTGTCCAGCTGCGACCGCTCGCGCGTCTTCTTCGAGCCGGTGTTGTCGTCCTCGACGTAGTCGCGCGGCCCCTTGCCGATGCCGCCCTTGTTCTTCATCGACCGGCCTTCGCTGTCACACTGGCCGTCACAGCCTTCGCAAAGCGACTTCTTCGCCTCCTTCAACTCTTCCAGCTTCTTCTTGAGCGCCTTGCGGTCGTCCGACGCTTCGGAGTCCAGGCGGTCCATCTCGTCGGCCAACTCGGACAGCTTCTTGCCGGCCTCGCCGTTCTTGCCGTCCTTCATGCACTGCTGGCACTCGCCCAGCTTGTCGGCCAGGTCCTTGAGGTCCTGCACGTCCTTGTCGCTCATCTTGCCCTTATCGAGGTCGTCCAACTCTTTCTTCAGCTGGTCGGGGTCGATCTCGCCGTTCTTGGCCTTCTCTTTCAGGTCTTTTTCCTTCTCCTTGTCCTCTTCCTGCTTGCGCGCCAGGCGGTCCAGCTTGTCCTTCATTTCGCCGACCTGGTCCTGAAGCGCTTCCTTCTGCTCCTTGCTCAGCTGCTGGTCCTTGGTCTTGTCGAGTTCCTTTTGGGTCTTTTCGCGATCTTCCTTGGTCAGATTCGGGTCTTCGAGCTTCTTCTTGAGCTTCTCCGCCTTGTCCTCGGCCTGGAGCTTCTGGGCCAGCTTGTCGAGTTCTTCCTCGGCCTTCTGCATGTCGTTCTTGTCGATCGCCTTGCGCAGCTCGTCCGCCGGGCCGTTCTTGGGCTGCTTTTTCATCACCTTGTCCAGCTGCTTCATGGCTTCCTTGCGGGCTTCGTCCTTGTCCTGGGCGTCGTGCTGCTGCTTCTTGATCTTGTCTTCCATCTCCGTCATCTTGCTAATCAACTCGCTGGCCTCGTCCTTGGTGTCGTGCGGCTTGTGCGCCAGCTTGTCCAACTCCATTTCGAGGTTGGCCAACTCCTGCGAGCGCGACCGCGGCTCGTTCAGCTTCGGCTCCGGCTTCTTGAGGCGGTCGAGCTTCTTCTGGATTTCGGTCTTCTCCTCCGCCGTGACGGCCAATTTTTCATCGCTGGCGACCACGCTCACGGTGTTCAGGACCGGGTTGTAGAACACGGCCAGCAGGGCAATGGCGGCGGCACCGGCTGGCACGAGCCAGGCAGTCCACGGCACTTGCACCGGGAAGCGGTCGCCGACGCGCACGGGGTCGAGCCGCCTCTGCACGTCGGCCAGGAGCGCCTGGCCGGCGGGGCTGTTCGCCATGGCCGGCTCCAGCGTCAGCGACGTGGTGACGCGCTCGCGCAACTGAAAGCGTTCGTCCAGCGACAGGGCCGCCGTCACAGCCGAGGGTGCCTTGAGCACCGCGACGACGATCGAGCCGGCCGTGACCGCGGCGACGGCCGCGCCGAGGACGGTCCAGCGCAGCCAGGGGGCCGCGTCCTGGATTACGAGCGGCTGCACCAAAAACCAGAGTGCCGACGCCGTGAGCGCGCCGAGCAGGCTCCAGACGAGGTAGGTGAGCACCTGTTGCAAGAACAGGCGCCGCCGGACGCGGTTGATCTGCTGGAGCAGGAGGGGGGACACGGTCGCGAGGGCCATGACGCAGTCTCCACGAAAAAGCGAGGGTTACGGCGCGTGCGCCGTTGCGGAGCGGACTGACTCATTTACCAGTATAACCGGCAGAACGCCGTTTGAACAACGACAATGGGAAAGAATTTGCGCGGCGGGGTGGCCATGGACGAACGGAACACGTCGGCGAATGCGTGTATCCTGAGGCGAACCGCGGTGTGTGCCCTGTTTTCGCGGCCCTTCCAAACTCCTGGCGGGTCCACGAGATGAGGCAGGGGCCGCGAAAGCAGGGCACCCATCGGTTGTACAACACCTACCCGGAATCGGCATTCGCAAAACGTCTATCCCCGCCCGTTACGTTGGCACGCGAGCGCGTGCTGCCGCTCCGACCTTGAATTGGAGGACGCACGGCCGATCATCCCTCAAGCCGACGAAGCCGGAAGAAGGGAAAAGTACGCTGTCCCCTTGTTCTTCTTCGGTCCTCACCGAACCGGCTCGCTTCCCTTCTTCGTGCCGATTCGCTTCCGCTGCCGTGGGGATCGTCTTGGAGCTTCAAGGATGCGCCGCAGGGAATGGAGGACTTCGCTCTCCCCTGGAGGAGCAGTCCCCAGGCCTTCGGCCCCGGCTATGCGCTCCTCCAGCCAGCGAATCGGATCCTCCCCGGTCTCGGCCAACGCGCGGCGCAGGTCTTGACGAATTGTGCTGAGCTTCTTTGAACCGATCACAAGAGTGCCTCCAACAGGTCCCACAGGTCTTGCAACCGCCGGGTTGCCACCTCGACGGTCTCGCCGTGATCGAGCAATTCTACAGTCGCCTTGCCGACCAGCGCATCCCGGTCGGCCTCAACGGCACAGAGCATAGCCCCCAGGAGCGAGGCGAGGATTTCTTCGCTGCCTGCGGAGATTCGCCCCGCGACCCGTTTGGCGATGCGCGGATGGCGCGCCAACAGCTGATGGCCTCGTTCGTGTGCCAGAATCGCTTCCAGCGAAAAATCCTCCGGGTCGGCATCGCGCTCGAATGCTTCGGCATAGACGGTGAGCAGGTCGTCTTCGGCCGTGTTGCCCCGGCCGTATTGCGCGCCCCCCGTTTGACTGTAAACGTGGCGGTACTCGATGCTGCCGACGAACCCCAGTTCCCGCGCGATGCGGGCGGCACGGGTGCGCCGGGCGCGCCGTTCCGCAGGAGTCCGAGGGCCCGGCGAGGGGGTAGCCATGCGAGCATTGTAGCAGTTTTGCCTTCGGTATGGCGGTGCCGCTCTGGGGAAGAGCCGGGCCGGCGATGTCATCCAGTAATCAGTCTTCGGGCCAATACTTGCGCCGGGGAATAAAAGGGGAATAAAAGGGGACAGGGGAATAAAAGGGGACAGCGTGGAATGGCATTTCCTTAAGCCGTATCTCCTAGCCGCACAAGCGTTCCCGCAGAATTCTCCTCGGCTGGTTCAGGCGGTCGTACTGTTTTGGCCTCCGCTTTACCGCTCGCGGCTCAAACCGTCCGGGTCGCTCCGGATTG
>JBBRLG010000099.1:0-15704 GCA_038231495.1 Gemmatales bacterium | reverse complement strand
CCGCTTGCGGAGCCAGCAAGCGGGCCGCTTGCGGCTACGGTCGCTGACGCTCCCGGCTCGCTAAAAAAGTTGCATGTCGAAATTCAGCAGAGCGACACGCTTACCAGTCGCTGGCCAGCGGCTCGCCACCGGCCGGCGTCAACGCCGCGGCCCAGGTGGTGGGAGTGATGCCCTGGGACAGGAAGCGGCAGCTGCCGTCCGCCAGGCCGACGTTCATGCCGCCGGTGTGGCCGCTGGAGGCCAGACGCCGGTCGCATTGTCCGCCACTCCCGGAGGTTTTCAAAGGAAATATGGGCTTTACTTGGAACAAGGAAGAGGTTCCTGTGAACCAAACGGTCCCGTCGATGCCTCGGCCGCCGCCGAAAACCGCGGATAGCCGGTCGCCCGGATAGCTGTCGTCCGAGCCGCCCGGCGCGCCCCGAGCGCCGTGATAGACCCCGCGCATCCACCAGGTGCCGCCGGGACTGCCGCTGCCGTCGCAGCGGGAATATTTCTCGGCAATCATGATGGTGTTCGACAGGCCGTCCTGGAAGTTGGCCTGGAACGTGGCGTGGGCGTCCCAGTTGGAGTTGGAGTTGATGTTGTCCACCCCGCCGAAGACCAGGAAATTCCCGGCATACGACGAGTCGCCCGGCGTCCAGTCCAACCCGTTGCCGAGCGTGGGGTCGCTCGGACACTGGTACGGCTTGATCTGCGTTTGCCGAAGGAAGGTGTTATTCGAGATGTTGACCGAGTCCCAGGTGGGCCAGATTAGGCCGATGTTGATCGTGGTGGCCGGGTTCGGCTTCAGGGTGCCGACCTGGGCGGTGTAGTCCAGGTAGGCCGCGCCGTTCCAGACATTGCCCTGTTCCATGTACGGCAGCATGTGGAAGTAGAGGGGGCCGTAATACGCGCCGGCGTAGGTGCCCGCCTGGGGCGGCAAACGGCCGATCGTGTCGTGGCAGTTGTGAATCGCCAGCCCTTGCTGCTTGATGTTGTTGGCGCACTGGATGCGGGCGGCGGCTTCGCGGACCTTCTGCACGGCGGGCAGCAACAGCGCGATCAGGATGCCGATGATCGCGATGACCACCAGCAACTCGATGAGGGTAAAGGCACCGCGGGCCGGGCGAGGAATACGGTCCGCGCGAGAGAGGAACCGTTGCATGCGATACTCCTTGGACCAAAAAGGATGAGTAAAAGTGCGAGACTGTCAATTGTGAGTCGATTATGAGAGTCTCCGCAATCGATAAATTTACCCGGTTTTCGTTTAATTGCAAGCTTTTCTTGGAACCAAATCGGAGAAAGGGGTTCGCAGCGGGGTAAGGGGTAAGGGGTAAGGCTTTGCCCAAACCGGCGTTTCCGAATCACCTGCGTTAGAAAACCGTGTAACCGTTCACCGGCATCAACTGCTCCCCCCCTTGCGAAGGGGGGGGTAGGGGGGGGGTAAGAACGATTAAAGTACTCGGTCATGACGCTCTCTTCACCCCCCCTTCGCAAGGGGGGGAGTGAACGGTTACAAAACCGTTTCGGCCCGGCTTTGGAATGGATAAATCACAGCACGGTCTGGATTAAAAGGACGAGAACCACGTCCGCGAGGAAGACCAGAAAAATGGACCCGACGACCGCCCGCGTTGCCGCGCGGCCGACGCCCTCGGTGCCGCCCTGGGCGTTGACGCCGCAGTAGCAGCCCGTGACGCCGATCAGGTAGCCGAAGACGACGGTTTTTAGCAAGGAAGGGATCGCATCCCGCAACAGTAAGAGACTCAGGATTTCGTTGCGGTAGCGCACCAGCGACATCGACCCAATCAGCACTTCCATGAGGTAACCCGAGCCGATGGCGGCGTAAGTGACGAACACCGTCAACAGCGGCAACCCGACCATGCACGCCAGCACGCGCGGTGCGATCAGTTCGCGCAGGGGCGATACGCCGAGGACTTCCATCGCGTCAATCTGTTCGGTCAAGTGCATGGAACTCAACTCGGCACCGAGGCTGGCCCCCGAACGTGCGGCGACGATCAGGCCCGCAATGATCGACGCCAGTTCCAGGACGACGACCTTGGCCAGGGCGCGCGGCAGGATTTCGACCGCCGCGGGGCCGCCGACGGTTCGCAGGGGATCGCGGGCGTGCATCCAGATCACCGCGCCAAGCGCCAGCCCGCCAACCACGCCAAGGGGCAGCGCGCGCAGAAAAACCTGGTACAGTTGGACGCCGCACTCCTGGGTGCGCGTCACTGCCAACGGCAGGGAAAATAAGACCCGCAAGGCGAAATGGGTAACGTGTCCGAGGGATTCGAGGGCCGTCATGGGCAACTCGGCGGTGCGGGGCGGAAAGGGCGGTGCCCTTTCAACGGGTGGGCTTCGTCGCCCGCCAGGTCCAGTGACGGTCCGTCGTCTGCCTCACGCCTTCGGGCGCAAAACCGAAACCGCTGACCAGCAGCCGCACTTCCGCCACGGACAACGCGGCATGCAGCGATTCGGCGAACAGTTTTTTCTGTAGCGCGTTCGCTCCGGCCGCGTACGCTTCTACAAGCTTGTGCAAGGTCGCCTCGTCCGTCGGCCGCAACAGGTCGCGGACGAAGAGCACGCCACCCGGCTTGACCACGCGCACCATCTCGGCGAACACGGCGGCGGGGTCGGGGATGTGATGAACGATGCTGTTGGAGATGACGATGTCGAACGTGCCGTCGGGGCAGGGCATGTGTTTGGCGTCCCAACGCCGCAGCTGGATACGGTTTTCCAGGCCGACGCGCCGCAGGTTTTCACGGCCGACGCGCAGCATTTCCTCGGCGAGGTCGATGGCGGTCACCTGGCAGAAGACACCGCGGGAACAGAGTTCGATGGGAATCTGGGCAGTGCCGGTGCCGACGTCGAGGATGTGGCCGATGGGCTTGCCGCGGTTCGCGCTGAGTTCCAGCGTCTCCCCGAAGGCGAGGAAGTCCGTGACAAAGACGCGGTTGACGGCGGCGTGGTCCATCGCGTCGTAGTCGCGGGCTTCTTCCGGGGTGTCCATCACTTCCGGTTCGAGGACACGCGGCAACATCGCATTCCCGCCTTTCAAACTTCGACCGGACAGTTGGCCCGCCGCCACGCGGGTTTTTCGGCCCGCTGCTTTTGCTCGCCGCGCAACTCGGCGAGCAGGTCGGCCCGCAACTCGAGGTCGTGGACGCCGCGACGGTCCCATTCGTGCAACACGACCGACGTAGCCGGGTTCAGGTGGGCGACCTGGTGCAACCAGTTAATGCCGGCTTCCTGGGTCATATGGGCGGTCCGCGGGTGGTGCCAGGCCAGGTGCGATGCCAGGCAGCCCATCGGCACCGCCTTGGTGAAACAACCGTGAATGAGCAGGGGACTACTTTTTTCCAGCAGCGAAAGGAGGCGTTCGAGACCGGTATCGGTCATATTCGGCAGCCAGGCGGACCGCAACTCATCGAGGCATTCCGGCGTCAACATCGTAATCTCCTGTGGCAGTGGGGCCGTGCCGACCTGGCCGTCGCCGCACTCGTGCGGGAGGCACCGTTATCGTACCGTCACGGTCCAGACCTTTCCGAAAACTTAGCGATGGGTGTTTTTGTACACCAGAGGGTGGAGACTTGCGGTTGCAAGCTCCTTTATTGTAGCGAAAGGACCAACAGCTGGCGACAAAAAAACCCCGCCGTTCGCGGGTGCGAACCGGCGGGGCCGGAACAGAGAAGAGGCCGTATGATGAGGGTGAAGGTAACTTATCCTCGTTGCCCTGTCAACGGTATTTACCGGAAAATCGATAGAATCCGCAAATCCGCCCGGCGACCTACTTGCGTTCCGGCCGCAGCGAGCGCACGACCGCACCGGCCCGCCACATTTCGCTGTCGGCGATCTCTTTAAGCTCTTTTTCGAGCTTCGCGCGGTAGTCGGGTTGGCTGTTCGATTCCAGGGAGCGGCGCGTCTCCTCGCCGGCGACGACTTTCTGGTACAGCTCCTCAAAGACCGGTTTGGAGGCGTCGCGGAAGCGGGTAAACCAATCCAGCGCCCCGCGCTGGGCCGTCGTCGAGCAGTTGGCGTACATCCAGTCCATCCCGTTCTCGGCGATCAGCGGGTAAAGGCTCTGCGTCGCCTCCTCGACCGTCTCGTTAAACGCTTCCGACGGCGAATGACCGTGCTCGCGCAGCACTTCGTATTGCGCCAACCACAGGCCGTAAATTGCACCCATCAGCACGCCGCGCTCGCCGGTCAGGTCGCTATAGACCTCTTTTTGAAACGTCGTTTCGTAGAGGTAGCCCGACCCGATGGCGACGCCGAGCGCCAGGGCACGTTCGCGGGCGCGGCCCGAGGCGTCCTGTTGGATGGCGAAGCTGGAGTTGATGCCCTTGCCTTCGAGGAACAGCCGGCGGACGGTCGTACCCGACCCCTTGGGCGCGACGAGGATCACGTCGATGTCCTTGGGCGGAATCACGCCGGTCTGGTCGCTGTAGACGATGCTGAAGCCGTGCGAAAAATAGAGCGCCTTGCCCGCGGTCAGAAGTGGTTTCAAGGTCGGCCAGTACTCCTTTTGCCCCGCATCCGACAGCAGATACTGGATGACGGTGCCGCGCTGCGCCGCCTCCTCCAGGGGGAAAAGCGTTTGGCCGGGCACCCAACCGTCCTGGGCGGCGAGGTCCCAGCTTTTGGTCTTTTCGCGCTGGCCGACGATGACCTTGACGCCGTTGTCTTTCATGTTGAGGGATTGGCCGCGACCCTGCACGCCGTAGCCGAGGACGGCCACCGTCTCCGCACCGAGGATTGCCTTGAGTTTCGCCGGCGGGTAGTCGCCCCGCTCGATCACGGTTTCCGTAATGTCTCCGACCTTGATGTCGCGCATGGTGGTGCCTCGATCCCTTGCGTTCAATGGTTTTCGCACACAGGCAGGATAAAAAAGGATTGCGAAATGACCAGTGCCCGTGCTACAAGCGGCCTGGATTCTTAACCTCGCCGTCCCGACCACCGTGGAACAACGCGCCATGCCGGCACACCCGCAGCACCTCCTTTTCGACGCCCACCTCGATCTCGCCTGGAACGCCCTGGACTGGAACCGCGACCTGCGGCTGCCGGTGGCCGAAATCCGCCGCCGCGAGATCGAGCAAGAGATGACCGGCAAGGGTCGCGGCGAGAATACGGTCTCGTTCGTGGAGTTGCGCCGCGGCGGCGTTGGCGTTTTCATTGCCACGCTACTGCCACGCTTGCACCGCGCCAACCTCATGCCCGCGATCCAGCGCTACGACGCGATGGAAGCCGCTTACGCTGCGTCAATCGGCCAGATGGCGTACTATCGGGCGCTGGTCGAACAAAAGTATCTGCGCTGGATTACAAATGCCGCGACGTTACGCGAACACGTCGCCGCCTGGCAACAGGGCGGTGAAGGCCAGCCGCTCGGCTTCATCCTGAGCATGGAGGGGGCCGATGCGGTTTTGTACCCCGAACAGGTCCACGAATGGTATGCCGCCGGTTTGCGGGTCATCGGCCCGGCTCATTACGGCGTCAGTCCCTACGCGCACGGCACCGGCACCGCGGGTGGCTTATTTCCGCCGGGCAAGCCGCTCCTGCGCGAGATGGAAAAGTGCGGCATGATCCTGGACGTGACACACCTTGCCGACCAGAGTTTCGACGAAGCGCTGGACGCCTTCAACGGCCCGGTGTTGGCCAGCCACCACAATTGCCGCGCCCTGGTGCCGGACCAACGCCAACTGACCGACGACCAAATCAAATGCCTGGTCGCGCGCGGGGCCGTCATCGGTGCGGCGCTCGACGCCTGGATGCTGGTGCCGAACTGGATTCGCGGCAAGACGCGGCCCGAAATCGTCGGCGTCACGCTGGCGGCGATGGTCGATCACATCGACCGCGTGTGCCAGTTGGCCGGCAACGCGCAGCACGCGGCGCTCGGCACGGACCTCGACGGCGGTTTCGGCCGCGAGCAGACGCCGTGCGACCTCGACACCATCGCCGACTTGCAACGCCTGCCGGAGTTGCTACGGCAACGCGGGTACTCCAACGACGACATCACGGGGATCATGCACCGCAACTGGGTGCGGTTTTTTGAGGAGGCGTGGCGGAAAAACTGATTCCAATCGTGGCTGCGGTCAAGGCTATTTGCCAATCCATGTAGTGGACCTCTTTTTGAGTTCCTCGTGCGCGACGATCCGCCCTTCATTTGCAGCGGCTTCCCCGCGACGAATCGCTGCCAGGATCGCGATTTCTTCACTGATTTCTTCCAGACTGGCTTCCTCGGGCATCCGCCGAAGCGCGTCGCGTACGACCTCTTTGTCAGACATGATGATTCTCCTTGCGCCTTGTAAGAAAACGGGTAACCGTTCACCGCGGTGGTGGGAGTCGGACAGCAATAGACATCCCGTGCTGGGAGTTTTCTGGGTGCGCGGCAGCGCAGGACGCGCGTCACCGTTCGTTTCTGCCGGACTCCCCTTGTTTCCCTTCGGGGCGATGCACGCGGAAACGAACTTTTTCGTCCTAAACGTCAGCGGGCTAATGCTTTGAGAAAGTTCGTTTCCGCACCCCCTGGCACACCCCCCCCCGGAGTTGACCACCAACGGCACAGTCCTTGGGGCAGGCGGTAGGGCCGTTGGCGCGCGGCGGAGCTTCCGAGCCGAGGGCACAAAAGTCTCCTTTCGACAAAACGGTGAACGCTTACGAAAACGGATCCAGAGTGTTTCGTGTACCGCGGCTGATACAACATGACCGTGACCCCGCCTGGCATCTTGAAATGCGTTACCAGCCCAAAGCCCCCGTCGGCGATGTCGTCGATGAACTCGACGCCGCGCGCTTTGAGTTCGGCGATGGTTTTCGTAATGTCGTCGCAGTAAAAAGAGATGTTGTGCGTCCCCGGCCGGCCGCCATCCTTGTCCTCCGCGGGGTGGCAGCCCATGTCCGCTTCCGGCAGGTCGAAGATCAGCCAGCCGTGGCCCACGTCGGTGTACGGCAAACACAGCTTGTCGCGCAAGAACGCGCGCAACTCTTCCGGTTGGGACGAGTAGAACATCGTGTGAACGCCCTTGATCATGGCAACCAACTCCCTTCGGTTTTGGACTACTTGACGACCGACGTGGCAACGTTGGGACTTCCCGGATTCACGTCCAGGGTTCGGGTTTTCGGAATCAGAACCAAATCCATGTCCTCCATCGGAATGGCACCGAGCAGAACCTCATCCCCCAGTACCAGGGCACCGGCGAACCCGACGCGGTTTTTGAAACGCAGTTCGACAGGCCCTACATAGGTCACGAGTTGTTTGCCGCCGTCCGCCAGGGTAACTTCCTTTCGCGCAATTTCTTCCAGCCCAAGCTGGATTTGGACGTGGGCCGGGATGCACAGATGCACCGCGCCTGAATCGGCCAGGGCTTCGACCTCAATGGCCGGCAATTCGGGCTGGCGAGGGTTTTTTAGCGCCAGTTTTGCGCGGATCAAGCTCATCCCTAATCCCCCGTCTCGCGGTATATAAACCCTTTAGCTTACTCGCCTGTTCGTGTCCGGCTTGCGGATCGAAGTTGATCCAAACGGCGTCACCGCTATCCGGAACGTATGCGGCCGGTAGGTTCACCATGCTTCATTACCCACCGCCGGCCCCGTCTCAACTTCCCCGTGTCGATTCTCGTCGGTAACCCGCTCCAACAGAGAACTCAGCGACGGCGGTGATGAGGTGTTTAGTTGGCGCGCCAAGGAAGCCGCTAAGGTTTCGATCAACTCGGCGGTGGTACTCGGGTCGAGTATGTCCCGCCGCGCGACGGCGGCCACCAGCGGTCCGAGGTCGTTCATCGGTATCCCAATCTCGATCAGGTGGCCGTTGCCTAAATCGATGGTCTCTTGAACGTTCATTGGACACGCCCTTTCCCGGCTCGTTTTTACGCTTCGCCACATGACCCGTCACAACGTCGGCGTCACAATGCCGGGCGGCATCGGGTTCGCCTTCGGCTCATTGTTGTTGGCCACGAGGCGCAGCGGCCGCACCTGTTTCGCGCACAGGCCGCGCTCGTTTTGGCCGACGACGAACTGCACCTTTTCGCCGAGCCGCAAGTCCAAAAAGTCTACGTCCACCACGTCGCCGTGGAAGAAGAACATGTTCGGCCCGCCCTTTTCCGGGGCGATGAAGCCGTAGCCGTTCTTCAGCGTCCACAGCGTTCCCGTGCTGATCTCGCCCGGCGTCCCGACCGCCGCGGGGGCCGCCGGGGCCGGTGCCGTGCCCGGCGGCGCGGCGTTGAAGCTGAACTCCTTGCGCGGCACGAACAGGCCGTTGATGAGCGGGTCGCGCTGACTGGAGCGGTCGTCAATCAGCGTGTTCATCATGATCGAATACGTCACCTCGTCCAGCAGCACCTGCGCGGTGCGCGTCTCGCGGTCGTTGCCGTTCTGATCGACGTATTTGAAATCCCAACCGAGCATCATGACGCGCGTGCCGATCGTGTTCAGCTTGCGCACCAGCGGCAAAAAGTCGCCATCGCTGACCACCAGGACGATCACGTTGAACCGCTTGTAGATCGCCAGCTCGTACGCCTCGAGCGCCAGCCACACGTCGATGCCTTTTTCGCCCTCGCGCGTCAGCGGCAGGTAGTGCGTCGTCACGCCCTCGCGGACCAGCACGTCGTCAAAGACGCGCTCGCGGAACAACAGGTCGCGGTCTTCGGCGTCGGCGGCGCGGAGGCGGCCGCGGAAATAGTGGGCATCCACGATCTGACAGAATCGCGAGTCGGTGCCCTCACACTCGGCGACCTTTGCCCGGATGAAGGAGTGCAGGCCGCCGATGCTGACGCGGGCGCGGCGCTCGTGGTTGTAGTGGTAGTAGTTGCTGACGTGGAAGAAGAAGTTGCCGTCGTAGAAGACCCCGATGCGCGTGAGCTTGCTGTCCATTTCGGCCATCATTACCCTCAATTCTTTACGGCGATACGTTTGTTGTTAAACCACGCGGCTATCCTATCCGTGCCGAACTATTCATCCACCACGTCGTCGAGAAGGGCGACCGCGACGATGTCGGCTCGCAGCACCACGACGCGCTTGCGGTTGCGTTTGATGCCCGTCAACTTGGACTCGACGACGTAGCGTTCGCGCGTCGTCTCCGTGTCGCGCAGGTCGTGCAGGTCGGCGTTCCGCAATTCCAGGAAGAAATCGTCCACGCGCTTCAGCGTGCCGAGGCACACGTACTCGGAACGCAGGTCCAGGACGACTTTTTCACCCACGAATTCAGCCAGCATCGGCGTACCCCCTTCGCGTCAGCGTCAACGGGCTGCCACCGCCCGCGCCTTTTGCTAAGTTACCCTCAGTCGCCGGACCTTTTCCCCACACCCCTCGCGATCCTATGGCACCAACGATTTTAGCACGACAGCGGAGCCTCCGCCTGGAAAAGTCGGGGAACAGCCGGCGCGTAAGCCAGGAACCGATTTGATTCGGACTTGCCGCTGGCGACTTTGCAAAGCCGCCAGCGGCAAACCTACTGAGGACTTCCCGCATGCCGGACCTGCCGGAACAGATCGTCACGACGCCCGAAGAGTTGGCCGTGTGCTGCGCCTATCTCGCCACCCTGCCGCATTTCGGCTTCGACACGGAGTTCGTCGGCGAGGACACCTATCACCCGCGCCTCTGCCTGGTGCAGGTGGCCACGCACGCACGCCTGTTCCTCATCGACCCACTCAGTGCCGGACCGCTCGACGCCTTTTGGAACCTGGTCGTGGACCCGGCGCGCGTCGCAATCGTTCACGCGGGCCGGGCCGAAGTGCGCCTGTGCCGGCTGGCAACGGGCAAGCCGCCGGGCAACCTGTTCGACCTGCAACTCGCGGCCGGCCTGGTCGGCATGACGTACCCCATCGGCCACGGGCCGCTCGTCCACCAGCTGCTCGGCGTCTACCTGTCCAAGGGCGAAACACTGACCGAGTGGCGCGACCGGCCGTTGACCGCCTCCCAAATTCGCTACGCCTTCGACGACGTGCGCTACCTGCTGCCGCTGTGGGAAAAGTTGTCGGCGCAATTGGCTTCACTTGCCCGCGCGGACTGGGCGCGGGAGGAGTTCGATCGACTCGTAACGAGCGTTTCGCCGGAGGAGCCGAACACCGAGAAATGGCGGAAATTGCGCGGTCTGGGGTCGCTCGACCGGCGGCGGCTGGCGGTGGTGCGTGCCCTCTACGCCTGGCGCGAGGAGGCCGCCGAGCAAACGAACCGCCCGACGCGGGCCATCGTCCGCGACGACTTATTGGCGGAGATCGCCCGCCGCAATCCGGCCAAGGAGCGCGACCTGTCGGTGGTGCGCGGCCTGCCGCACCGCGACCTGCGGGCGATCGTGGAAGTCGTCAACGCGGCGCGGGAGCTGCCGCCGGAACAGTGTCCCAAAACGGTCGATCGCGACCAGGACCCGCCGCAGGTGACGCTGGTCGGCAACGTGCTGTCGGCGGTGCTGGGCGACCTGGCAATCCGCCTCGGCATCGCGCCGAATCTCGTCGCCAGCGGTCAGGACCTCAAACAACTCGTCCGCGCCCGCCGCAGCGGCACGGCGGTGGCGGATTGCCTGCTGACGGGCGGCTGGCGCGCCGCCCACGTGCTGCCGGAACTGGCCGCGGTCCTGGACGGCAAGCGGCTCTTGCGCGTGGCGAACATTCGGGCGGAGGCGCCGTTTGCTTATGAGGACAAAGCCGGTCCGCAATAGATCGCCGGTCGTGCCCGTCGCCTTCATGGACGCCGAAAGCCTTCTCTGCTACACTTCTCCCTGAAGAGCAATCCCCGTCGCGGGCGTAGCCGCAAGCGGCCCGCTTGCTGGCTGCTGCGGGGGTTTAGCCAGCAAGCGGGCCGCTTGCGGCTACGGCGGTGTGGTGTCGAAGGGGACGCGCGCCGCTCTCCCAGTCCTCAAAGCCCTGGAGGTGCTTCCCGTGGCGTCGGATACGCATGGCATTCAGACCGGACCTCCGCTCAGTTCGTCGACGAGTTCGAGCGGGGCGCGTCCGGGCGTCCCGGTCCTGTCCACCCAAAACCTCATCAAGAACTACGGCAAGATCGAAGCGCTCAAGGGCGTTACCCTGACCGTCAACAAGGGCGAAATCTTCGGCCTCCTGGGGCAAAACGGCGCCGGCAAGACCACCCTTGTGAAGATCATGCTCGGCATCACCAAGCTGTCCTACGGCGGTGCCGAATTGCTCGACGAACCGGTCGGCCACCCCCAGGTGCTTACTCGGGTCGGCTACCTGCCTGAGGACCACCGCTTTCCCGATTACCACACCGGGTACAGCCTCCTCGATTTTTACGGCAGCCTCCTGGAGATGCCACGTGCCGCTCGCCAGAAGAGCATCCCCGAAATGCTGGAATTGGTCGGCCTCAAGGGGCGCATGAACTATAAAATCCGCACCTATTCCAAGGGTATGAAGCAGCGCCTCGGCATCGCCCAGGCGCTCATGCACGACCCGGAAGTCATTTTCCTCGACGAACCGACCGACGGGGTCGATCCCGTCGGGCGTAAGGAAATCCGGGCCTTGCTCCATCGGTTGAAGGACCAGGGCAAGACGATTTTCATCAATTCCCATTTGCTGGGCGAGGTCGAGTTGATTTGCGACCGCGTCGTCATCATGCAACGCGGCGAAATCATCCGCCAGGGCGACATGGCGACGCTGACCCAGAGCCGCGGTTTTTACCTGATCGGCCTCGCTCCCCGGCAGGACTTCCCGCAAGACGATGTCCGCAAACTCGGGTACAACGTGGCCCGGGACGGGGACTTCTGGGAGGTCGCACTGAAAGAAGGCCAGACGATCGACCCCGTCATCGACCTTCTTCGCGGCCGGGGTCTAAACCTGCGGCACCTGACCGAAAAGCGGCAATCGCTGGAAGACCTCTTTATCCAGACCGTCGAGGCGGCCGAACCGGGCGTCGATCAACCCGTCCGGCGGCGCAGGCTCCCCCAATAACCGAGCGAGGCAAAGACCATGCGTTCCCTCACCCAGTACGTTCTGAAGTTTTTTGCCATCTTGAAGGACTCGCTCCAGGAGACGCTCGACAGCAAAGTGCTGTACGCGATGTTCGTCCTGTCGGGGCTGGCAATCCTCGCCGCCGCCAGCATTGGCTTCGAGCCGAAGTCGGGCGAAAAAGGGGTGGAGGCCATCCTCCGCCGTTTCCCCGGCGGGAAGGCCAACCCGTTCATCGGCGCGGAAGCGCCCCTCAAATACGAACTCCAAGACTTCAAGCAGACGGACGAGAAAAAGCCCTGGGACGGCGACTACCGCTTTACCATCGTGGTTCGCGAACAGACCCTGCCGGGACCCGACGGCAAGCCGCAGTCCGCGAAGGGCATGTTTCGGTTAATGATTTACGCGTCCTCCCTGGAAATGGACGAGGACAAAATGACCGACGACGACCGGCAGGCGCGCAAACGAATGATCCAACTCCAGCGCGACGCGGCCCGCGGTCAGAACGAAAAAGTCGAAGAGTTCATGAAAAAGATTGAGCAGGAGGTCAACGCGGTCACCCCGGCGCAGATGGAACGTTTCATCTCCAACCAACTCGCGGCCCAGGGAACGATGGTTCCCAAGACCGTTCACTACGCCCCATCCGGGAGCGACACCGCGCGCTTCGAGGTGGAAACGCTGCCGCGGGCGGAAACGATCCGCACCTGGCCGCACAAGATGACGCTGGGCTTCGGCTCTTACACCTGGTCCGAAGACACGCCCATCGGCAGCGAAGTTTTTCTCATCGAGGATGTCGTGATCGGCGGGTTCGGCGCCGGCGTCGCCATGCTGCTGGCGTCGGTGGTCACGTCCTTTTATATCCCCAACATGCTGCGCAAGGGGACGGTTGACCTGTTGCTTGCCAAGCCGATTCCCCGTTGGCTGTTGCTCCTTTACAAGTACGTCGGCGGCTTGCTATTTATGTTCTTAAACACGATCGTCGTTGTGGTCGGCATCTGGCTCGTCCTGAGCCTGCGATCCGGCCTTTGGGCACCCGGATTCTTGTTGAGCATCTTCGTGCTGACGTTCCAGTTCTCCATCTTCTACGCCGTTTCCACCGCGGTCGGCGTGACGACGCGCAGCCCCATCGTTTGCATCCTGGCGGCCTGTTTCGCCTGGGCCATCCTCTTTGCCGTCGGGTGGAGCTACCGCGTCGTCGATGGGATTCGGGAACTGGACCTTTTGCCGCAAGCCCTCGTCAAGACCGCGGACACGGCCCACCTGATCCTGCCGCGCTACAAAGATTTGGACGTGTTGAGCGGCAACGTCACAGCCCGCGATCTCCTCGGGCCTGACAGTCCGGAACGCAAGGCGATGGACAAATCTTATAACAAAACAGGCTGGGGCCAGACTCTAGGCATCACGATCGCCTACATTGTCGTCCTGTTAGGCTTCTCCTGCTGGTGGTTCACCACAAAGGACTATTGACGGCGGCGTCGCGGGGGAAGTGCAAACAGCCCCCGCACCCTATCCGTCGAAATTCGTTTCCGCCATGACCGACGCGGTTTTCCAGCGCTGCATCCACCCCGATTGCGCCGCCACCTACGCGGTCGATGAGACGGCGTTCCAGTGTGCGCGCTGCGGCGGTCTGCTCGACGTTGCCTACGATTGGGACCGCCTGGAACCGCCGAAATCCCTGCGCGAATTTGAAGAGAAGTGGGCGCAGCGCACCAACCCGCTCAGCTTCAGCGGCGTCTGGCGTTTCCGGGAGTTTCTGCCGTTCGCGCCGCCCAGTCAAATCCTCACCATCGGCGAAGGCCAGACCATCCTTCAACGCGCCGACCTCGTTGCCGGGTTCGTGGGCATGAAACCGGGCTGCCTGTTCTTGCAGTACGAGGGCATGAACCCGTCCGGCAGCTTCAAGGACAACGGCATGACGGCGGCGTTCACCCACGCCCGCATGGCCGGGGCCAAGCGGGCGGCGTGTGCCAGCACCGGCAACACGAGCGCGTCGCTGGCCGTTTTCTGTTCCGCGACGGGCCTGATGCGCGGCATCGTCTTCATCGGCAGCGGTAAAATTTCATACGGCAAGCTCGCCCAGGCACTCGACCACGGCGCGCTGACCGTCCAGATTACTGGCGACTTCGACGACGCCATGCTGCGCGTCCAGCAGGTGGCACGCAAACTCGGCATCTACCTCGTCAACAGCGTCAACCCGTTCCGCCTCGAAGGCCAGAAGACGATCATGTACCGCGTGCTGGAAGCCTTGCGCTGGGAAGTGCCCGACTGGATCGTCGTGCCCGGCGGCAACCTCGGCAACGTCAGCTCGTTCGGCAAGGCGTTCATCGAGCTTCTGGACTTGGGGCTGGTCGAGCGAGCGCCGCGGCTGGCGGTCATCAACGCGGCGGGGGCGAACACGTTTAACCAGCTTTACGAACGCTTCAATTTGCGCTGGAATGCGGGCCGGCACGACCCGACCGTCAGCGCGGGTTATTATCGCAGTCTCGACGTGGAGCACATCCGCGCCTCGACCATCGCCAGTGCCATCGAAATCAACCACCCGGTCAACCTGGTCAAGGCGTTGCGCGCCCTGGACCGTTGCGGTGGTGTGGTGCGCGAGGTAACGGACCAGGAAATGCTCGACGCCAAGGCTAAGGTTGGCGCGGGTGGCCTCGGTTGCGAACCAGCGTCGGCGGCGAGTGTGGCCGGCGCGCGCAAGCTCCGGCAAGAGGGCGTCATCAGTGCCGACGAGCGCGTCGTCTGCATCCTGACCGGCCATCAGCTCAAGGACCCCATCGCGACGGTCGCCTACCACAGTGCCGACCAGAAGACGTTTGACGACGTGCTCGGCAGCCGCGGCGTGCGACGGGCGACGTACGCCAACCGCGCCGTACAGGTGCCCAACGATCTCGACGAAATCATCAAGGCGATCGAGGTGTACTCATGAAGACCGTTCTCGGCATCAACGGCGCCGCCGGGCGCATGGGCCAGCGCCTGGTGCATTTGACCCACGAGGACAAGGAACTGGCGCTCGGTGCCGCGCTCGAAGCGCCGAACAACCCCTTGCTGGGCCGCGACATCGGCGAAGTCTGCGGCCTGGGTGCGCTCGGCGTGCTGTTGCGGGCGGACGTGCCGCACAACCATCGACTGGACGTAATCATCGACTTCTCGATGCCCGAAGGCACGATGAACGTGTTGCCGTTGTGTACGGCGCGCGGCATTCCACTGGTGGTGGCGACGACCGGCCACACGCCCGCGCAAAAAGCCGAGATCGAGGCGGCGGCCCATCACACCGCGATCCTGATGGCCCCGAATATGAGTCTGTCCGTCAACGTGTTGTTCGACCTCGTGCAGCGTGCCGCCGAGTTGCTGAACGGCAAGGGCTTCGACGTGGAAATCGTCGAACGCCACCACCGTTTCAAGAAGGACGCACCCAGCGGCACGGCGTTGCAATTCGCGCACATCGTGCAGGACGCGATGAAGCAGACGGAATTACGCCACGGCCGCGAGGGTTTGGTGGGCGAGCGTCCGCCGCACGAGATCGGCATGCACGCGATTCGGGTGGGCGACAACGTCGGCGAACACACGATCATCTTCAGCACGCTGGGCGAGACGTTGGAGCTGGTCCACAAGGGCCATTCGCGCGACAGCTACGCCCACGGCGCGCTGGCGGCGGCGAAATACCTGGCCGGCAAGGGGGCAGGCCGGTACGGCATGAAAGATGTGCTTGGTCTGGAATGAGGGTGAGCCACCAGCGGCTATCCCGTAGCCACAAGCGGCTCGCTTGTAGGCTCGCCGCCGCACACAAGCGCGCCGCTTGTAGGCTTGCCGCCGCTTTCTTTCTTTGAAGCAGCAGCT
>JBBRLG010000098.1:0-15815 GCA_038231495.1 Gemmatales bacterium | reverse complement strand
TCGTCGAGCGCATCCTGACGGTGACGCAAACCCTGCGCTTGCAAAAACGGCCGGCGTTGGAGTTCCTGTATCATTCGTTGGTGGCTCATCGTGGCGGCCTTCAAGCCCCGGCACTACTCGCAGGGCAGTGAACGGTTACTCCAGTAATTCCCAGCATGTACTGGCCCGCAACCAGAGTCTTATAGTATTCCTCCAGCTTACTGTCTACATGGGCACCGCCATCCTTATTCGCAGCGCTCAAGCAAATGAGCCTCCTCGAATAGTCTTGCGTCTGGTGAATAAACACCGGCTCATCTGTCCACCAGCGGGCAAAAGGCACTTCAAAAAACTGGTGACCGAGCAAGGGACGCATTCTGACAGGTTCCGAAGAGTTCAGATTGATCTCTTGTGCGAGGTAATCCTGCCAGTTCCCGTGTCCTCGTGACGACGAAAGCATCCGCGTGTTGGTCAAGCCGAGATGCTTGAACAGCGACGTACCCGACTGACTCGACTGCGTGTCGTGAACCACCACCCGCAATGCTGTCGCCATGCGCAAGGCTTCATCCTCGGCCCCTTGGTCGTATAAGTTCGCAGAGCGACCGAGAAATCGAAGTTGCTCGCGTAACTTTTCGGCGAATCGTGGGTCGACGGTGGCGGACATTGAGATCTCCCGACTGGTTAACAACCCTACTCACATGCGCGGCATGCTCAAACAGGCCACGAATTCGGAGAGCCGACGAGCGGATCGAGTATGGCGATCATGTCTCCGGCATCACTGGACAGCTAGCTGTCCGCGGAGGTTCGCCAGTAAGCCATACACTGCGCCGCCGAACTGGTGATTATGCTGACCGGCACCGGCACATGATCACCGCGTCAGCACCCTATCAGCGTGCGCTGGCACATGATCGCGAACCGCCGGTACATGATCGCCGCGCCGGCACGATAGTGCGGCAGAGTCAGCACTTTAGTGCCTGCGCCGGCACATTATCTCCAGCTTATTGGAATCGCGCCCGCGCACCGTGTCAAGCAATTTCGCTTTCTCCTCGTTCCCAAACTCCTGTTTGGGAACGTTCTCCACGACACACCGAGGTCGTCTGACGCCCCATTTGCTCTTTCTTTCACCCCCAGGCTGCGAAGGAAGCGCGAAACAGGAGTTTCGCGGAGGGCGTTCCCAAACAGGAGTTTGGGAACGAGGAGGGGTGTCGCCATTTGTCGCTTCTGCCCCACCCACCCTTGCCAAAGCGCGGGAAATTGGCAAGGGTGCGATTTTGGCACGCAGCAACGCCCAAGGGCAAGCAGTGGCGCTCACCTACCCTTGCCAAGGGCGTGGCAAGGGTGAAGAAGACAAGTGGTCATGTTGCCCCGCGCCGAGTTTACCTTGTCTTTCCCACCCCGTCAGCCGATAATTGGATG
This sequence comes from Gemmatales bacterium, assembly GCA_038231495.1. Taxonomy (GTDB): domain Bacteria; phylum Planctomycetota; class Planctomycetia; order Gemmatales; family Gemmataceae; genus JBBRLG01. Next base: position 14,423 of record JBBRLG010000098.1, on the reverse strand, counting down.
ATAAGCCGTATTCGATGCGTTCCGTCCGAACCGGTGGTGTAATGCTCCGATTGTTGGTGTGCGTACTGTTGGTGCCGGCCATGCTCCAGCCCGCGGGGGTCTGCCGGTGCGCGCCACCCCCCTGCGTCGCCTCCACGTCTGAAGTTGGGGACGAAGAGCAATCCGCACCGGACTGTTGTGCCGACGACGCCCGCCAGCACGACCACCAGGAGCATACCCCGGCCCCCCACGACGATCACCACGCCCCTTGGTGCCCGGTCGTCAAAGCCTTCGTCGGGCACACACTGCACCGGCAGGGGCATTTGCCTTTTACCGCCTTCTGCGTGCGGCTGGACCTGGCCTTTGATGGCGGTACTGGACTTGCGTCGTCGCCAGCCGCTGCTACGCATCTCCTCCCGGCGGACGAGCCATTGCCGCTCTACCTCACCCTTCGCACCCTTCGCATCTGACCGCATTCCCCTACCCACACGCCCACGGTCCCGTAAGCCGCCCACACCGCTCCCGAACGGTCGCGGCTCTGATTGCGCTGACGGCAAGCCTTTGCCCTTACCGGAGAACTTCCATGTCCACCGCGCTGAACGACCCGACGACCCCGGCTACAGTCGCCCCCAGGGTGGGCCTCGTGGCCTGGCTCGGCCGGGTGCTGCCAACCTTACTCGTGCTGTTCGGCCTGGGCGGACTGGCCGTCGCCGGGCACTACACCGGCTGGAAACTGCCGAAGTTTTCAACCCTTGTCGGCGGTCGGCTGGCGGAGGAGAAGGACTGGTGCGACGAGCACGGCGTGGCCGAGTCCGAGTGCGTCGAGTGCAACCCGACCCTCATGCCCCGCGGCAAGACGACGCCCTACTGCAAGAAGCACGGCGTCCCGGAGTGTCCGCTGGACAACCCCGAACTCGCGCAGGTCGCCGGTGCGCCGCAGCTGCCGCGGTACGACACCAAGGCGGCCCTCGACTTGCTGGAACGGGCGCAGAATAACAGCCGTTGCAAGCTGCACGAACGCCGACTGCAATTCGCGTCGGCCAGTGCCGCCGACAAGGCCGGCGTGGACGTGGACGTGGTCCAGGAAGCGCCGATGGTCGAGTACGTCGCCGCCAACGGCGAGATCGGTTACGACCAGTCCCGCACCCGCCTGTCCAGCCGCGTCCCCGGCTCGGTGTGGCGCGTTTTCAAGGATGTGGGCGACCCGGTGCGCGAGGGTGAAGTCCTCGCCCTGGTCGATGCGGCCGAGGTCGGCAAGGCCAAGACGGAATACTTGCAAGCGGCGGCCCAACAGAATTTGCGGGCGAAAACCTTCGAGGCCGCCCAGCGGCTCATCACCCGGGCAGCCATCTCCGAGGGCGACTACCGCGCGGCCGAGAACGAATTGAGCCAGGCCCGCATCCGCACCCTGGCCGCGCAGCAAACCCTGCTCAACCTCGGCCTGCCCGTCAACGCCGAAGCCGCGAAGGGTTTGACCGACGACCAACTCGCGGCCTCCGTGCAGTTGCTCGGGCTGCCCAGGGACCTGCGCGAACGCCTGGCCGGGAGCGCCACCACCGGCAACCTACTGCCTGTTATTTCGCCGGTGGGCGGCGTCGTGGTCGCGCGCGAAATCGTCGCCGGCGAGGTGGTGGATTCGGCCAAGACGCTGTTCGTCGTGGCCGACCCGCGCCAGGTCTGGTTGACGCTCAACGTCCGCCAGGAGGACGCTCGTTATCTGCGCCTCGGCCTACCCGTGCGCTTCCGGGCCGAGGGCGGCGCGGCTGAAGTTGCCGGCAAGGTTTCCTTCATCAGCACCGACGTGGACGAGAAGACGCGCACGGTCCGGGTCCGGGCCGCGCTGCCCAACCCCGACGGCCGGCTGCGGGCCAACACCTTCGGCCCCGGCCGCATCGTCCTGCGCGAGGAGCCGCACGCCGTGGTCGTCCCCAAAGGCGCGGTCCACTGGGACGGCGATTGCTTCGTCGTCTTCGTCCGCGACAAGGATTATTTGACCGAGGGCGCGCCCAAGGTGTTCCACGTTCGCAAAGTCCGACTCGGGGCCAAGGACGAGATAAACACGGAAATCCTGGCCGGCGTGTTGCCCGGCGAAGTCGTCGCCGGCAAGGGCAGCGGCGTCCTGCAAGCCGAGTTGCTCAAGGGCAAGCTGGGCGACGGCTGAGGGTGCCACCATTAACGGCCCGGTCGGGCTGACGTTACTAACCCTCTCCCCCAAGGTCACGCAGGGAGGCAACCCGTGCTGAACTGGATCATCGACACCTCACTCCGACACCGCCTCATCGTCCTGGCGACGGCTCTCGTGTGCGCCGTCGTCGGCGGCGTGTCGATGCAGTACCTCGACGTCGACGCCTTCCCCGACACGACGCCGGTGCAGGTGCAAATCAACACGGTAGTCCCGGCCCTGGGGCCGGAGGAGGTCGAGCAGCAAATCACCTTCCCCATCGAACAAGTCCTCGGCGGTTTGCCCCGGCTCAAGTCGCTGCGCTCGGTGTCCAAGTTCGGCCTGTCCCAGGTCGTCGTCACTTTCGACGACGGCACCGACATCTATTTCGCCCGGCAACTCGTCAACGAACGGCTGTCCACGGCAGACATCCCCGAAGGCGTGCCGCGCCCGAAGATGGGGCCCGTCGCGACCGGCCTGGGCGAAGTGTTTCACTACGTCGTCACCGGCAAGGGCAACGACGCCACGGAACTCCGCACCATCCACGACTGGGTCATCAAGCCCAAGCTGCGGACGGTCAAGGGCACCGCCGAGATCAACAGCTGGGGCGGTTTCGAGAAGCAATACCTGGTCCGCATCGACCCCGACCGGCTGACCAAGCACCAGGTGAGCTTCGACGAAGTGACCGAGGCGGTGCAGAAGAACAACCGCAACGTCGGCGGCGGCAACATTCGGCAAGGCGCGGGCATGCTCCTGGTCCACGGCATCGGCCGCACCGCAAACGTGGATCAGATCAAAGAAATCGTCATCACGGCCAAGGACGGGGTTCCGGTCCGGCTCAAGGACGTTGCCGAGGTCGAGGTCGGGTCGGACATTCGCCGCGGGGCCGTCACCGCCGACGGCACGGGCGAAGTCGTCCTCGGCCTGGGGTTCATGCTCGTCGGCGAGAACAGCCACGAAGTGACCTGGCAACTCAAGCACAAGCTCGACGAGGTCAAGACCACGCTGCCGGCCAACGTCCAGGTCGAGACGGTGTACGACCGCACCGAACTCGTCGATCATGTCATCGACACGGTGCGCAACAACCTTTTCGAGGGCGGCCTGCTGGTCGTCGCCGTCCTGTTCCTATTTTTGGGCAACCTGCGCGCGGGCCTGATCGTGGCCCTGGCGATCCCGCTGTCGCTACTGTTCGCCTTCGCGGGCATGCTCCGCTTCGGCATCGCCGCCAGCCTGCTAAGTTTGGGGGCCGTCGATTTCGGCCTGGTCGTGGACAGCAGCGTCGTCATGGTCGAGAACTGCGTGCGCCACCTCGCCCACGGCGGCGGCCGGCGCAGCGTGCTGGATGTCGTTCGCGACGCCGCCGTCGAAGTGCGCAAACCGACTCTGTTCGGCGAGCTAATCATCATGATCGTCTATTTGCCGATCCTCACGCTGGAAGGCACCGAGGGCAAGCTCTTCCGGCCGATGGCCCTGACGGTGATTTTCGCCCTGGCCGGCTCGATGGTCCTGTCGCTCACCGTCATGCCGGTACTGGCCAGCTTGCTCCTGTCCCGGCGGCTGGAGGAACGCGAACCGCTGCTGATGCGGCTGATCAAATTCCTGTACGCCCCGGCCTTGCGCGTGGCGATGCGTCACAAGTCGCTCGTGGTGGCCTTCGCCGTCGCGGTCCTCGTCGTCGCCTTCGGTATCATCGCGCCCAACCTCGGCACCGAGTTCGTGCCCAAGCTGTCCGAAGGAGCCATCGTCATCAACGTCGTGCGCCTGGCCGGGACCGACCTGGACACCTCGATCTACGCCAATACGCAGATGGAAAAGGCCGTCCTCAAGGCGTTCCCCGACGAAGTGCAGCACGTCTGGAGCCGGATCGGCACGGCCGAGGTCGCGACCGACCCGATGGGCGTCGAGTTGACCGACTTCTTTATCACCCTTAAACCCCGCGAAAAGTGGAAAAGGGCGCGCACACAAGCGGAACTCACCGGCCTGATCGAAAAGGAGCTGCGCGACCTGCCCGGCCAACGGCTGTCGTTCTCGCAGCCCATCGCGCTGCGGCTCGACGAGATGGAATCCGGAGTCCGCTCGGAGGTCGCGGTCAAACTGTTCGGCGACGACTTCGACGTGCTGACGGCCAAAGCCCATGAAATCGAGGCGGTGTTGCAAACCATCGACGGCGTCGCGGACCTCAACACCGAGCAGGTCACCGGCCAGCCCGTGTTGCAAATCAAGATCAAGCAGGAGGAGATTGCCCGCCACGGCGTGCCGGCCAAGGCGGTGCTGGACTTGGTGGAATCGCTGGGCAGCAAGCCGCTGGGTGAGGTCGTGGAGGGCGCGTACCGTTTCCCGCTGGTCGTCCGGCTGCCGGAAGAAGTGCGGGCCAGTCCAGAGGCGGTCGGGGCCATTCCGGTGACGACGGCCGCCGGCGAACGCATCCCGCTCTCGCGGCTGGCGACGGTGGAAGTCGTCGAAGGCCCGTCCACCATCTCGCGCGAGTGGGGCCAACGGCGCATCACAATCTCATGCAACGTGCGCGGCCGGGACATGGGCAGTTTCGTGGCCGAGGCCCGGCGCAAGGTGGCCGACAAGGTGCAGCTGCCGTCGGGCCGCTACCGCGTCGAGTGGGGCGGGCAGTTCGAGAATTTGCAACGTGCCTGGACCCGCCTGCTGATCGTGGTGCCGCTGGCCCTGGCCCTGATCTTCGCCTTGCTCTACTTGACGTACCACAACGTCATCGACGCGCTGCGGGTTTGCACGGGGGTGCCGTTCGCGTGGGTGGGCGGCATCTTCGCGTTGTGGCTGCGGGACATGCCGTTTTCGATCTCGGCGGGCGTCGGCTTCATCGCCTTGTCGGGGGTGGCCGTGCTGGACGACATGATCCTCGTGTCCTACGTCCGGCAGCTACGGGAGAAGGGTCTCTCACTGGACGTGGCGGTCGAGCAGGCGGCGTTGACTCGGCTGCGGCCCGTGCTGATGACCACCCTGGTAGCGAGTCTCGGTTTCGTGCCGATGGCGTTCAGCACCGGCGTGGGTGCCGAGGTACAGCGGCCGTTGGCGACGGTCGTCATCGGCGGCGTCCTGAGTGCGATGGTGATGTCACTGCTGGTGCTGCGGGTGTTGTACGTCCTGTTCAAAACGCCCGCCCAAGCGGCTGAGAAGGAAGCCGCGACCGAGGCACGGCAGGAGAACGAGGTCGTTTCCGTGTAACCCAGAAAGTGCTTTCAAAGGGAGAAATACTGTGAAAAGGACAAACCGCACGGGAACTGTCCTGGTCGTGTTGCTGGCGGCCGTGGCCGTTATGACGGTGGGCTGCGGCAAGGAGAAAGAGCCGGAGAAGGCGGCCCAAACCCAGGAAAAGGCCCACGATCACGGCGGCTGGTGGTGCGCCGAGCACGGCGTCCCGGAGGACATTTGCGGCCAGTGCAGCGCGAAGGCGGCGGCCGACTGCAAGAAGAAGGGCGACTGGTGCGAAGAACACGACCGCCCGGATTCGCAGTGCTTCATTCACCACCCGGAACTCAAGGAAAAGTTCGCCGCCCTGTACCGCACCAAGTACGGCAAAGAGCCGCCCGCGCTGGAAGACGAAGCGCCCAAGAAGTAACGGCGGTCACGCGCAGAAGCGCTCTTTCCAGAACTGGAAATAATACGCCGCGCCCCAGCGCAACACCTGCAATTTGCGGGTGCCGCCGATCCGTTTCGGCTCGCCGGCCGGCACCTCGCCGATGCGTTTGCCCCGCTTGGCCGCACGCACGGACATCAACGGCTCCCAGCTAATGACCGTGCGAAAGAGTTTTTCCGGCAACGTGTAAGCCGCGTCGCGGTCGAGGCCAAGGTCGTAGATCAATTCCCGCGTAAAGGCGCGGTAGATGACCATCACGTCGGAATAGTGGGCGCCGTAGAGCAGGTTCACGGTGCGGGTGAATAGCCAGTTGCCGAACGCGGTGACGAGGTCGTCGTCGTCGCTCTTCACCCCTGCCGCGTAACGCGACCCGATCACCAGGTCGTAGTCGCCGCGCATCTTGTCCAGGAGGGCCGGCAGCACGGCCGGGTCGCAGTTGCCATCGGGACTGATGGAGACGATGACGTCGCCCTCGATGAGCGGCAGGGCTTCCAGGTAGGCGAAGCGGATGCCCTTGCGCTTTTGGACGTAGACGGTGTACCCTTGCGCGCGTGCCCATTCGATGGTGCCGTCGGTCGAGCCGCCGTCGAGGATCAGGGTTTGGTCGAACAGGCCGCGCGGGATTTGGGGCATGATGGCGCGCATGCCGTCAATCTCGTTCAACGTCAGGGCCAGGAGCGTCGTTTTCATCGGAGGAACCCCGGCGGTCGTGGTTGCACAGTTGGCAGGGGAGTCTAGCCCGGTGCGGCAACGGGTGTCAACGTCGTTAAGGCGAGCCGGGAGCGTCAGCGACCGGCGTGTACCACGGAAACGCACTCTTACGCTCCCGGCTCGCCAAATGGTCAAAGTCTCTCAATCCGAAGGGCCGACTCAATCGTCATTACAGGGGACTCTTACCTAATTGCGGAGGTCGCGTCATGCCAAGAATGCGTTTTGCCTGGGCCGGCCTGTGCGGTGCTGGCTTGTTACTGGCGGTCGGGCCGAGCCTGGGCGTGGTCGGCCAGGAGCCGGCGCGGGTCGTAGCCGTTCGGCCAGCAGCGGACGACGCCAAGGAACTGCCCAAAGTCGTCACCGACAACAAAAACACCCTGATCAAAGCCCATCGCGAGAAGTTGAAAGTCACCGCCAGCAGTTTCTATCCCGGTTGGGAACCGGAAAAGGTTATCGACGACACGGTTGAAACCTCGTGGTTCAGCGCGAGTGGCGACGCCGCGGCCAAGGGGAAAAAGCCGTGGGTGACGATTACGTTTCCCGAAGACGTGAAGGTGACGCGCGTCACTATTGTGGGCAACCGCGAGCCGTCCTGGTTCGAGGGTTACACCATTCTCACGGGCATGGTCGAATTCCTGGACGCCGACGGCAAACAGCTGTGGGTCGAAGAAAACGAGGGCGTCGGCAACCGCCGCGACTTCGAGTTTAAGCCCAAGAAGCCGGTCGCCAAGGTGCGGGCGGTCAAGTTTACCTCGTTGAAGGACCAGGGCGACCAGAACCCCTACGACGACATCGCCATCGCCGAATTTACGATCGAATGATCGCCGGCCGCTGGCGGCGGAGCGCTCAGCCGCAAGCGGAGCGCTGCTTGAGCCTGCACTTGCGGAGTTTACGAAGGCAGCTCAAACGTCAGCAGCCGGCACTCGATTTTGCCGTTAAACAGCGGCACCTGGTGCGTCGGTTTTAGCCCGATGGCCTCGGCCAGTCGGCGGTTGCCGGTGAAAACGTGAGCCGTCCAGCCGCGGCAGCGCTCCGTGAAAAGGTCGCCGAGCATTTTGTACAAACCGAGCAAGTCGCGCTCGTCGCCGATGCGCTCGCCGTAGGGCGGGTTGCACACGATCGCGCCAGGCGGACCTTCCGGCGGGCGGAAGTTACGCACGTCGCGCTTGTCGAAACGCAGCAGGTGGCCGATGCCCGCGGCCTTGGCGTTGTCGATGGCGAATGACACCGCGTCGCCGCGCACGTCCGCACCGACAATCGGCGCGGGCAGGGCACGCAACACGCCTTGCCGGGCCTCGTCGCGCAGGGCGGCCCACAAGCCGACGTCGAAATCCATCCAGCCCTGAAAGCCGAACCGCTTGCGCGTCAGGCCCGGCGGGCGTTTCAACGCGATCCACGACGCCTCGATGGGTAGCGTGCCGGAACCGCACAGCGGATCGACGAACGGCGTGGCGGGTTTCCAGCCGCTCATGAGGATGAGCGCCGCGGCCAGTGCCTCGTTGAGCGGTGCCCGCGTCAGGATCGGCCGGTAGCCGCGCTTGTGCAACGATTCGCCGGAACTTTCCAGGCTCAGCGTCGCCACGTCCTTGTAAATGTGCAAGTTCAGGCCGACCATCGGGTGGTCCACGTCCACGCTGGGCCGGCGGCCGCAGCGCTCGACGAACTGATCGCAAATCGCGTCCTTGGTGCGTAGGGCGGCGTACTTGGAGTGCGTGATCTGCGAGTCGCGCACGTTGCAATCGACGGCAATCGTATGTTCGGGCGTGAGGTATTGCGTCCAGTCGATGGCGCGCACGGCCTCGTACAGTTCGTCGGGCGACGTGACGGTGACTTCCACGATGAAGCGCAGCACGCGGACAGCGGTGCGCAGCCAGAGGTTCGCCCGGTAGAGCGTTGCGAGATCGCCCTGAAACTGCACGCCGCCGCGACCGGGCGTCACCTCGGCGGCGCCCAGCGCGCGAAGTTCGTCCGCCAACACGGGTTCGATCCCACGGCCACAGGTGGCGAAAAAGCGTTCCACGATTCCTGGTCTCGACGGTGCGGCGTTAGGGAACGAACCCTCACTTTGATTTCGGATACCACTTTTTCACTTCATCCAGCGCCCATTCTGGAGTCTTGTCGGCGTGGCAGGTGTTGCAACTGTTGGGGTCGCCGTTCTTAATGGTCGCCGCCGGGGATATGAAATTGAAGGTATGATTGCGAGCTTCAGCCTTGACGGAATTTTCGCCCGTTTTGGGCATATGGCACTCGATGCACCGACTGCCCACGCTCAAAGGGCTGTGGTGAGTATGTTCGTCAATTGTCTTATACTTGGGGCCGACACTCTTGCCGGGTCCGTGACAGGTGAGGCAAAGGCCATTGGTTTCGGCAGACTTGACGGTCAGCGATTGGTGGAGGGAGCCGTGCGACTGGTGGCAGTTGGTGCATTGCAGACCGTTGTCGTGCATCACGCTTTGCAAAAACGCGTTGCCCTGCACTCGATTCTTGTGAGCCGTCCCGTTGTGCCAGAACTCGGCCGTCTGCTTCCCCGCTTCCGGCTCGAAGCCCTTCCAGAACTTGGACAAGTCGTTGCCGGGCTGATAGCCTACGGCCCACGCATATTCGTCTCCCGGCGGCTTACCCGCTTGATGGCAGGAGAGGCAGACATCCATCGAGCGTTCGACGCCTAACCGGGAAGGGTTGACGATGTTGGCAAGCGAAGGCTTATCAGAGTGCGTTTTTCCGGGGCCGTGACAACTCTCGCAGGCGATGTTCAATTCTACCCATTTTTGGGTGTAATGGTCGGAACCGGTACTGTGACAACCCGCACAGAGCTTGAAATTCGAGCGGGTCTTCCAATCCTTGTGGGTTGGATACCACCAATCACTTTTGCCCTCGTAAGGCTGCCACTTCTTGTCCTTGATGCTCCATTGAGCGGGATAGACCACTTCCTGCCCATCCACTTCGCCAATGAACCGCTGTTTCCAGCGGTGACCAATCACCCACTTCACATCCTTCAACTCGAAGTTGCGGGCCGCGCTTTTCTCGGAGAAGTCGGCAAATACCGTTTTGTTTTGGCCATCAACAACCGGCTTGCGGATCATCTTGTTGTGGGCTGTATCTTTCCAACCGTCGTAATAAGCCTTATGGCAGTCGGCACACTTTGTTGAGCCGACATATTGGGTTTGATCGATGCGAAGCCATTGCGCCTCTTTCGGCTCGTCACGGAGCACCCCATGGGCGATCACCGGTCGGACCTGCTCCCTAGGGGCGATCGAATTCCCGACGAGTATGCCGTGGGCGATCGTTGTGCCGACCACAGCCAAAGCAAGCCAGGAGCCAACCGAAATGATTGTTTTCATCGGACCATTCCCGAAGCCGACTTGGTTGAAGGGCAATTTTCATTCTACAACCCTGTTGGGGTGCTTCAACCAGAAAAACCCGTAAGATACCCGTTGGCGCTACTCTTGTTCGGAGGCAGGTTGAATGACTCTAATTTTGGAACGAACCCTGGTCTTGCTCAAGCCCGACTGCGTGCAGCGCCGCCTGGTCGGCCGCGTCTTGAAACGATTTGAACAGAAGGGCCTGCGCCTGGTGGCCCTGAAACTGGTCCACGCGTCGCAGGACTTGGCGGCACAGCACTACGCCGTCCACAAGGAGCGGCCGTTTTACCCGTCGCTGTTGCAGTTCCTCACGTCTGGCCCGACCGTGGCCGTCGTGCTGGAAGGCCGCGAAGCCGTGACCGTCGTGCGCGGCATGATGGGCACGACCGACGGTGCCAAGTCTCCGGCCGGCACCATCCGCGGCGACTACGCCATCAGCGTGCAGAACAACTTGATCCACGGCAGCGATAGTGCGGACAACGCCAAGAACGAGATCGCGCTGTGGTTCAAGGCGGACGAACTGGTGACGTTTACTCCCGTCGATAACGCCTGGATCGTGGGTAGCTGAGCGCGTATGCCGCTTGCGGCTTTGCACGCTTGCAAAGCCGCAAGCGGCAGAATAAGGAACCCTCCATGTCCACCCCCGCCGAGCCGCGCAACCCCTTCTACCTGCTACTGCTCCTGGTCAGCCTGCTGTTCGTCATCACCGCGCTGGCCTACGCCTTCGTGCCGACCTTGGAGGGCATGGCCTTCGACGCCGGCCACGACGTGCAGCACAACGCCATCCGCGACTCGCTGGTTAACGACGGCTGGCTATGGCTCGTGGGCGAAGTCGGCGCGATCGTCGTCCTGAGCCTGCTGAGCATGGGCTACGACCGCCTACGCACCTTGCAAAAAGACGGCACCCAGACGACAATCCCACCAGCCAGGCCGGAGGAAACGAACCCCCACTAACCGGGTGCGCCATGTCGATTGCCAGCAAGCGGGCCGCGGAACTACGGCAGCAGATCAACCACCACAACTACCAGTATTACGTCGAGGCGAAACCGGAGATTTCCGACCGCGACTACGACTTCCTCTTGAAGGAACTCGAAACGCTGGAGGCCGCCCACCCCGAACTGCGTACGCCGGACAGCCCCACCCAGCGCGTCGGCGGCCAGACACTCGAAGGGTTTGCCACGGTCCGCCACCGCGTGCCAATGCTGTCGATCGCCAACACCTACAACGCCAACGAGCTGCGCGAGTTCGACGCCCGCATCCGCAAGCTGCTCGGCAACGCGCCGGTGCGCTACGTCGTCGAACTGAAGATCGACGGCGTGGCGACATCGCTGACCTACGAGGACGGCGTCTTCACGGTCGGCGCGACGCGCGGCGACGGCGAGAAGGGCGACGACGTGACGGCCAACCTGCGCACGGTCGGCGGCATCCCGCTGCGGCTGCGTACCGACCGACCGCCGCAACTGTTTGAGGCGCGCGGCGAAGTGTACATGAGTACCGCCGACTTCGCCCGGCTGAACGAGCGGCGCGCCGCCGACGGCAAGGAAACCCTCGCCAACCCGCGCAACTCGACGGCGGGATCGCTCAAGCTGCTCGACCCCAAGCTGTGTGCGAAGCGCCACCTGCGCCTACTCACCTACGCCCTCGGCTCCGTCGAAGGCGTCGTCGTCAAGACGCACCTCGACGCGCTCGACTTGCTCAAGCAGTACGGTTTCGCGGTCAACCCGCACGTCCAGGCGTTCGACACTATCGACGAAGTGATTGCGTACATCGGCACCTGGGACGATAAGCGGCACGAGTTGCCGTTCGAGACGGACGGCATGGTCATCAAGGTAAACGACTTCGACCAGCGCCGCCGGCTGGGCACCACGAGTAAGTCGCCGCGCTGGATAACGGCGTACAAGTTCGCCGCCGAGCAGGCGACGACGCGCTTGCAATCGATCGAAGTGCAGATCGGCAAAAACGGCGTGCTGACGCCGGTGGCCCATCTCGAACCGGTCCAACTGGCCGGCACCACGGTCGCGCGGGCCACGCTGCACAACGCCGCCGAGCTGAAACGCAAGGACATCCGCGTCGGCGACATGGTGGTGCTGGTCAAGGCCGGCGAGATCATACCGAAAGTCGTCAAGGCGCTGGCCGAGCTGCGCACCGGCAAGGAGAAGGTTTACAAGTTTCCGACGAAGTGCCCCTCCTGCGGCGCGGCGGTCGAGCCGGACGAGGACGAAACGTCGTACTACTGCACCGACCAGGACAACTGTCCGGGCCAACTCACCGGCCAGTTGAAGGCGTTCGCCAAGCGCAACCGCATGGACATCGAAGGCCTCGGCGACGTGTTGGCACACCAACTCGTGCAGAGCGGTTTGGTGAAAGCGCTGCCCGACCTGTACCGTCTGCAAAAAGAGCAGCTTCTTGAGCTGGAGCGCATGGGCGAGCAGTCCGCGCAAAACCTGCTCGACGGCGTCGAGGCCAGCAAGGCGCGCGGCCTGGCCCGGCTGCTGTCGGGCCTGAGCATTCCGACCGTGGGCGAGACGTTTGCCGAGGTATTGGCCCTGGAGTTTGCAAGTCTCGACGCGCTGCTGGCCGCGCCGCTGGAACGCCTGGCGCTGGTGAAGGGCATCGGCCCGACGCGCGCCGAAAACGTCTATAACTTCTTCCACAGCCCCGACGGCGAACAGCTGGTGCAAGAGCTACGCGACCTTGGCCTGAAGCTGACCGAGGACGCCCCGGTGAAGCCGGCTGGCGCGGACTTGACCGGCAAAGCGTTCGTCGTGACCGGCACGCTGGAACACTACAGCCGCGACGAAATTGAAGGGCTTATCAAGCAGCTCGGCGGCAAGGTGTCGGCCAGCGTGTCGAAGAAGACGGACTACGTCGTCGCCGGTGACAAGGCGGGCAGTAAGCTTGCCAAGGCCCAGGAACTCGGCATCGCCGTGCTGAGCGAGGCGGATTTCACGAAACGGATCGGCCGCTAAAAATACGCCCAATGGTTGCGCGGAGCCTTCGGTCTGCGGTTAGGTCGGCAACGACCGCATCCCCCACTCGATCGGCAGGTGCATGCCGTCATGGAAACTTTCGCGCCGCCCGAACGCAAAGCCGTCGCCGCCACGGCCGGTCCCTGGCTGTGGTCGCAACACTGGCGCGACCTGCTGTTCGCCCACTGGCCGGTCGCCGCCGCGGACTTGCGGCCCCACGTCCCCGCCGCACTTGAAATCGACACGCACGACGGCACGGCCTGGGTGTCGGTCGTCGCCTTTCGCCTGGAACGCATCCGCCGCCGCTGGTTGCCCGCTATCGGCTTCCTTACCGACGGCCTGGAATTGAACCTGCGCACCTACGTCTGCTACCAGGGCGAACGCGCGATCTGTTTTTTGAGCATTCACGCGGGCAAACCACTCCTCGTACATCTGGCCCGCTGGGCGACGCCGCTGCCCTACCAATTCGCACGGATGAGCTATACCCGACGGCACGAAAGCAGGAGGTTTCAGGCTCACACGACCGGGCCTGGCGATCTTTTGACGGCGGAATTCAACCCCTTATCAGACAGTAAAACGGTCCAACCCGGTTCGCTCGACGACTGGTTGCTCGAACGCTATTGCCTGTACGCTCAAGATCGCAATGGCATCCTCTTGCGCACGGTCGTGGAGCACCCGCCGTGGCCGGTGCAGGCGGTGACGGCCCGGATTGCCGTTAACACGACGGGCCGGCCGTTCGGCCTCGACCTGTCGGACGTGCCGACGAAGGTTCATTTCTCCGCGGGGGTACACGCTCGCCTTTGGCCGTTTTGCCGTCCCCGGCCCGACGAAACGCCTCTCGAAGGATTTACCACACGCCGTTGAACGGTCGATCGATCGACCGTACGGCCAGGAAAGCGCTTGCTTAAGGCCCGTCGCGCAGTTACAGTCAAGCCCCGGAAGCGAATCCTTACGCACCGCGAGCATTCAACGGGGAATGGTCTGCAACCCAAGGCGCACCAGGAACTATTCATGCCACTGCTACGACTTCCCGCGGAAACAGTCATTCTTGTTTCTCATGGCGGTTTTTCCAAGGACAAGCCCTCCCAGATTCAGGACAAGGACGACAATTATAAAAAGCGGTGCGCTGCGTTCGCCAAGGTGGCCAATCAAAAACCAAACGAGACCGATCAGGCATACACGCTGCGGTATGAGGCTCACGAGGCCCAACTGCTGTTGGACCAGGTCGCCGCGAAAGACAGGGTGGACACCAAGCTGCGGACAGGGTTGGCCAAGTATGCCGCTACCACCAAGAAATTCTTGGAATTCGCGAAGAAAAACTCCGTCCTTCCCGTGAACGGAGCACCCTCGGCGGGCCAACTTTTCGACGTGACTACCCACTACACGTCCGACGCGAATTTCCGGTGGTGACTCCATCGAGCTTCCTGGCGGAATATGGAAGGCTTGGGCAATCTAGGCAGCCGGTTTTCATGCAAAATCGGGCTATTTGCAGCTCAGGAAGCTCGATGGAGTCACAACCGAATTTCCTGAACAAACAGTTCACGGACGAGCGCAAGAAGGTGGTGTACGGCTTCCTGACGCACAACCTGAGTGGGCTGGCCCAGGGCGGTTACAATCTTGAGATTAGCTTG
>JBBRLG010000097.1:0-15822 GCA_038231495.1 Gemmatales bacterium | reverse complement strand
GCGGCTCGCTTGCTGGCTTCCGCACGGGTTCAGCCAGCAAGCGGGCCGCTTGCGGCTACGGGCGCTTGTGGCTACGGGCGTTGGCGTCACCTCTCCCCGCGTGGAGTATACAGCCTTCTTCCTGGGAGGAAACATGGAGCCTGCGCCACGACTCGACGGCGGCCACTGGAACGGGCTTATCGGCCGGCTGCTACTGCTGGCGGCGTTCCTCTGGGCGATTGGGCTAGACCCCTGGTCGCTGGGGGTACGCGACCCCGCCGCCTTGCCCGGCAGTTCGCAAATGGCGGCCCGGCAGGCGCAGGCAGTGGTCGTGGGCATGGCCTTCTTGCAACTCATCGTCGCCGGGGCGCTCACCGGGGTCGTGTGCGGCGGGGTGCGGCGCGCGATCGTGGGCTGCACCGGGTCCGGGGCGCTGCTCTACGCGGCGGGCTATATGCTCGCCGCGCTCGGGCCGCCAGGCGTGTGGCTGGTCCCGGCCGGCGCGCTGCTCAATTTCGTCGGGTTCGCCCTGCTGCTGGCTCGGGTCGGGTGGGGGCCGCACGCGGGAGCGTGGCGGGTGGTCCTGCCCGTCATTTGCCTGGGGATGCTTCTCGACGGCGCGATGGGCCTCTTCACGGCGGACCCGACCCGGTTCCTCCCAACGTATCTCGGCCCCGACGACGGCGTCCGCCTGCGCATGTTACGGTTGGCCCGCGCCGCCGCCATCGCGTTGCCAGCGGCGGCCCTCCTGTACGAAGGTCTTTTCCTCCGCGCCGGCCGGCAGCCGGTACTGGCCCGCCGCGGCCGAGCCTCACTCTTGTGCGGGACAGCCACCATGTCCGCGCTTTTGGCCCTGGCCGCCTTCACCGACCTCCGCGTCAAGTTTCTGCTGCCGTTCCCCGCCCTGACCGCGTTCGCCGGTGCCTGCGTCGGCGTCGCACTGGCTTATCGGTACGCCCACGCCCTGGAGGTTTGGGGCTGGCTCCTCGTCGCCGCGAGCATGGGCGTCGGCCTGCTCATGGGCCTGTATGCCTTCGACGGTCCCCTGTCCGCCCCCGGCTTCCTCGGCGGCTATAGCGACTTCGCGCGCCGGCTGTCGCGCCTGGGTCATGCCGATTGCATCGTCCTCGGTTTGCTGAGCATCTATGTCGCGCGGGAGGCGGACGCCGGCCGGCCACCCCTTTCGACCCGGCGATTCGGTATTCCCTTGCTAGTTGCGGGCACGCTGCTTACCATCGGGGTGCAATGCCTGGTAGCGGCAGCGTGGTTGCCTGTCGTCGCGCTGGCGGCAGGCCCCGCACTGGTGGCCCTGGCCCTGGTCCTGTGCCTGGATTGGTCGCCAAGACGGCGGTGACGGCCGGGAACGAACTCCTCTCCGTTGCCGTTACCGGCGGGACACGGATTGTCGGACCGTGCCTTGGTAAGAAGGAGGGCACCGGCAGCCGCCCTCCGTTGGCCCCCGTTCCCGGAGCCGTTGTACCCAGGTGCCCTGTCAGTCGTGCTTTGAAGAGTGCTGTAGGACGGGCTTCCTTGCCCGTCCTTGAACACGGACGGGCTAGGAAGCCCGTCCTTGAACACGGACGGGCTAGGAAGCCCGTCCTACCCATCAACGGACGAGTGACGATGCACTAGGTGAGTTATGAAAATCGGCCTCATCGCCATCGCAGGCGTCAAGTTGCAGACGCGCAAGTTCATCGAACTCGGCATCACGCTGCCGCAGTTCATCAACCGTGGCCGCGTCATTGCCCAACTGCCGAGCCTGGCCCTATTGACCCTGGCCGGTGCCACCCCCGACGGCGTTGCCGTGGAATACGTCGAGGTGGACGACGTGGCGGCCTTCGCCGCGAAGCCGACCCTCGGCTTCGACCTGGTGGCCCTGTCCACGTACACCGCCCGCGCCTTCGACGCCTACCAGGTGGCCGACGCCTACCGCGCCCTCGGCGTGCCGGTCGTCTTCGGCGGCCTGCACGCCACCGTCCTGCCCGACGAGGTCGCCCGGCACGCCGACGCGGTGGTCGTCGGCGAGGGCGAACTCACCTGGCCGCAGGTCGTGCGCGACTTCCAGACGGGAGGGCGTGCCGGGCTGAAGCCGTTCTACCGCGAGGCGCTGCCGGGCCAGTTCGACCTGCGCGAGTCGCCGATGCCGCGGTTCGACTTGCTCTGCCGCAACCCGTCGGCGGGAGGCGACCCGGCCGACCCCCGGGACACGGGCGAGCTGCACCGCCTGGGGCCGTACAACCGCGTTACCATCCAGACGTCGCGCGGCTGCCCCTGGGACTGCGACTTCTGCGCGGCGTCCAAGCTGTACGGGCCGCGCTACCGGACCAAGCCCGTCGAGCGCGTGCTCCGCGAGGTGGACGCGGTGCGGGCGCTGTGGCGGCGGCCGTTCATCGAGTTCGCGGACGACAACACCTTCGTC
Organism: Gemmatales bacterium; assembly: GCA_038231495.1. GTDB lineage: Bacteria > Planctomycetota > Planctomycetia > Gemmatales > Gemmataceae > JBBRLG01. The sequence continues at coordinate 13,424 of JBBRLG010000097.1, read as the reverse complement.
CACAAGCCCTGGGCCAAGCAGCTCCTGCGCGGCTTGGCGGAGCGCGACGTGCGCTACTTTACGGAAACCGACGTGTCGCTGGCCGAGGACGAGGAGTTGCTCGACCTGCTCTACCCCAGCGGCTGTCGGCAAGTGCTGATCGGCTTTGAAAGCCCGCGCAAGGACAGCCTGCGCGGCCTGGACGCGGTGAACTGGAAAAGCCGGCAGCACGGCCGTTACCTCGACACGATTGAGAAAATCCAGGGCCGGGGCGTGAGCGTCTGCGGCTGTTTCATCGCCGGCCTCGACGCCGACACCCCCGCCGTCTTCGACGAGTTGCGCGACTTCATCGAGCGGTCCAAACTGCTGGAGGTCCAGATCACCGTGCTGACGCCGTTCCCCGGCACGCGGCTCTACGACCGGCTGCTGGCCGAAGGCCGGCTGCTCTACCCCGGCGCGTGGGACCGCTGCACGCTGTTCGACGTTAACTTTCGGCCGCGCGGGATGACCGTCGAACAACTGGAAGACGGTCTCATGCAACTCTGGCGCGACACCTGGAACGCTGAGGCCTTTGCCTTCCGCAAGCGCTACTACCGCCAGTTGCTGCGCGCCCGCCACGAGCAAACCGGCTACGTGCCGGCGGGACGAACCGCGCACGACGAGGCCGACCTGTTCTTCGCACTGCCCACGGTTGAAGGGACGGTGTGACCGTCTCCCACAAGCGGGCCGACCGTAGCCGCAAGCGGCTCGCTTGCTGGCTGCTGCGCGGGTTCAGCCAACAAGCGGGCCGACCGTAGCCGCAAGCGGCTTGCTGGCTGCTGCGCGGGTTCAGCCAGCAAGCGGGCCGCTTGCGGCTACGGTAGGCCCGCTTGTGGCTACGGGCGTTTGTGTCACATTGGACCGCGGGCAGTATACCCCGTTTTGAGGTTTGTGTTCGGTTCCCCTTTCCCAACATGAAGGAGTCTGTGCCATGACGACGCAACGACATCAGGTGTCGGCCCACATCAAGAACAAGCCCGAGGCGGTGCTCGCCTTCATTGCCGACGTGCGCAACCGGACGCGCTACCTCCCCTCGCTCAAAGCGCTCACCGACATCAAAGGCAGTCCGGTCGGAGCCGAGACGACCTGGAAGTGGAAGTTCGCCATCCTGGGCACGGAGGTCGAGGGCACGGGACGGAGCCTGAAGTACGAGCCGGGCAAGCTCTACTCGTTCGTGACGGAAGGCGGCATCGAGAGCACGTGGAACTACCAGGTCGCGCCGGACGGCGACGGGACGCAGCTAACGGTCGTCGTCGAATTCAAGGTTCCCGACAAAATGAAGGCGCACCTGCCGCCGCCCGAGACCATCGAGGCGATGAAAAAGGCGGAGGGGGAACTGGTCGTCGCCAACCTGAAGGCGTTGCTGGAAAAGTAGAAGATTCGGGCGGGCGGGGCCGGCGGCATCAACTTCTCCCCCCTTACGAAGGGGGGGGTGAGCGATTGAGGTACTCGGTCATGGCCTCATCTCCAACCCCCCCCGCCCCCCCTTCGTAAGGGGGGGAGTGAATTGCACCCGCATTCGGGCGAATGCGACTACCCACCCTTGCCAAAGCGCACATTCTTGGCAAGGGTGGTATTTTGGCACGGAGCGACCATCAGGGGCAGGCAGCGGCGCTCATATACCCTTGCCAAAGGCCTGGCAAAGAGTGGCGAGGGGGGTGGCAAGGGTCACTTTGGCAAGGGTCCGGTTGGCGAGTGCCCTGGCGGCATCCGGAGGTGCGGCGTCAACGCACGTACAGAAACTCGCTGGCGTTGAACAACACCCAGCACAGGCTTTCCACGCCGTTTATCTTCACCAGTGCCGCCGCCCGTTCGCGCTCGTTGGCGTTGGGTTCGCGCCCCAACGCCAGCCGGTACGCCAGTGTCACCTGCGTCCCGGCGTCGGTCCCGGCCTCCCTGGCTACCCGCTCGCCGAACTTGTGCGCCTGCCGCAGGACGAACGAATTGTTCATCAGTCCCAACGCCTGAAGGGGCGTCGTCGTGATGCTGCGCCGCGGCGTCTTCGTGCTCGGGTCGGGGCAGTCGAACGCTTCCAACACGGGGTCTTTCGCCGAATTGACGCTGACGCGATAGACGGACCGGCGGTTGAACTCCGGCGTGCCCGGATCGATCAGCGTGTAAAAGGTCGAATTGAAAACGCGAACCGTGAACGGGCGGAAACTGGGGCCGTACATCTTCTCGTTCAACTCGCCGCTCACGAACAGCATCGCGTCGCGCACCGCCTCGCCCTCCAACCGTTGCGGGTCGAAGCGCCACAACAGGCGGTCGTCGGCATCCTTGGCCGCGGCTTGCGGGTCGAACGTCGCCGATTGCTGATACGTTGCCGACAGCAGGATCAGCTTGTGCAGCTTCTTCATGCTCCAGCCGCGGGCGACGAATTCGGTCGCCAACCAGTCGAGCAGTTCGGGGTGCGCGGGCCGTTCGCCGTTGTAACCAAAGTCACTGGGCGACGCGACCAGGCCGCGGCCGAAGTGGTAGTGCCAGACGCGATTGACCAGGACGCGCGCCGTCAACGGGTGTTCGGGACTCGTCAGCCACTCGGCGAACTTCAAGCGCCGCGTCCCCTCCGGCGTGTCGAAGTTCAGACCCAATTCAGGCGACGGCGTTTTCACCGCGGACGGCGCGGCGGCGCTGACCTGCTCGGCCTGCTTGTCCAGGTCGCCGCGCGTCAGCAGGTGCGTCGGCGGCGCGGGTGCGGACACCGCGGCCCACGCCATTGCGAGTGGCGGCAATTTGCGGACAAGTTCGCGCTGGTCGTTTCGTTCGGCCAGCAGGCGGTCGCGCTCGCGGCGTTGGTCGGCACTGAGAAACTTGAGCGCCTGGTCGAGCGACACCTTGATCGGCCCCGTCTTGAACGACCCGGCAACTTCTTCGGCGGACAACGCCTTGTCATAAAGGCGGGCCTCCGCGATCTCGCCGGCGAAGAAGGCGTTGCCACCGCCCTCGTGCCGCTGGCCCAGGAGGACGCGACCTTCGCCCGCCGGGTAGGTACGCAGGGTGCCGTTGCCGCCACCGGGTTGATAGGCCTCGGCGTAGGGTACGCCGTTGCGATAGACGCCGATCTTGCCGTCCGCAGCGTAAACGATTGCCAGGTGGACCAACTCGCCGGGGGCGGCGGTTTCTTCGGCCGCGGCCAGGTCGCGGGTGCGCTGAAAACCGTCGCTGCCGGCGATCCACTTCTTCGGTTCGCGCTCGCCGAACACAATGGCGTCGAAGGCGTTGCCGTCCTTGGTTTCCAACGACAGGACGCCGCCGCCGCGCTGGCTGAGGTTTGCCAGCGACACCCAGGCTTCCAGCGTTTTCGCCTTGATTTCCTTGGATAACGGGGCCGTTTGCAGGACCGCCGTGGTGCCGTTCAGCTTCAACCGACCGTTCTCGACCACCGCGCCGCCTTGCAGCGTGCCGTGCATCGAGCCGATCAAGTCTTTCGTCCCGGCCTCGAAATTCCAGCGGGCGACCGGCGTCGGCACCTTCTCGACCGCCGGCCGCCGGGCCTCCTTCTGTGCCAGTGCGAACCCGGCGTGTTCGAGTTCGCCGATTGCCTTGTCCAACTCGGCGACGCGCTGGTTGAGCTTCGCCGCCGACGCTTCGCGCTCCTTCACCTGATCGGGCAGCAGCGCGGCGCGTTGGCCGAAGCGCACGCCCTCGAACACGGCCTTGAGCCGGTAGTAATCCTTTTGCGTGATCGGGTCGAACTTGTGGTCGTGACAGTGGGCACAATTGACGGTCAGCCCCAGGAACGTCTGCCCGACCGCCGCGATCATCTCCTCCATCTCGTCCTCGCGGGCGCGGGCGCGGACGCCGGGACTTGGCGCGGTGTTGCCCACGTCGTCGTACGGGCCGCAGACCAGAAAGCCGGTCGCGATCACGCCGTCCGCGGAAGCCGGTGCCAGCACGTCGCCGGCAAGCTGCTCCTTGACGAATTGCGGATAGGGTTTGTCGTCGTTGAACGCCCGGATCACGTAATCGCGATAGGGATAGGCGTTGTCGCGCAGGGCGTCACGCTCGAAACCGTTGCTCTCGCCGAAGCGCACCACGTCGAGCCAGTGCCGGCCCCAGCGCTCGCCGTAGCGCGGCGACGCCAACAGGCGGCCGATCACTTTTTCGTAGGCGTCCGGCGCTTGATCCTTGACAAAAGCGTCGATCTCGGCGGGCGTCGGCGGCAGTCCGTGCAAGTCCAACGTCACCCGGCGCAGGAGGGTTTTACGCTCGGCCGTGGCGGTCGGTTGCAGTCCCTCTTTCTCTAACGCGGCGAGGACGAAGGCGTCGATCGGGTTGCGCACCCACTCCTTGCGCTTCACCGTCGGCAATTCGGGCCGGCGGACGGGTTGCAGCGCCCACCAGTCCGCGCCGGCGCGGGGCTTGTCGCCGCCCTTGCGCAGCGTCCCCTCCCAGACGGCACCGTCGCCGACCCACTTGCGCAAGACGCCGGCCTGCTCGTCGCTGAGCGGGTTTTTCGGCGGCATCTTCTTCGCGGCCGTCATCGTCACGAGCAAACTTTTCGCCGGGTCGGACGGTTGCAGGGCCGCGCCGTGCTCGCCGCCCTGGAGTGCCAGGTCGCGTGTCGTGAGGCGCAGGTCTCCCCCCGGCGTGTCGCCGGAATGGCAAACCACGCACTTCTGAAGGAGGGGCCGCACTTTTTCCTGGAAATAATCCAGCTTCGCCTTCGGGTCGTCGGCACGGGCCGCCACCGAGCCGGCCATCAGCAAGCCGAGTGCGAGCAAAACCGCTAGGGAAAGAGTGCGTTTCACGGGGAGGCCGCCTTACCGGGGTGGTCGCAACGGGGCAGGAGGTCATTGTAATCCGTCGGGACGGTCGTTGCCCATCCGAAAGGAGAATTCGCGCCAGACTTGACAACGTACCCATTCATCTCCCACAATCTTTTACCGCGATGAAGTCTTCCTCCCCCCGAGGGTTTTCCCCGATGGCGACAAATTCGTCGCAGCGACCGACGCGCGAATGGCCGTTGCTGGTTCTCGCCCTCGCCCTGGTTTGTGCCGTCTGCATTCCCCTGCGCCAGTGGGCCACGACTGCGCCCGGCGACGACCCCCACCTGGCGCTGCACGGTGCTGTCGGAGCCGGTTCGCGCGGTGCCTGGAAAGCCCCCGAGGAGCCGTCGCGCTGGACGTCGGACCGCATTAGTCGGCTGTTGCTGGGGCCGGAACAGATCGCGTGCTACTGTGCCTTTACCTGGGCGGCGTTCATCCTCTTCGGCCGTTACAACGAATTGCGCCGCCAGCGCCGCGCCTTCGACATGAACCTGTTGTCCACGGACGTCGGCGTGTGCATCTTGCCGGAAGACGCCCGCCTGTTGCAGCGCAAGGTCGAGCAAACCGCGCGCGGCGGTCCCTACGTGCTGGCCACGATGATCCGCCTCGCCCTGGGCAAGTACGCAGTCAGCCGGTCGGGCCGCGACGTGAGCGAGACGATCCGCACGCAGGCGGACGTGGACCTGGGCCGGCTGGTGTCGAGTATGGCAACCGTCCACTACCTCGCCTGGGCGATCCCGGCCATCGGCTTCCTGGGCACCGTGCGCGGCCTGGCGTGGAGCATGAGCGTCAACAAGCAGATTCCCAACTTTATCCAGAGCGTGACGCAGCACCTCAACGTCGCCTTCGACTGCACGCTGGTCGCGCTGGCCCTGAGCCTGGTCCTGATGTTCCTGCTGCAAATGGTCCAGCGCGACGAGGAGGCGCTGGTGCTCGATAGCCAGCAGTATTGCCTCGAACACCTCGTCACGCGCCTCTACGAGCTGGAGCCGGAACGCGCCGAGGTGGGAACGCCGCTATAGACGGCAGCGCTGAAGGAGTCTCCCCATGAACCTCTTTGGACTCGACCTGAACGCGACCCGGTTTCGCGCGGTCCAGGGATTGGCGCAGAACGTGCCGATGGTCGTGGCGCTGCCGGGGAACTTGGATGAATTACCCCTGGCCCTGGGGTTGGAGGAACGCACGCCCGCGGTCGGCCAGGCCGGCGCGCGACTTCGCCGCCAGAAACCACACTGCGCTTGCCTGGACTTCCTCGGCCACCTCGGCACCCGCAAGGAGTGGACCGCGGGACGCCACCGACTCGACGCGCTGGGGGCGTTGCACCTTGTTTTTCAGCACCTGCAAGCGACGGTCGCGCCGGCCCGCGGCGTTCTGGCCGCGCTGCCGGCGTACTTGACGGAAGCGCAGCAGACGCAGGTCGGTCAACTGGCGGCCAAGGTCCGCTGGCAGTGGCTGGGGAGCGTGCCGACCCCGCTCGCGGCGGCCTACGCGGTGCAGGAACAATTGCCCTTCAAGGGCATCGCCGTCGTCGCGGACCTCGACGCCCATGCCCTGACTTTTTCCGCCGTGGCCGTGGACGCCCAGCGTATGCGCTTCCTCAACGTCCTGGCGTCGCCGCAACTTGCGGAACACGTCTGGATGGTGCGGTTGCTCAACGGCGTCGCCAACCGCTGCATCCGCCGCACGCGCCGCGACCCGCGCGAGTCCGCCGAAACCGAACAGGACCTCTACGACCAGTTGACCCAGGTGTTGACCGTCAACCGCGGCGACAAGTTGATCGAACTCGTTTTGCAGACGCCGCACTGGTATCAAAACCTCATGCTTCAACCCGCGGAGTTGACGAACTTTTGCGAACCGCTCGTGCAGCAAGCCGTTGCCGAGTGGCGCACGTTCCGCGAAACGTTGCACGCCCACGGCCGGTTTACCTCCCTGCTCGTGACCGCGCAGGCCGCGCGCTTGCCGGGACTGGTCGCCGCACTCCAACACACCTTGGACGAGCCGCAACAACTGGCCGAGCCGGCCGAGGGCGAGGACGAAGATTTCGGCGCAAACCTGCTGCAATTCGACGACGGGGCCAACTCCTGTACGCCGGTCCAAATTCTGGCGGCCGACGCGGTGAGCCGGGCCGCACACCACCTGGCCGCTCGGATGCAGCGCGGCGAACTGCCGCGCGGCCAACTCGACAGTATTCGACTAACGACGGCCCACGGCGACGATGTCGGCCCGCCGCGGGTGCAGTACCGCGGCCACGACCACTTCCTCGACCAGCCGTTGTTCAGCCTCGGCGCGGACGTTACCTGCGACATGGTGTTCAGCCGCGAACAGTATCCAACGGTTTCGGCGCGTCATTGCGAGATCGTCTACGACCGCCGCGCCTACACGCTGCGCGACCGCAGCCGCCAGGGCACGCTGGTAAACGACCGCCCGGTGAAACGGCAAATGGCCCTGCACTCCGGCGACTGGATTCGCCTGGGCCCGGCCGGCCCGGTGGTTTATTTTCTCGGCCAGCCGAGTGCCGTTGAAGGCGGTGTGGTTGGTTAGGAATTGGCGAGCGTCGGGGCGTGAGCACGTCGTGGATTTCACACCGCACACGACGGGCTTACGCCTCGACGCTCGCCTTTGGGTTAGAGGCAACCAGGAACTTCCCATGCGCATCCGCCATCGCGTTCCGACGGTCTTCAGCCTCTACATGGTGGATGTGTTCTGCTGCGCGCTGGGCTGTGTGATCCTTTTGTGGCTGCTCAACCTGCGCGCCGCCGAGGACCAAACGCAAGAAACCACCGACCTGCTGCACCAGACCGAAGACCGCGCCCAGCTTGTGAGCAAACGCCTGCAAGAAGCCGAGGACCTCGCCCGCGGCCAGGGCACGGACCTCGACGGCGCTTACACCTACATCGCCAACCTGCAAAAACGCCTGGAAGAGTTGGAGGACGAAGAATCGGCTCTGCGCAAGCAACTCGCGGGCCAGGCGACGGCCAACGACGACTTGACGAAACGACTCGACGCCAGCACCCGACGCGCGACGAACCTGGCCGCCGAGGTGCAAGAGCAGGACCAGCGCCTCAAGAACGCGCTGACGACCGCCGCCCTCGTCCCGACGTTGCAAAAAGACCTCAAGACGAGCCGCGACGACGTGGCCCGGCAGGCCGCCCTCGCGTCCGTGCTTGAGAAAGAGATCGACCAGCGCATGCAACTGCTCGCCGCCGCGAAGAAGGAGTTGGCCGAACTGCAAACGGCCCGGCAGACCGCCATGCGCACGGCGGACAACCGCGACAAGGAGTTGGCCGAGCTACGCACTTACAAGGACCGCCACGCCAACCTGGAGGAGCGGGCGACCGGGCTGGAAAAACAGCTGACCGCGGCGCAACAAAACCTGACGACGCTGACCGACGACCGGAAGGCGATGCAGGCGGAGATCGGCCGCGTCCGCGCCGCCGCGGACAACCGCTTCGCCGGCATCACGCTGACCGGGCGGCGCGTCCTGTTCCTGGTGGACATGTCCGGCAGCATGGAGCTGGTGGACGAAAACACGCCGTCGCCTCAGAAGTGGATCGAGGTGCGCCAGACCGTCGCCAAGTTAATGAAAAGCCTGCCCGACCTGGAGAAGTATCAGATCCTCGTCTTCTCCGAAAAGGCGGCCTTCCTGTACGGCGGCGAAGGAGCCTGGATCGACTACGACCCGCGCAACAGTGCCGACAAGGCGCTAAAGGCGTTGGCCGACGTGAAGCCGAAAGGTGGCACGAACATGTACGCGGCAATGGAACTGGCTTTCGGACTACGGGCGAAGGGACTGGACACAATCTACTTCCTGTCGGACGGCCTGCCCAACATCGGCGAGGGCTTGACGCCGGAGCAGGAGCGCAAGCTTACCGAACAGCAGCAGGGCGAAATCCTGGGTAAGCACATCCGCAAAATGCTGAAAACGAGCTGGAATCGCGAATTGAGAGATCAGCCGAAGGTGCGCATCAACACGATTGGTTTCTTCTATGAAAGTCCGGACGTGGGCGCGTTCCTGTGGGCCATGTCGCGCGAACACGACGGCAGCTTCGTCGGCATGAACAAACCCTGACTGCCGCTTGCGGCTTTGCGCGCCGGCCAAAACCGCCGCACGGAGTAAGCCATGTCCGCCCCGACCACCACCTACGACGAGTTGCCGTACGACTGCGGGCCGATGTCGGCGACGCACCCGGACAACCTCGCGGCCGTCGCGACGCTTTACGGCATGACGCCGCCGGACCCCGCGCGGTGCCGCGTCCTGGAGTTGGGTTGCGGCACCGGCGGCAACCTCCTCGCGCTGGCGGTCTCGCTGCCGCACGCCCACTTCACCGGCGTCGATTTGTCCCGCCGTCAGATCGCCGACGGCACGGCCCTGATCGAGAAAATGATACTGACGAACGTTGAACTGAAGGCCATGAGCCTGCTCGACATGGACGACTCGTTCGGCCAGTACGATTACGTCATCGCCCACGGCATCTACTCGTGGGTGCCGCCCGCCGTGCAGGACAAGATATTGCAGGTCTGCGCGGACAACCTGGCACCGGATGGCGTCGCCTACGTCAGTTACAACACCTACCCCGGCTGGCACCAGCGCGGCATGGTGCGCGAGATGATGTCCTTCCACACCCGCGAGTTTGCCGACCCGCGCCAGCGCGTCGAACAGGCGCGGGCGCTGCTCTCCTTCCTGGTCGAAGGCTATCCGAAAGTGGGCAACCAAACCTACCGCCAAATCTTGGCCGACGAGCAACGGTTCCTTGCGCAGGCGGCCGACACCTACCTGTTTCACGAACACTTGGAAGAAGTGAACCTGCCGGTCTACTTTCACGAATTCATGGAACGTGCCCACGCCAAGAAGCTTCAGTTTCTCAGCGAGGCCAAGCCCAACTCGCCGCTTGAATTGTTCTCCGCACCGACCCTCGAAACACTCAAGCAGATCGTTACCGACATTCTCGACCTGGAGCAATACCTGGACTTTCTGCACAACCGCACCTTCCGCAAGACGCTGCTCTGTCATCAGGACCGGGTCCTCAACCGCGCCCCGACCGCCGCGGCCGCGACCAAGTTTCGCTTCTCCTCCTTCGCCGAGATCACGGCACCCGACGCCGACACGGCAGGCGACAGCGCGGTGGTGTTTCGCGGCGACGTGTTCAAAGGCGTAACGAACCAGACGATGGTCAAAACGGCCCTCGCGGAACTGATGCGCGTGCGGCCGGGGCGACTCACCTTTGACGAGTTGTTCGACCGGGTGTGGGAGCAAGTTCGGGGTCATCCGGGCGCGCCCCCGACGGCGGACGAAGCCCGCACCTTTCTCGGCGGGGCGATGTTGAGCTGTCACCGAACCACCCTCGTCTGGCTGCATGTCACGCCGCAGCCGTTCACGCTGACAGTCAGCGAACGCCCGCAGGCCAGCGCGCTCGCCCGCCTGGAAGCCGCGACATCAGCCGGTTTTGTTAGCACCTTGGCCCAGACGACGGTGCGCCTTGAGGTTGCGGAGCGCTTGTTGCTAACTTTCCTCGACGGCACGAACGACCTGGCATCGCTGGAAGGAAAATGTCTGGGACGGTAGCCAGTGAGGACATGCGAGCCGGGTGGATCACGGCCCGATTGGAGGGCATGGCACGCCTGGCCCTGCTGGTGGGCTGACCTGGTGAACCGGCGCGCGTGGGCATGGACCCGTTGCGCGCGAATCGTTACGCTATACTGGCCGCGAGGCAATTTGACACAAGCCTGAAGCGCAAGCGAAGGACTATCCTTCGCTTGCGCTTCAGGCTTGTGTCAAACCGGGCCGCGTTGAGTATAACAATCACGAACGGCATGGCGAGCCGGGAGCGTAAGCGACCGGAGTTTATTCGGTGTCACACTCCGGTCGCTTACGCTCCCGGCTCGCCAAAAAGGGAGAGATTCATGGACCGTATCACACCAAGGAGCGTATGCCACCCATCGACCCGTTGCAGGCTCTGATGCCGTCCGTGCTCGACCGCCTCATCGACGCCGATTCGGCCGGCACCGCGGCCCGGCGCGGCTACGGCGTCAACCAGATGACCGAGGCCGTCCGCCGCGACCTCACCGACTTGCTCAACACGCGCCAGACGCACCAGGGCATCTCCAAGGAGTTCGACGACTTGCTTCGCTCGATCTTCGGCTTCGGCCTGCCCGACCTGACTTCGCTCAACGCCATCACGCTGAAGGACCGCCGGGACATCGGCCGCGTCATCGAAAGCATCATCGCCACGTTCGAGCCGCGCCTCAAGGACGTGCGCGCCACGGTCCTCGACCCGGCCAACCTCATCGAGCGGACGGTCCGCTTCCGCATCGACGCGCGGCTGTGCATGGACCCCGCCCCGGCCGTAGCGTTCGACACGATCCTCGAACTGGCGACGGGCCGTTACGACGTGAAACCTTCCGGAGCGTGACGTGAGCACCAGCCTGTACCGCTACTATCAGCGCGAGCTGGTGTTCATCCGCCAGATGGCCCAGGAGTTCGCCAAACAGTTCCCGGCGGCGGCATCCCGGCTCTTGCTCGAAGAAAACCGCAGCCTCGATCCCCACGTCGAACGCCTCCTCGAAGGGTTCGCGCTCCTCGCCGGCCGGGTCCAGCTCAAAATCGACGACGAGTTCCCCGAACTGACTGACGCCCTGTTGAACATCCTCTACCCGCACTACCTCGCCCCGATCCCATCGACTTCCATCGTGCAGTTTGACCTCGACCCCGAACGCGCGCAACTGCCGAACGGCTTCGTCATCGAACGCCACGCCCGGCTGCGCACCTCGCCGGTCGGCGGCCTGCATTGCAAGTTCCGAACCACGTCGCCGACGACACTCTGGCCCGTCGCCGTAACCGAAGCGCGGATGTTGGTGCCGCCGTTTCCGCCCGGCTGGGACGCGCCGCCGCGCGCCAAGGCTGCCCTGCGCCTGCAAATCGAGTGTGCGAGTGAACTGCCTTTCGCCGGCCTGGGCCTCGACCGCCTGCGCCTCCACCTCGTCAACGAGCAGCCCATCGTTTACACGCTGTACGAGCTGCTGTTCAACCACGTCCTGCAGGTCGTGTTCCGCCCGCTCGACAAGGGCGGCACCGCGACGCCCGTCGTCCTGCGACCCGCCGAGGCACTGTTCCCGGTCGGCTTCGACGCCGACGAGGGGATGCTGCCGTTTCCGCCCCACTCGTTCCCCGGCTATCGGCTCTTGACGGAGTTCTTCGGCACGCCGCTCAAGTTCCTCTTCGCCGACCTGGGCGGTTTTCGGCGCGTCCGCCAGGCCGGGTTTCAGCGCAAATTGGAGGCAATCATCTACCTCGACCGCCGGGTGGAACGGCTGGACCAGGCACTGGACGCGGCGACGTTTCGACTGCACTGCGCCCCGGTCATCAACCTGTTCGAGCAGACCGCGGAGCCGATGCCACTGACGCACACGCGCTCGGAGTACCGCATCGTGCCGGACGTGGCCCACCCGCGCGGGCTAGAGGTTTACGCGGTCGAGACGGTCACGGGCATCGACGGCACCGGCGGCCCGACGGCGGAGTACCAGCCGTTCTACTCGTTCAAGCACGCCGGCAACCGGGACAAGACCCGGCATTTCTGGTACGCCCGGCGGCGCGAGGCGACGGGCGAAAACGACCGCGGCAGCGACGTGTATCTGAGTCTCGTCGATCTCGACTACAACCCGAACGTGCCGGACGAGAAGTCGCTGGTGGTGCGGACGCTGTGTACCAACCGCGACCTGCCGGCGCAACTACGGCACGCGACCGAGGGCATTTATTTCGAGCTAGAACAGGCGGCACCAATCCGCAAGGTGCTGTGTCTGCGGGCACCGACGATCCCGATGCGGCCGGCCCACCGCCGCGGCGGCTACTGGCGGCTGGTGTCGCACCTGACGCTCAACCACCTGTCCCTGGCCGGCGAGGCGGAGGGCCGGGCGGCGTTGCAAGAGCTGTTGCGCTTGTACGACTTCTCCGACCCGGAATTGAATCAACAGCAGTCGGCGGTGGTGCAGCAGATGATCGACGGCATCACGATGGTGCGTAGTCGGCCGGTCGTCGGCCGCATCGGCGGTGCGGGGGCGGCGGGTTTCTGCCGCGGCACGGAGGTGACGATCGAGTTCGACGAGACGAAGTACGTCGGCAACCCGCTGTTCTTGTTTGCCACGGTGCTGGAGCGCTTCCTGGGGTTATACGTGTCAATCAATTCCTTCACGCAGTTGGTGGCGACGACGGCGCAAGGCCAGGCGGTCATCAAGAAATGGCCGCCGCGCGCGGGCGAGCAGCCGTTGCTTTGACTGCCTCGGGGGACGCGCCGCAGGTCCGAATCGACCCGAGCCACGCCAATTCACATATGGCGAGGGTGGCCCTCCTGTCATCGCCAGGAGCCGGAGATGCGTTCTCTTAACCATCTATCCCTAAAGAAGTTACTTCGCGAAGCGCAGCCAGTTTCGACCCTCGCCAATGTCGACCCTTGCCATCAAAAAGCCGACCCTTGCCAACGAAAAATCGGTGGCTGGGAGTCGGTGCCTCGTTCCCAAGCTCCGAGGTTGTGAAGCATTGTTCCCAGGTTCCGCTCGCGAACGAGAGGAACGCCCCTATTTGGAGTGCGGCGCTTGGCCGCCGCTTTCTTTTCTCGGCCGGCGCTACCAAACCAAAGAAAGCGG
>JBBRLG010000096.1:0-15842 GCA_038231495.1 Gemmatales bacterium | reverse complement strand
TGCGGCTACGGGGGACGAGCCAGCAAGCGGGCCGCTTGCGGCTAAGCCGTCCCCTTGTCCCCTTGTCCAGATTTAGCGCCCGCCGCCGAGAATGTGTTGCATTCTTGAGCAGGCTCGGTCACAATGGCGGTTGCTGCTTGTTCTCCTGCCTTCGTGTCCCTGACCGATCTCCCGCCCGTTCGGTTAGGCGATCCAGGTTTCCTGCCTTTGGGGGGTTGCAAATCATGACACTTGCGCGCTGGCTTCTGCTACCGGCCGTGCTTCTTGCTACCGCCGGCTCTCTCCGCGCCGGTGACGTTTATGCCGAGAAAGAGCCTGCCCGGCTCGAACCGATGGTGCTACCCAAACCGGCCGACGTGCAAAAGTTTGAGGTCTACCCGACCACGATTACCCTCAAGGGTGCCGACGACGCCCAGCAACTCATCCTCACCGCCACCCTCGCCGGCGGCAAGCTTCAGGACTTGACCGGCGACGTGAAGTACGAGGCCGCCGACCCCAAGATCGTCCGCGTCACCAGCGCCGGCCGCGTCATTCCCCTCGCCAACGGCAACACCGCTGTTACCGTCACCTTCGGCGACAAGACCGTCAAGGTGCCTGTCACCGCCGAGAAGTGCGACTTGAATCTGCCGATTAACTTCGGCAACCAGATCGTGCCGATTTTCACGAAGCTCGGCTGTAACTCCGGCGGCTGTCACGGCAAGGCCAGCGGCCAAAACGGCTTCAAGTTGTCGCTGCTCGGCTTCGAGCCGGAGATCGATTACACGGCCTTGGTGAAAGAAGGCCGCGGCCGGCGGCTGTTCCCGACCGCGCCGGACAACAGCCTGCTGTTGCTCAAGGCGACCGGCGGCATGGCCCACGGCGGCGGCAAGCGCATGGAGGTCAACTCCGACGAGTACCGCCTCATCCGCCGTTGGGTCGCGGCGGGCACGCCGTTCGGCGAACCGACCGACGCCAAGGTGACGCACATCACCGTCTACCCCGACCACCGCATCATGACGCGGAACAACAAGCAGCAGTTCGCCGTCTACGCCCATTACAGCGACGGCGCGGTCGAGGACATCACCCGCCGTGCCCAGTACGAGAGCAACGAGCAGGAAATCGCCGTCGTGGACGCGGCCGGCATGGTCCGCACCCTGGCGATGAGCGGCGAGGCGGCGGTCATGGTCCGCTACCAGGAATACGTCAACATCTTCCGCGCGACCGTGCCGCTCGGCCTGCCGATCCCGCCGTACGCGTTCGAGCAGAAGACGCTCGTTGACAAGTTTACCACCAAGAAGTGGGAGCAACTCGGCCTGGTTCCCAGCGAATTGTGCGGCGACGAACAGTTCATCCGCCGGCTGTCGGTGGACCTGACCGGCACGCTGCCGACGCCGACGCAGGTGGCGGCTTTCGTCAACGACAAGGACCCGGCCAAGCGCGACAAGCTAGTCGATGCCCTGATCGAATCGCCGGAGTACAGCTACTTCTTCGCCAACAAGTGGTCCGACGTGTTGCGCGTCAAGCGCCGCAACGAGGCGGGCCGGGCGACCGGCACGTTCGGTTTCCACGACTGGATTCGCAACGCCATCGCGGACGACAAGCCGTACGACAAGTTTGCCCGCGCGATCCTGGCGGCGACCGGCGACGAGGACAGCAACCCGCCGACGGTCTGGTACAAGGAATTGCAACAGCCCGAACAGTTCGTGGACGACACGGCCCAGGTTTTCCTCGGCCTGCGGCTGGCGTGTGCCCAGTGCCACCACCACCCGTACGAAAAGTGGAGCCAGGACGACTACTGGGGCATCGCGGCGTTCTTCGGCCGCATCAACCGCAAGAGCATCCCGATGCCTGGCGAGGCCCAACAGCAGCAGAACACGCACCTGGCCATCTTCAGTAAGTCGTCCGGCACGGTCCAGAACAAGCGGACGCAGCAAACGGCCGTGATGAAGGTCCTCGAAGGCCAACCGCTGGTTGTAGCGGGCGACCAGGACCCGCGCCAGAAGCTCGTCGATTGGATGGTCGATCCGGGCAACCGCTTCTTTGCGAAGGCAGTTGCGAACCGTTACTGGGCGCACTTCTTCGGCCGTGGCATCGTCGATCCGTTGGACGACATGCGCGTCACCAACCCGCCGTCGAACCCCGAACTGCTCGACGGCCTGGCCCAGGATTTCGTGGCCAACAAGTACAGCCTCAAGCACCTGGTCAAGACGATCGTGAAGAGCCGGACGTACCAGTTGAGTGCGACGCCCAACGATTTCAACAAGCACGACAAGCAGAACTACGCCCGCTACTACCCGCGGCGTTTGAGTGCCGAGGTGCTGTTCGACGCGGTGTGCCAGGTGACGGACAGCCCGACGCCGTTCAACGGCCTGCCGACCGACAAGCACGCGCCGAAGCGGGCGATCATGCTGCCGGACGAGTCGTTCCAGTCGTACTTCCTGGACGTGTTCGGCCGCCCGCAGCGCATCAGTGCCTGCGAATGCGAGCGCGTCAGCGAGGCGAACCTGGCCCAGGCGTTGCACCTGCTGAACTCCGACGAGATTCAGTCCAAGCTGGCGCGGGCGGGTGCCCGGGCCGAGGCGATGGCGAAGGACCCGCGGCCGGATGTGGAAAAGGTGGACGAGTTGTTTACCTGGGCGTTCGCACACAAGCCGAGCGACGACCAGCGTGCCCTGGCCTTGGCCCACATTAACAAGCACGCGACGAACAAGAAGCTGGCCTACGAAAACATCTTGTGGGCGCTGATTAACACGAAGGAGTTCGTGTTCAACCAGTGACACCGCGTTGTCAGTGCCGAGGCTCTGACGAGCGCAGAAATCCAGATACCATTTACACCCCGTCTCCGCACAGTGCGGAGACGGGGTTTTCTCGTATTCGGCGGGGGTTATTCGCCAGTGACACCCGGCGATCGGGCAAATGACGGGCTTTGGCTGCCTTTACCGCATGGTGAGTCCGTGAACTGCTGCGGTTTACATGCAGATGGACAAGGTTAGGCCCTGGGCGGAACGGTGCAAATGGTTTTCCTTCAGAAGCGGGCCTTGCTCCAAAGGGCGCGGCCGCGCAAAATGAACAAGTGTGTACCCTGCTTCCAGGAAGCCGATAGCAATATTGAAAAGCTACCGCACCGATGTCGGTTGAGCTACGTTCGGAATTCCGTGAGGTGTCTTGGGCCTTCCAGGCATTTCAGGCAGGCAACAATGAGCGACTTAACGATAGAACTCGTCCCGGCATCGAAGGTTCCCCGCCGCCGAAATCACTGGCGGCAGATCTTTGAAACCGTCGCGGGTCGGCTCCTCGCCGCCTACGGAGTACCGTCGCTCGGCAATTTCCGCGATCCCATTCGCGAAATCTTTTACATCGTCCTGTCCGCGCGGACGACAGACTCTCAATACCGTAAGACGAATCGTGCCTTGCGATCCCGGTTCCCGAGTCTGCCGGCTCTGTCGGAAGCAGCGGTCGCGGAAATCCTTCCGTGCATCGCGAAGGGAGGATTAGCTAACAAGAGGGCAGGACAGGTAAAGCGTATTGCCAAAGCACTACGGACGGAGTTGGGGGACCGGCCCGCGCACCGCCTCCGCCAGATGTCGAGTCGAGAAGCGTTTGACTTCCTGAATGGCTTGCCGGGTATGGGACCCAAATCCGCCTTATGCGTGATGATGTTCAGCCTGGATCACGACGCTTTTCCAGTAGACGTCAACGTTCAGCGCGTGGCCTGTCGCTTGGGGGCGCTTCCCCCCGGCTTAAAGCACTGGCAGGCGCAACAACGATTGCCCGCGCTTGTACCTCCTGGACGGAGCAAAGAACTGCACATCGGACTGGTCGTACACGGTCGAAAGGTGTGCCTGCCGCGAAAGCCGCGTTGTGAGACTTGTGTTCTCTTGGACTTGTGCGCGTTCGGCAAAAAGCGTCTGCCATTGGCGGAGGAGGCCGATTAAGTGGTGAGTAAACGGAGCGCCCTTTCATTGAAGCGGCCCACGGCATTAGACCTATTCTGTGGCGTCGGCGGCATGTCCCTTGGCTTCGAGCAGGCCGGGTTCGATGTCGTCCTTGGCGTGGATGTGGACGGCCATCATATCGCCGCGCACGAGCGCAATTTCCCGCAATCAATCGCGCTCCGGCGCTCGATCGCAGATCTCACCGCAGAAGGTATTTTCGAGGCTCTTGGTGGGAAGCTCGACATCGATCTCGTTTTTGGCGGCCCGCCTTGCCAGGGCTTCAGTCCTATGGGGCTGCGGGACACCGAAGACCCGCGCAACACTCTCGTCGATGAATTTGCGCGCGTGGTGGCCGAATTGAGGCCAAAAGCATTTGTCATGGAAAACGTACCCGGTTTGATCGCCGGCAAGACGCGCACGGTCCTCGACCGAACGGTTGCGTTTCTGAAGCGGCACGGCTACCGCATTACCGAGCCGATTCGCGTTCTCGACGCTTCCCTCTTTGGGGTTCCTCAAAAGCGAAAGCGACTATTTCTGATGGGATTGCGGGAGGATCAAACCGGGACCATTGTTTACCCCACGGAGCCGTGCCCCGGCCAACCGCTTCGCCCGACCGTGTGGGAGGCGATCGCCGATTTGCCTTCTGTTGAGGGTCACGACAAACTGTTCGTGCGCGACGCGGTGGCTTACGACAAACTTCCGACGGGCGAATACGCGAAAGTTGCCCGCGGGATTTCGGACGACCCTTCGGACTTCTCTCACCCCCGCGAGTGGGCAGCCTTTCGTTGCACCAGTTGCTTGCGGGTGAAACATTCCGATCGGACGGTGGCCGTTTATGCCGCCACGCCCCCCGGCCAGATGGTCCCCGGTCACAAACTCCCGCGCCTGGACCCGAACGGAATTGCTCCAACACTCCGTGCCGGCTCCGACTCCACCCACGGTTCCTACACGGCCCCGCGGCCAATTCACCCTTATCAGTCTCGTTGCATCACTGCCCGAGAAGCGGCGCGGTTGCACGGCTTTCCCGATTGGTTCGGTTTCTACCCGCTGAAGTGGCACGCCTATCGCCAAATTGGCAACGCCGTTTGCCCCCCGGTCGCACGAGCCATCGGCCGTCAGATATTGCTCGCACTTGGCAAACCTCCACTCAAGCCCAAAAAGTACATTCAACTCTACGACGCATTCTTGCTCCCCGAAGACCGCCCGCGGACGCAGAAGCGAGTCCCTCAAATCCTCCATTATCCTCCGGTCGTGGAGTACCTTTTCGAGCGTGCCTACGACGCGAAGAACGGCGAATTGACCCGGCCTCGGTTTTCCTTCCGCGACGTGCAAAGGGCCATCGCGGCCACTGGCGTAAACTTGGCGTGGACGCGGGCGGACACCTTTGTGCCAGAAATTGCACGCAGCCGGAACGTTCTCCAAATCATTCAACCTTGTCTTGCCAAGGGGTACACCCTGCGCGCGGTCCACGACGGCGACTGCATTGGCGAGTTCGTACCGACCGGTGAACCGGGAACGGTGGAGGATAAAGACGCCATTCACGTCCGCAGCCGCGACATGGCGGACGCCCTTCCCGTCGAGGCGTCTGCCCTTATCAATGCCCAGGATTCCTCCTCCCTTCCCCTACTCCTCGCGGAGCCTTCGGTCGTCGCGTCGCTTTGGAAAGGGAAAAAGATTGCCGTCGATCTCCACCTGCTTCCGGCGAATGGAAGCGAAGGGGGTGTACGCGCCCAATACCGGCTACTTAATGGCCGCGGCCTAGCCGGAAATGGCGGCTTGATCGTTGCGGCTCCGGGCAACCTCCCGACGCGCGCCCGGCTAGGGCGCCTCGCCCAATCGACGGGAGTTGACGAACTCGTCGTGTTGATCCCCATCACCGCACGCCACGTCCTCGTGAATCGCTTCGAGATATGCCGGACGAATCCCTCGGAAGTCTGTCGCCAAGTTTTTGAGATAGTGGCCCGGTTACCCGCCCGGAAGGAGAAATAGCCGTGGCCAAGAAAAAACCTAATACCTCCGATTCCCCAGTTGGCGATGCGGAGAAGAAAGTCACTCGCTACACCGGGATTCTCGTATCTATTTTCCAGAATCATTACCAGGCGGGCATGTCGTCCTTTGAATTCGAGCGCTCGGAACTGGAGACGGCCGCGAAACAGTTAAAAGTGGAACTGCCGAAGAATCTGGGCGACTTAATCTATAGTTTTCGGTATCGCACCGCGATGCCCGAGGCGATTGCGAAGACGGCACCGACCGGACAAGAGTGGGTGATCCTAGCGGCCGGCCGGGGGATTTATCGGATGCAACTGCGGAAAATAAGTAGAATCGTCCCTAATCCTAACTTGTACCAGATCAAAATCCCCGATGCGACACCGGAGATCATTGCCAAATATGCACTCGGCGACGAACAGGCCTTGCTCGCCAAAGTGCGGTACAACAGACTCATCGACATTTTTTTGCGCGTAACGGCGTACTCCCTTCAAAATCACCTTCGGACCACGGTGCCGGGGATGGGCCAAATCGAAACGGATGAACTCTATGTCGGGGTGCGAAATACCGGCCAACAATTCATAATCCCCGTGCAGGCGAAAGGTGGCAACGACCAGATTGGTATCGTGCAAGTCGAGCAGGACCTTGCGCTTTGCGGCCACGCGTTTCCGCACTTGACCCCGCGCCTCATTGCAGTCCAGTTCGAGAAGGTCGAGTAGGGCGAAGCGATCGTGATGTTTGAGCTAGTGCAGGAAGACGGGGAAATTCGCGTCCTGGACGAGAAGCACTATCGACTTGTTTCCGGCGAGACAATTTTCAACGAAGACTTGGAAACTATGGCAAGGGCTTCGGATTGAGTTGCGGGAAAACCGCCGACCGCACTCAATTGGTTTTGTCTGGGTTTCCGGTGTTAGGATGAAGGAAAAACAGTTCGTAGTAAGGTGAACTGCAATGGCCGATGTCGAGGAAGAGGAGTCCGGAGCATCGACCGTATTTTCTCCTGCCCAGTGACCCAACGCGGCGGCACGTTTGTAAATTACCAGGAGACGACAAGTTACAAACTTGCCGCCACACATCTTGTGGACTGCATGGTCAACGGCGTAGAATCAAGCCGGAATGACAGTGAGACTGCTGGAGGCACTTCATGGCAGCCGTATCGCTTGAAGATCGTGTGGCGCTGTTGGAGGCCGAGATTGCGCGCCTGAAAACCGCGCTAAAGGGGGTCAATTCTTCTACGCCGCAATGGCAGAAAATCGTGGGGGTTTTTGCCAACGACCCGGCGTTTACCGAAGCGATGCACCTGGGCCGCGAATACCGCGAATCTCTCCGACCTCCATCCCGCAAGCGCAGGAAACACTAACATGGTCGTTCTGGACTTTGGCCGAAATATCGCCAACCACTGGGAGTTCGTCCGCTACGCCCACGAGCAGCACCTGGACCTCGACTTCGCCCCGCCGCCGAAGCTACGCGCACGGCAGTTCCGCCTTATTCACGTTGCGGCCCGCGTCCGGTGAATCTGTCGGGAAAAGTCCGGGTCGGCAATAAGACAGGGGCGCTTGTACTGATCGAGGACGCCGCCGGTTTTCTTTAACCGTTCGCGGTCCCACTCGCGCCAAAAACCCGGGCGCAACCATTCGACCCGCAGCGCCCCCAGGCGCAGGCTGTCGCGCTTGGCCGCGTATTCGTCGTTGACCAGACGCAACCGCGCCTCCAATCGCTCCGCCAGGCGGGAGCCGTGGGCCGGGTCGCCGAGGTCGCCCGTTTCGAGAAACAACCCGTAATACGGCTGGGCGAAGTCGCCGTCGCCGTCCGGCCAGCACGGGGCGACACTATAGGCCGTCACCGTCAGGTCCAACTCGCGCAGCACCGCCGCCATCGACTGCGTGACGTGATATTCGGAAATCTTTTCGCCCGTGACGTTGGAGAACAACGCCCCCTTGCTCAGAAATTCGACCAGCGGCGTCTTGTTATAGAAACCCGTGACCCGCACCAGGTCGTGAATCTGATAACGGTATAAGCCGTAAGAAGTCGTCGGCAAAAGATAGTAGGTGCCGCCCTCTTGCACTTCATGCGCCGCCAATACGTTCGGTTGCGCGCTTTTGAGGTCCGCTTCGGGCATAAACTCGAAGTAGTGCGTCGTCACGTCGAGGACGCCCGACGACGTGCCGTCCGCCACCGGAATCGTCATGCGCCCCTCGCTGGCGATCAGGCCCACATCGCGGACCGGGTGGTCGCCGTAGTAGCGCGGGTAGTGGCGCAGGTACGCCGCCATGCTGCCGCCGGTCCAGTTGCCGAGCAGGCACTTGCGCGGCCAGTAATCCTTGGGGTAAAGCGTGCCGGTGCGGGCGACGATCTGCTCCAGCTCGGCGGCACGCTCCGGGTTGCGGCGCAACCGACGGGTCACGACCGCACGCACGTCGGCGGGCAGGTCGAACCGCGCGTTCAGGGTGCCGTCGGCCACGTCGCGAATCAGCGCTTCTTTTTCCTGGTCGCCGAAGCGGGCGAGGTTAATCATCGTGCTGGGGTTGGCGGCGATAATCAGGCCCACGGGGCTGGGCATGCTCAGGCGCAAAACGGTGTAATACTTGGCGTTGGCGTCCTTGATGCGGCCGACTTCGGGCGGCACGCAATAGAGCCAGCGGATGAGGCGCTTTTGCATAGTGGCGGTCAGCCCGGTGACGGCACCGCACGGAATGCCAGCCTCCGTCTTATATTCGTTCCAGTCGCCGGACATTTGCACGATCGGTTGCAGGCTGACTTCCGGGTGGTCCTGGAAGGCACGCAGACCCCACAGGTTCCAGCCGCGGCGGTAGTCGGCCAGGTAGCTGTCGGTGACGGGGATGTACTTGCGCGTGGCCGTGGTGCCGCTGGTCAGGGCGAACATGTACACCTTCGGGTCGGCCAGGAGCGCCGCCGTTTCGCCGCGGCGGACGCGGGCGATGTACGGCTCGAAATAGTCGTACTCGGCGACGGGCAGTTGCTTGCAGAAGTCTTCGCGAGTGCGGATGGTGTCGAAGCGGTGGTCGCGGCCGAAGGCGGTGTTTGCCTGGTGAGCGAGGATGGCGCGCAGGCGAGCTTCTTGCAGTTCACGCGGCCGGTGGGTGGCGGCTTCAAACTCGGCCAGCCGGCGGCGCAACGGCCTGGCGATCAGGGGCCCGGCGACGCGGTGCAGCAGGAAATGGAGGGCGGAGCGGACGCCGTGGCGGAGCATTGTGCGCATGGGCAATCCAAGAAATGCCGCTTGCGGCTAAGCGCTGCGCTCAGCCGCAAGCGGCATTATTTCGACAAGAGGTGTCGTTTTTTCCGAACTGCCGGCGGCGGTCCTTCGCAGGAAGGTGTCACCAGCCCGGCCGCCAGGTGTTCCTCGAAGAACGCCAAAACGCGCCGGCGGTACTCGTCGCCGCACAGGTGCAGCGCCTGGTTGTGCTTCGCCGCGGGAACGAGCCAAAACTCCTTCGGCGCGCGGGCGCAGCCGAAAAGCGTTTCGGCCATCTCACGGCGAATGTAGTTGTCGCACTCCCCGTGGATCATCAGGAGCGACCGCGGGGCCAGGTGGGACAGGGCACCCTCCAGGTGCGGAAAATGACAGTGCCGTTCGCGCTCGATCTGCCGCAGGGCCGCCAGCCCGACGACGCCGTAGTACCACGATGGCAACAACCCGTGCAACGCATAGCTCTGGTTGTAAATGCGGAACCACTGACGCATGTACGGCACAACGGTCGTGTAGGTAGCGAACATGCCGTCGGTCACGAAACAGCGCACATACGGGTCGCGGGCCGCGGCGAGCAAGCCGGCCCCCGCCCCCTTGCTGATGCCGAAGAAACCGACGCCACGCGGGTCCGCGTCCGGGCGGGCCTTCAAGTAGGCTAGCGCGGCTCTGGCATCGCTCACTTCGTAATCCGTAACCCATTGCAGCGGGTCGTAACCGGGCAACGCATCGCTTTCGCCCTGGTTGCGGGTCTCGAACGCGAACACGTCGAACCCCGCCGCGACCAGGTGCTCGCAGTACGACCAGCAGGACCAGCGGGTGGAGCCGAATTCCAGGCCGAACAGGATGACGCCGCGCCGTTGCTTGGGGGTCGCGAGGTAGCAGCCGTGCAGGGTCAGACCGTTGGTGGTCGGGAAGCACACGTCCTCGGCCTCCGGCAACGGCTGGCCGCGGGGGATGATGAACAGCGGCTTTTCCTGAAAGATGCGCACGACCAGGTGCTGATACTTCCAACGGACGAAGAGGTGTTTGAACCCCAGACCGCCGGCGATCAACAGTGGCAGACTGCATAGGGTCGCCAGGCCGAGCCAGAAAAGGACCACGACGGCACCTCTGGTTAGTCGCTGAAGGCGGAGACGATAAGCGAGACGTTTTGCCCGCCGAAGCCGAAACTGTTGCTAAGGGCGTGCCGAACGCGCTTTTCGCGGGCGACATTGGGGACGTAATCGAGGTCGCATTCCGGGTCGGGCGTCTCGTAATTGATCGTCGGCGGCAGCACCCCACGCCGGATCGCCTCGACACAGGTGATCAATTCCACCGCGCCGGCCGCCGCGATCAGGTGGCCGAGCATGCTCTTGCTGCTGCTCATCGGCACCTGGTAGGCACCGTCGCCGAAGATTTTCTTGACGGCCAGCGTCTCCACCCGGTCGTTCACCTTGGTGCTAGTGCCGTGCGCGTTGATGTAGCCCACGTCGGAAGGCGCCAGGCCGCTGTCGGTCAGCGCGCCGCGGATGCAGGCGATCGCACCCCGGCCGTCCGGGTGGCTGTCGGTGACGGCAAAGGCGTCGGCGGTCGAACCGTAGCCGGTCAGTTCGGCGAAAATGCGCGCGCCGCGCCGCTGCGCGTGGTCCAGTTCTTCCAGGACGAGCATGCCGGAGCCTTCGCCGAGGACGAAGCCGTCGCGGTGCAAGTCGAACGGTCGCGACGCCTTGGTCGGCGCGTCGTTGCGGGTGGACAGCGCGGTCAGGCGGTTGAAGCCGGTGACGCCCAGCGGATGAATCATGCTGTGCGAGCCGCCGGCCAGCATCAGGTCGGCGTCGCCGTGGCGGATCAGTGCGACCGCCTCGCCGACGGCCTGGCTGCTGGCGGCGCAGGCCGTCAGGCAGTTGTAATTGGGACCTTCGAGGTCGAAATAGGCGGCGAGGTGGCCGGGCGTCGTGTGCAGTTCCTGTTCTGCTTCCTGCTCCGCGTGGAACGCCCGGAGGGCGCCGTGGTTGAAGACGCTGGTATCGACGGAGCGTTTCTCGGCGTCGTACGCCTGGGCGATGAGCGACAACAGGTTGTGAAAATCCTGGATGCCCTCGCCGGAGCCGAGGTAGACGCCGAAGCGGGTGCGATCGACTTTGGCGTCGTCGGTCAACCCGGCGTCGTCGAGGGCTTGCTGGCCGGCGGCGGCGGCGAACTGGCTGTTGACGCCGGAGTACTTCCAGCGGCTGGCGTCCTTGACGAAATCGCCGAGGCGGAAGTCTTTGACCTGGGACGCGAAGGTGGTCGGGAACCGGCTGGCGTTGAAGGCGGCAATTGGGCCGACGCCGCTGCGGCCGGCGATCTGGGCGTCGAACATCGCAGCGACGCTGTGGCCCAGCGGCGTGATCGCACCCATTCCGGTTATGACAACTCGTCGTCGCGTCATGGCAGCCCTCGGTCGATTCGCGTCGGTAACCGTCCACTCCCCCCTTGTGAAGGGGGGGTAGGGGGGGTGGAGTGAACACCAAGCCCCCAAAGTTCTATCGTTCTTACCCCCCTACCCCCCCTTCGTAAGGGGGGGAGTAGTTGCCGGTGAACGGTTACTCGCTTTGTTTAGCAGTCGAACTTGCGGAGCACCAGCGCCGCACACTGCCCCATGTCCGTGAAGCTCACCTTCAGCACGTACGGCTTAACCACCGCCCGCGGCTCGACGGCGACGTTTACCGGACAATCCGGGTCGGCTTCCTCGTAATTGAGGGTCGCGGGCATCAAGCCGTGTTGCAGGCCGAGGACGCTGACGGCCAATTCCGTCGAGCTCGCACCGGCACCCAGGTTGCCGATGTAACTCTTCGCCGCGAATACCGGCACCGGCGTGCGCAAGTTGCCGAACACCGCTTGCAACCCCTTCGCCTCGGCCACGTCGGACGCGCGCGACGCCAGGCCGTGAGCGTTGACGTGATCGACGTCTTCCGGCCCGATGCCGGCCTCGGTCATGGCGGCGCGGACAGCGCGGGTCAGGCCATCGCCATTACACTTGCGGTCGAACGACGCGCCGAAGCCGACGACCTCCGCGTAAACCTTGGCCCCGCGCTTGCGGGCGTGGTTCAACTCTTCCATGACGAAGACGCCCGCGCCCTCGCCCAGCACGAGGCCGTCGCGGCCGCGGTCGAACGGCCGACACGCCTTTTCCGGCGCGTCGTTGCGGCGCGACAGCGGCTCGAAAAGGCACAGACGCACCATGCTCAGCGGGTTAATTTTGCTCTCCGCGCCGCCGACGAGAAAGAAGTCGGCCTGGTCGCGCGTCAGGATGCGGTACGCCTCACCCATCGCCAACAGGCCGGCCACGTCGCTCTCGGTGATGCTGTTATTCGGGCCGCGCGCGTCGTGCAGGATCGAAATGTGCGACGCGAGCATGTTCGGCAAATACTTGAGCATCCACAACGGCTGGATGGCCGGGAGGCCCAGGTCGCCCCACTTTTCCAGGTCCACGAAGCCGGGTTGGCCGTTGGCGCTGATCTTGGCGGCGTCGGCCAGTTCCGGCAGTTCGCTGGCAATCAGGCCCGCGCCGAAATCGACGCCGAAGCGGTCGGGGTCGAGCTTGGTCTTGTCCACCTGGCCGTGTTCCAGGGCGCGCTGGGCGGCGCTGACGGCGAGTTGAATGGTCCGCGCCATCACGCGCAACGCCTTGCGCTGTGACTTTTCGACGTAATTCTTGGCGTCGAAGTCCGCGATTTCGCCGGCAAATCGAACGGGCAATCCGGAAGCGTCGAAGGTTTGGAGGGTGTGAACGCCGCTACGCCGCGCCTGGAGCGCCTGCCAAAAGGACGCGGCGTCGCAGCCGATCGACGTGAGGACGCCGATGCCGGTGAGGACCGTTCGTCGGGTTGCGGAAGCCATTGAGATGCCGTTTCATAACTGGCGAGCCGGGGACTATGGCGCGTCCTTCGCTGACTGGGCCGACAGGTCCGTTAGCCGGCCCAGCAAATACTTCATTTCGCCGCTGAAGACGAAATTCTGGTCGCCGAACAACTGCTTCGAGCGCGACTGGTCGAGGTGGGCGAAGAAAATCTCCGCCTCCGCCGTGACCGTGCCGCCGACGAGAACCCGTCCCCCGACGGAAGCGCCCTCTTCCCGCAGATTCAAGATTTCCGCCTCGTAAACCAGTTGCTCGCCGGCAAGCATCTCGCGGTGAAAGACGGCGTGCGGCACCTTGGCCAGCACGACCTTCTCCCGAAACTGGTTGGCCTCGCCGACCAGGATGCCGCCCGTCTGCGCCAACCCCTCCAGGATAAGGGCCGCCGGCATCACCGGGTAGCCGGGAAAATGGTCCGCGAAATGGTCCTCGGCCAGGCTCAGGTTCTTCACCGCCCGCGCCGATTTACCGCTGCGGAACTCCACGAATCGGTCGATCCAAATCCAGCGCATGACGACCCCTGGGGGCCTACCGACTTCCGCCGTCGTGCCACGGCTGTCACAGCCGTGGCACACGCACAGAGCCAATCCATTGTCAGCGGCCTTAGTTGCCGTTGGTGTGCTGCAACTTGCCCTGGATGTAGCGGGCGATCAGCTCGACCGTGAACAGGTCGCTGAGGTTGCTCATCTCCGGGTTCGACTCGAACTTGCTGAGGTCGGCGAACGGCATCTTGGTGCGCAGCTCGTACAAGCCCTTGTCGGTGACGCGGCCGTTCTGCACGAGGTCCGGGTCGCCCTGGAAGATCGATTCCGGGAACAGTTCGCCGCGCGGAATCTTGATCCCGAACTCGCGCTCCAGCCGGAAGACGATGTCCAGGAAGTCGATCGACTCGGCGCCGAGATCGCCTTGCAGCGTGGACGTGGGCTTGACATCTTCCTCGTCCACGTTCAAGGCTTCTACGAGGGTCGCGGACACCTTCGTGTAGATTTCATCCTCGGTCTGCTGCATCGCGCTAGTCCTCCAGTTAGGAAAAGGGGTCTTCACCCGTGTCATCACTCTTTGGTTGTCTCATTAGCTAACGGCCACCGCCCCCAAGCTCAGCCCGCCGTCCACCGTCAGCACCTGCCCCGTTACATAGCTGCTCTCGTCGCTCGCCAGGAAGACCGCAACCTTGGCAATGTCTTCCGGCACGCCGAGGCGACGCATCGGGATCATTTTCTTGATGAGGTCGCCGGCCTTGTTGCGCACGGCGGCACTCATGTCCGTTTCGATAAAGCCGGGGGCGATGGCGTTGACCGTCACGCCGCGACTGGCCAGCTCAACGGCCAGGGCACGGGTGAACGAATTGATCGCCCCCTTGCTGGCGGCGTAGTTCGTTTGGCCGGGGTTCACGTGCGTGGCCGCCACCGATGATATATTGATGATCCGCCCCTTGCGGCGTTTCATCATGGGGAACGCGACCGCCTGGCAAAAGTTGTATGTGCCGCCCAGGTTCGTCTGCAGCACCTTGTTCCAGCGGTCCGGCTCCAGGCGTACGAATAAATCGTCCTCAATCACCCCCGCGTTGTTCACGAGGATGTCGATCGGCCCAATTTCCTTTACCACGCGCTCCACGCAGGCGGTCACGGCGGCATGGTCGGCAACGTCCGCCTGAAATGCAAAGGCCGTACCACCTGCCTGCTTGATCTCGTGTACCAACTCGTCCGCCGCCGGCTGGCTGCCGCGGTAGACGATGGCGACCTGCGCACCCTCGGCCGCGAACGCCTTGACGATGCCGCGGCCGATGCCGCGACTACCGCCGGTGACCAGAGCGATTCGATCCTTGAGCCGCATGGGTGTAATCCTTTGGTCCTCGCTCATGGGCCGGCGACAACCGGGGCGACGGTCGGCTGCAACCGCAATACACTGTACAGGTTGCGTAAATGCCCGACGATGCGCTCGTCGGTCGCGGCCAGTGCCGGATCGCGGTCGCGCAGGTTGTAGCGGGCCACTTTCACCTTGGCCGCAACGGTCATCTGGCCGTCGGTCTCGCCCCGGCCTTTGAAGGTGGCCGCCGCCCCGTGCTGCTCGACCAACTCGACGCGGATGCTCATTTGCCGGCCCGGCTCCATGAAGGTGCCGTATTTGACGTTGCGGGCTTCGCGCAGGACGATGACGCTGTGCGTGAAGTCGTCCGTAATTCGTAGCAGCCAGGCACCCGCCTCGACCAGGGTTTCCAGCATCAAGACGCCGGGCATCACGGGAAAGGTCGGAAAGTGGTCGGCCAG
This sequence comes from Gemmatales bacterium, assembly GCA_038231495.1. Lineage (GTDB taxonomy): Bacteria > Planctomycetota > Planctomycetia > Gemmatales > Gemmataceae > JBBRLG01. The sequence continues at coordinate 587 of JBBRLG010000096.1, read as the reverse complement.
GTAGTCCTCGCCCAGGGTCAAGTTCTTGACCGCGTGCAAGCTCTTGCCCGGTTGCACTTCGACGATCTGATCGACCAGGTTGAACCGCATGACCCAGCGTCCGTTGCTTAACTATTTCGCCCGAACCACTTTCAGCCGAACCGCCCGGCTAAAAAGGGGAAGTATAGCTACGCCCTACCCCAGCGGCAACCCCTAAAGTCCCTACCGGCCGGCAAGCCAATTCCGCCGCGAGCGACCCGGCACCGGTTGTCACCCTTATCCATCATGCGCAGGCGCAAGTCGGTCTGGCAATCTGAATCGTTTACAAAAACTGGGTAATCCACAAAGTGAAGGCATCACGGCAGGCGCGGCGGGCACAAAGGGCCACTCGCAAACTCATTCCGCTGAGGCGGAAAGGGTGTAGCCAACTTCTCTGGTGGTGATCGCGTTAATTGGGTAAAGGAGGAGGAGGTTGCTTCTTCACCCCTGAACAAGGATGTTCTCTGAACGGCAAGGTCACGATCGAAGTGGACGCGCAGCACGAGTCGATTGTCCGGCGGGCTTTGGCGCTGGCGGAGGAGAGGGAGCAATTGGCGCTGACGGCACCG
>JBBRLG010000095.1:0-16050 GCA_038231495.1 Gemmatales bacterium | reverse complement strand
CCTGAAAACGCCAAGCCGACTTCGCTCTCGTTCGCTTCGACCTTATTTCCTTTCGCGTTTTCGTCCTTTCGTGTTTTCGTGATTCGTCTTTTTCCGACCCCGGCCGGCGAACCTGTTGGCCGGCCTGTTGTCTGGATGATAGGGCACGCAGTTCGGCGCAGTCCCCTTGTCCTCCTATGCTCCCGGCGCCGGCTCGACGCTGCAACCGACCGGACCGAGGTCGCGGCCGTCGTCGCGTACTTCATGGAACGTCTGCATCTGTTCCGCCTTGAGTTCCGCGACCTCGCGCGAGCCGGTCCAGACGATGGCGCGGCCCGTGGTGTGGGCTTCCATCATGAATTGATACGAGCGCTCGACGGCGACGCCCAGCGCCTTGCACAACACTTCGACGACGAATTCCGGCGAATGAAATGCGTCATTTTCCAGGATGACGTTGTAGGGCGGCACGCCCCGCGTGCGCGTGTTGTCGCGCGGAAAGGCCCGCGGTGCCGGCAACGTTACGGGAGGCGTCGGATGGTTCACGGCAAGTCCTGCGGTCTATGGGGTCGAGGCAACACAGGGTCGAGGGTCGGCATGCAACGCCACTATAAGTGTACCTCAACTGCAAACGTGTTGGCCGCGACTTCCTATTTTGCCGGCTTGGAGACGGTCAGCCAGACGTGCGTCGTTGCCACTTTTAGCGGAGCCGGCGTACTCGTCGCGGTGCGCGTCAGCTCGGCGTCGCCTTCCACCCTGCCGGCGATGCGGACGCTGCCGGAAAGCGCGTCCGACGCGGCAGTGAACCGCAGCGTGGCGGTCTTGTCGCCGGCTTTCACCTTCACCGGCGTTACGGTCACGCCCTTGGGCAGCCCGTCCGCCGTAATTTCGATCTCGCCGGCAAAGGCCTCCCGCCGCTCAACGGCGACGGCGATTTCCAGGGGCTTGCCCGGCGCGATGGTGAAACGGTCGGCGGCGAGCGTCAGCTGGTAATCGGGCCGGGCCAACAACGCCCGCAGGCAGTAGACGCGCCGCGGGCCGGCTTCGCCGTGCAGGTCGGCGACCTCGATGTGATACGTGCCGTCCTGGGGCACCGTGAATGTCAGTACGGCGTCGCGCGCGCCGGTCGGTTGCGGCGGTGGCTCCTCGGCGCGGGCCAGCACCTTGCCGCCCGCGTCGGTCAGACGCAGGACCCCCGACAGCGCAAAGCCGAGCGCGCGCGATTCAAGTTGGAAGACCATCTTCTGCCCCTTTTTCGCTACAAATTGGTAACGATCGGGCGTCTTCGGGGCGTCGAGCATACCGGAAACGGTCGTCGGCAGGGCGAGCGTTTGCGGTTCCTTGCCGTCGGCCGTCCGGGCCTTCACGACGGTGGCGTGCGGTTCGAGGCGTACCAGCGCGGCGTTCGCCGCCTTGGGATGAAACACGTTCGCGTCGGCCCCATCCCCGGCCGGGATCCGAACCTTGCGGGCGGCTTCGGGAAGGTTCCAGCCGACCAGTTCGACTTCGCCGGGCTGACCGCGCTGGACGGCCAGGGGGAAGGCGTGTTCGACAAAGGCGTCGGTCGTGACGGTCAGGCGGTAGACGAACAACTCGCCGCCGGCGAAGGCGATGGAGCTGTCCGGCGACGCGGGAAAGGCATAGGCGCGGACGACGTAGGTGCCGTCCGCCGGCGCGGTGAAAACGATCTGCGGATCGAGGTCGTGATAGTCGTTGTTTTCCGCGAGGACTGCGCCGGTTGCGGAGACGATTTGCAAGACGCCGTCCATGGGCGAGCCGAGTGTGCGGTTGGCTTCCAGGGAGGCAACGAGCGTCTGGCCTTTCGTCAACTTGATACTGAAGCAATCGACGTCCCCGGTTTTTTCGAGGCGGCCGTTGACGACGCAGGACTTGTCGAGCGGCTGCGCCTTGCGGTAATCGTCGTTCGGCTCTTTCTCCATGACTTCGGGCAGTGTGCCGACGATGAAGGGTCGCAAGCCGCTCGCCCCCTGGTCGTCGGCAAGGCGAATCCAGTACACGCCCGGCGCGGCATCCGCAGGCACGACGACGGTGAGTTTACCCTTGTCCTTGTGAGGCTGCACGTCGATGGCCGCGTTGTCGCACCAGGCGCGGACCGGCCAGCGCTCGAAGGTGCCGCCGGCGACGACCTCGGTGCTCGTGCCGCGCTGCGCGCCGGCGGGATACAGGTAGTTTAGCGCCGGCGGTGCCGCGTTGACGGGCGAGTAGAAGCAAACCATTGGGAGCCAGGCGACGGCCCACCACCGACCTGCGATATTCATGGGCCGACTCTCAATCCGTCAGTTGGGACAAATCCCAGATTCTCAGTTCTCCGCCGCGGTCGCCGCCACGGTCGATGCCCACCAGGACTAACTTGCAGTTGGGGGAAAACGTCAAAACAAAGGGGTCTAAACAAAGGGGAGGGGTCAGGTTCATTTATCGCTGTCAATAAATGAACCTGACCCCTTTGTTTCCCTTGTACCGCAACCACTTACTTCTCGGTCTGAATCGGGCGTGTCCGCCTGATCCGCTGTCCAGGAATACGCATGGCTAACCTCTGTCGAAGAAGTGGACGGTTACCAGTTTGGCGACACCACTCTGACGCAGATGCGACCAAACGGCCTTGAATTCGGTGCCGTCCGGCAAGGACTCGCGCACCTCCACGGCTGGGTTGGGCGTCGCATCCGGACGCTCGGCGATCAATACGCCGGCCTCCAGTCCAGCGACCACCTGCCACTCCATGATACCGCGCTCCTCCAGCCGCTCGGAAGCGTGCTCTCCGACGACGTACTTTTCTTCGGCGACGAGTTGCCGATTCGACCGCCTGCATTAGCCGTTCACCGACTGGCTTGTCAGTCGCCGTTGCGGCGCGAGCCGGCCGTACGCCGCGTAGCCGTACCAGTACAAATATTTCGGCAGCCACTTCGTTAAGCGGAAGCGCGATTCGCCGGCCGTGCGGTCGCGCCACGTCGTTGGCACCTGCCCAATCTGGACGCGACGCCGGAATGCCTTCGCCGTCAGTTCCAGCGCCAGCTCGAAACCGCCCGTGCTTTCGATGCCCAACTCGTTTACCAACGCCGCGTCGTAAAGCCGAAAGTTGTTCGTCGCGTCGTGCGTCGGGAAGCCCACGCCGTAACGCAGCGACAGGCCCGCGACCCGGCTCAGCGTGCGCTTCAAGAACGGGCCGCCGATCTGCTTGCCGTCGCGCATGTAACGGCTCGCGCACACAATTTGACAGCCCCGATTGTACAGGGCCAGCATCGCCGGCACGATGGACAGGTCGTCGGACAGGTCGGCCATCACGACGAACGCCGGGCCGTGCGTCACCACCTGGAAACCTTTGCGGATCGCGTAGACGACGCCGCGGCCCAGGTCGTTTTTTACCAGGTGCAGCCACGGGCGCTCCGCCGCCAGTGCCCTGGCGACTGGCACCGTCGTGTCCTGGTCGAAGTCGTAGACGACGTAGAGGTTGTAAGGCGCCGGCACGTGGCGCTCGACCTCCGCCACGAGGTTGGGGAAGTTCGCCGCCTCGTTGTACACCGGCACGATCAACGACAGGGGCCTGGGAGCCGGGTCGGGCATCAGATCACTCCCGCCTTGATCTGCTCGCCGATCCACGGAATCACTTCGTCCAGCACCACCTCCAGCGGCGTCGTCGCCTCGAAACCCAGGACGCGCTTCGCCTTGTCCACCAGCGGCACGCGGCGCTGCACGTCGTACTGGAACGGGTCGTCGGAGACGTACCGGAATGGCTTCGACGAGGCGTGGACTTTGCGCCAAACCTGCTCCGCCAGCTCGATCACAGTCGTCGAGGTCGCGGTCGAGAGGTTGAAGTCCTGGTTTAGGGCCGCGGGATGCTCGACGCAGAGGCGGAGGCCGCGGGCCAGGTCGCCGCCGTAGGTGTAGTGGCGCACCTGGCCGCCGTCGCCCAGGAGGTGCAGCGGGTCCTGGCCCTTGAGCACCTTCTGCACCAGGTCGGGCAGGACGTGGCTCATCGCCAACTTGACGTTGCCGGAATAGATTTCGCGGTCGCCCAGTGCCCGCCGTTCGCCGATGCCGACGCAGTTGAACGGCCGGGCAATGGTGTAGGGCAAGCCGTATTGCTCGTGCGCCCCCTGTGCGAAGTATTCGACGGCCAACTTTTGAAAGCCGTAGGTCGAGGCGGGCGGCGGGCACCGGCGTTCCTCGCCCTCCGGCGTCGGGAACGTAGTTGCATTCTCGAACACCATTGACGAGGAAATAACGGTGATCTTTTGCAGTTTCGCCTTCTTGTGAGCCTGGATGGCGGCGTCAAACGTGGCGGCGGTAATGCGCTCGTTCTCGGCAAGCAAGTCGTAGGCGAACTCGTGAAAATAGCTGATGCCGCCGATGCGGGCCGCGCCGGCGACGACGTGATCCACGTCGCGCATCAGTTCCGACAGCAGGCCGGCGTCGGTGGCGTTGCCCTCGACGAAGCGGTAGTCAGCGTGGCCGAGGTTGGCCGGCCGCAGTTTGCCGTATTTGGAGAAGTTGTCCAGGCCGACGACTTCGTGGCCGGCCTGGAGGAGTTCCGCGACGAGGTAGCTGCCGATAAAGCCGGCCGAGCCGGTGACGAGTATCTTCATAAGAACCTGCGCAAAAGACCGGGAGTCTGACAAGTTAGACCCCTCACGGTGGCGAAACGACACCTGCTATGATAGGAGGAAGCGGCTGTTTTTCCGCAGCGGGAGTCTTCGGCAAACAAGTTTATTAGCTTTATGAAGATCGCCGAAGTATTTTACTCGATCCAGGGCGAGGGCCGCCTGATGGGCGTTCCCTCGGCATTCGTGCGCACCAGCGGCTGCAACCTGCGCTGCGCCTGGTGCGATTCGGATTACACCTCCTGGCGGTCGGAGGGCGAAAAACATACCGTCGCCGAAGTGCTGGAACGCCTCGCCGCGTTCCCGACGCAGTACGCCGTCGTCACCGGCGGCGAACCGCTCATTGCACCGGGCATCGAGGATTTGTGTGCGGGGTTGCACGACCGCGGCTACCACGTCACGGTCGAGACGGCGGCGACCATCTTCAAGCCGCTCGCGTGCGACCTGGCCAGCCTCAGCCCAAAACTGGGTAACTCGACGCCGTACCAGCGCGAGGGCGGCCGTTTCGCCAAGATGCACGAACGGTTGCGCCTGCAATTCGACGTGATCCGCGCGTTCATGGCCCACGGCGATTACCAGTTAAAGTTCGTCCTGGACCGGTCCGAAGACGTGGGCGAAGTGCTGGCGATCTTGCGCGAGTTGCCGGGCGTGGACCGGACGAAGGTGTTACTCATGCCGCAAGGTGTGACGCCCGCGGAACTGCAACCGCGCGGCGTCTGGCTGGCGGAAGTGTGCAAGGAACACGGCTTCCGCTATTGCCCCCGGCTGCACATCGACCTCTACGGCAACCGCCGCGGGACGTGAGGGTATTTGAGCGCCGGCAAGGCGATCGGAAGTTGTCCGGCTGGTAACCGTTCACTCCCTCCCTTACGAAGGGGGGGCAGGGGGGGGGTGGATGCCCTAACCGAGTACGTTCTTAACCCCCCCCTACCCCCCCTTCGCAAGGGGGGGAGAAGTTGATGCCGGTGAACGGTTACTCCGGCTGTGCCGGTCCCGCTTACCGTTAGCGGCCTACAACGGCAATTCCTTGTGCGATTGAAAGCCGTGCTGTTCGCGCCCCAGGTCGCCGTCGTATTTCATCGTCGATTTGTACAACTCCAGGTGGCCGTCGCCCGCCCCCGCGGCGCAACGCTTGGCCAGAGTTTCCATCTCCTTGGCCGTCATCGGCGTGAAACCGCGGGCGATTGCCAGGTTTTGCCGTAACACTGCCAGGGAGTCGATGCCGCTGATTGTCGTCGCGACCGGGAGGCTCATCGCATAGCGCAGCGCCTCCTCGACCGTCACGACGCCCTTGGTAATCGGCTGGCCGTTGCCGCCCAGGCTCTTCATGCCCAGGCCTGCCATGCCACGCTTGTTGACCTCGGGCAGCACGTCCTTCGCGAAGCTGCGGTAGCTCGCGTCGAACGCGTTGAGCGGCATTTGCACGGCGTCGAACGGGTAGTCGTGGGCCAGCATCTTCAGGTGGATGGCCGGATGCTTGTGGCCCGTGAAGCCGACGTAACGCACCTTGCCGGCCTTCTTGGCCTCGTCCAGCGCCTCGACCACGCCGCCCTTGGCGAAGTGCAAATCGGGATCGTTTTCATAAACGACTTCGTGAATCTGCCACAGGTCCAGGTGATCCGTTTGCAGCCGCTTTAGCGACTCCTCAAGCTGCTGCATGGCGACCTTCTTGTCGCGACCGTGCGTGCAAACCTTGGTCATCAGGAAAACCTTGACGCGCTTCCCCTTGAGAGCCTGACCCATCCAATCTTCGCTCTTGCCCGCGTGGTACTCCCAGGCGTTGTCGAAAAAGTTCACGCCGGCGTCGATGGCCTCGTGGGCGATGGCGATGGCTTCCTTGAGGGACGGTGCGGAAGCCAGGCTGAAGCCGCCGATGCCGATGCAGGAGACTTGCTCTTTGGTGCGGCCGAACGGCTTGCGCGGTATCTTGTCGGGGCCGACGTTGCTTAATTCCGGGGCGAGTGGCTTCTCCGCGGCCTGGAGCAGCGACTCGGACAGGGCCGCCCCGACGCCGACAAGGCCGGCACCCTGAAGGAAGCCGCGCCGGTCGGGTCCGTGCGGCTTGGAAGGTTGCGATTGATCGCTCATGGCTATAATCCCATCGGTAACGAAGAAGGGTGCGCAACCCGCGGTCACGGCCCGCCGGCTTCCTTGAACATCTCCTTGACTTCCCTCTGCGTAGAGTCCAGCGGGAACCCGTGCGGTAGTCGGGCTTCCGGGTTGTCGTAACGCAGCGACATCTTGTACAGTTCGTAGCTGCCGTCCCCGGCCGCCTTGGCATGGCGGTCGCGCAGGTCCTTCATCTGGTCGTCCGTGAGTGGCTTGAAACCGCGGGCGACGCGTAGGTTCTGGCGGAGGATTTGCAGCGAATCCATGCCGCAGATCGTGGTCGCGACCGGCAAGCTCATGGCGTAGCGCAGCATGTCCTCCGCCTTGATGAGACCCTTCTTGATGGCGGCGGCCGTACCGTTCATCGACTTCATGCCCAGGGCGGCTATGCCCCGTTTGTTCAGTTCGGGCAGCACCAGCTTCTCGAAGCTGCGAAACGAGCCGTCGAGAATGTTGAGCGGCATTTGCACCGCGTCGAACGGGTAGCCGCGTTTGATCATGTCCAGATGGATCGCCGGGTCTTTGTGGCCGGTGAAGCCGACGAAGCGCGTCTTGCCCTGCTTCTTGGCTTTGTCCAGGGCTTCCAGGACGCCGCCCTTGGCGTAAGCAAGTTCGGGATCGTTGTCGAAGGTGACGCCGTGGACTTGCCACAGGTCGAGATGGTCCGTTTGCAGGCGGCGCAGCGACTCCTCCAACATGTTCATGGCCAGGTCGGCACCGCGACCGTGGGTACACACCTTGGTCATGAGAAAGACTTTGTTACGCTTCCCTTTGAGGGCACCGCCCATCCAGTTTTCGGTGCGGCCGTTGAAGTATTCCCAGCAGTTGTCGAAGAACGTGATGCCGGCGTCGATGGCCTCGTGGACCAGGCGGGTCGCGTCCTCCACCGCGGTAAACTCGCCGATGTGATGGCCGCCGACGCCGATGGCCGACACCTTGACGTCCGTTTTGCCGAACGACCGCATGGGGATGTCGCCGGCCCCGGCGTCCGGGTCTTTGGGCTTGTCCTTGGCTGGTTCGGGTTTCTGGGTGGCCTCAGCTGAGCCACTACTGAGGGCTACGCTAGCCCCGGTCAATCCCGCCGTTCGCAGGAATTGGCGGCGAGCCAATGCGGGTTCGGTGGTCTTGGCGTGGTTTCGATCCGCGTCTGTCATGGCTTCCCCCGCACTCCGACCTGGCAAGGGCCAAAAAATATGCAGATAGCCGTTGATTCCGAAGGGCAAAATGGCAGCAAACGGTGTGCCGATGGGAAGCGTGCCTCTCTTTGCTCACGGTGTGGCGAGCAAATCGTCCCAACTCGCCACGTCTAGAACACGGACTACGAGCATTTTCAACTTCTCCAGATCGTCCTCAGTTAGGGCATTAATGGCCGCTGTGTGATTCGGCTGCGGCGAACCGAACCGTTTTGAACCGAGTCTAAATAAAATGTCCTTATGTCCCCGTGCTTCCCCCCGGTCCAAGAACCATTGAACCGTCGATGAGCAGCATTGCCAGAATAATGCAAAGCCGCAAGCGGCGGAAGACTGGTATAGTCCCTGTAGACCATTAGGCCCGGCCCCCCAGCGAAAGAAGCCATGTTCCCGCTCACCTACGACTTCGACGTGGTCGTCGTCGGCGCCGGCCACGCCGGCGTCGAGGCCGCCTTGGCCGCGGCCCGCCTCGGACTGCGCACCGCCCTGCTCACCATGAGTGCCGACGCCGTCGCGCAAATGAGCTGCAACCCGGCCATCGGCGGCGTCGCCAAGGGGCAAATCGTTCGTGAGATCGACGCGCTCGGCGGCGAAATGGGCAAAGTCATCGACGCCAGCGGCATCCAGTTTCGCATGCTCAACCGCACCAAGGGGCCGGCTATGCACTCGCCGCGCGCCCAGGCCGACAAGAAGCTTTACCAGTTCACCATGAAACACCGCGTCGAGGCGCAGGCCCATTTGACGCTGCGCCAGGAGATGGTCGAAGCCCTGCTCCTGGAAGACGCTCAGCCGCAAGCGGCGCGGCGCGTCGTCGGCGTCGTGGCCCGTGGCGACACGCTCTACCGGGCGCAAGCGGTGGTGCTGACGACCGGCACTTTTTTGAAGGCGATCATGCACACCGGCGAGGCGCAGTCGCGCGGCGGCCGTGCCGGCGACGGCACGTCGGAAGCCCTCAGCGACAGCCTCGCCTCCTGCGGCTTTGAACTGGCACGCTTCAAGACGGGGACGCCCTGCCGACTCAACGGGCGTACCATTGATTTTTCCAGGACCGAACGCCAACCGGGCGACGACGACCCGCGGCCGTTCAGCTTCAGCACCGGGCGCATCACCGCAGCCCAGATGGACTGCCACATCACTTACACGAATGAGGCCGTTCACGAACTCATCCGCGCTAATCTGCACCGCGCGCCGATGTACTCCGGCCAGATTCAAGGGCGTGGGCCGCGTTACTGCCCCTCGGTCGAGGACAAGGTGGTGCGCTTCGCCGACAAGGATCGGCACCAGATTTTCCTCGAACCGGAAGGGCGGAACACGCTCGAATACTACTGCAACGGCATCAGCACCAGTTTGCCCAAGGACGTGCAGCAAGGCATGTTGCGGCTCATACCCGGCCTGCAGAACGCCGAGGTACTGCGCTGGGGCTACGCCGTCGAATATGACTTCGCGCCGCCGACGCAGTTGCACCCGACGTTGGAGACGAAGTACGTCGCCGGCCTGTTCTTCGCCGGGCAGATCAACGGCACCACCGGCTATGAAGAGGCCGCCGCCCAGGGATTGATGGCCGGCGTCAATGCGGGCCTCAAGGTCAAGGGCGAGCCGGGCCTGGTCCTCGACCGCAGCCAGGCGTACATCGGCGTCTTGATCGACGACCTCGTGACCAAGGGCGTGGACGAGCCGTACCGCATGTTTACGAGCCGGGCCGAGTACCGCTTACTGCTGCGCCACGACAACGCCGACCGCCGCTTGACGCCCATCGGCCGCCGTATCGGTTTGGTCAACGACGCCGACTGGGAACGCTTGCAACGCAAGGAAGAAGGGATCGCCCGACTCACGGCGACGCTCCGCACGCACAAGCACGAGGGCGACACGCTGGAAAAATGGCTCCGGCGTACCGAAACGCCCTGGGAACAGGTCCGCGGCTGGTGTCCCGAACTGGCGGGGTTTGCGACGGACGTGGCCGAGCAAGTGGACCTGGAGGCGAAGTACGCCGGCTACATTCATCGGCAAGCCGACCAGGTGGAGAAGTTCCGCAAAATGGAATCGCGGCCGATCCCCGCCCGGTTTGACTATGCCGCCGTGCCGCAGCTCCGGGCCGAGGCGCGTGAGAAGCTGAGCCGGATTCGCCCCGCGAACATCGGACAGGCCGGACGCATCAGCGGCATCAGCCCCGCGGACCTGGCGGTATTGTTGGTCTATCTTGATTGAGGCGGAGAAGGTAAAAGAGCGTCCTAACGTGGTTTTGCCGCTTGCGGCTGAGCGCAGCGGCCAAACAAGATTGGGCATAAAGAGTCCGAGACCGCTGGCACCAAGATCGGCAATATGGGGAAACGGAAGTAATCGCGGAAGCCTGGCGTTCCGATAAAGGATGGTAGGGTCCGAAAGCCAGGGAAATCGAGTAAGCACCAGAAGCTCCGCAAGCAAGTCAAAAATTGACAGGTGGATAAGTAAATTCCACTGCCCGTTGGAAGTCGTTGTCTTGATGGGGTTTGTGACATGGCGGCGCAATCGGTTGAAGTTGACAGGCCGCGCAGCTGCGTTATAATCCTCCTAGGTGGCAAGATTGGCAATTCGCGCATCCGACCTGAATTTGCACCTACCCAGTCTCCCGGGGTGAATCAGTCCGCCGTGGTCCGGCCCGGAGGTTCCCGCAACCGCCCGGTGGACCCGACCCGCTCCGCCCGGCGGGAAAGCGGATTGCCCCAATCCTCTCCACCCAGGACGACGATTACGCCATCGAGTCCGGCACGTGCCGGGACACCGCTTGACGGATAGGCAAGAGGCAGTTCAGGGATGAAATCGGTCTGGGGCCGACCCACGGAATAGTGGCCCGTCAGACCCCACTCGTGCGACTGGCCCCTGGCCAGGAAGGGATGGACGAACGCATGAAAACTGTTTTCACGACCGGCGAAGCCGCCAAAGTGTGCAAGGTCAGCCAGCAGACCATCATCCGTTGCTTCGACAACGGCCAGCTCAAAGGGTTCCGCGTGCCCGGCTCCCGCTTCCGGCGCATCCCCCGCGAAGCCCTCTACAAATTCATGAAAGATAACGGCATTCCGACCGACGCCCTCGAGAGCGGCAAGCGCAAAGTACTGCTCGTGGACGACGACGCCGAGCTGGTCGAGTTGATGACCAAGGTCCTCGAAGAGGACGGCCGTTTCGAGGTGCGCATCGCCTCCAACGGCTTCGACGCTGGCATGATGGTCAAGGAATACCGCCCCGACCTGATCGTGCTCGACGTGATGCTGCCGGACATCAACGGCAAGGAAGTTTGCCACCGCGTCCGCGCCGACAGCACGCTGGAAGACGTGCGCATCCTGTGCATCTCCGGCATGATCGAGGAAGATAAGGTGCAGGAGTTGCGCCTGTCGGGTGCCGACGACTTCCTGCACAAGCCGTTCGACATCGAAGAGTTGATCGACCGCATGTGCGGCCTGCTCGAGATCGAGCCGGCACTGACCCCGCAGTAATTGCCTTTGCCGCTCGCGGCTGAGCGCGGAGCGCTCAGCCGCAAGCGGCGGATTCTCTACTCCCCCATTGGTTTCCAGGGAAGGAGCCACCGCCGTGAAGGAACGAGCCGAACCCGACCGTTCGGCGCCCGCCAGAACGGTATCGGCACCGGTCATCGCGTCCCCGGTGCCGTCGGCACTGGCCCCGCTCGTGACCGAGTTGCCTTGGCTGTCGCCCTGCGCTGCGTCTCTGGTCGCGCTCGGACGCTCACCCACCCCCGACACCTGGAACGTCCTCCGCTCCGACCCGGGCGCGGTTCTCTTATTGTTACGCCTTTCCGGCACTGCCTTTTCCCGCGCGAAATCGTCCGCCGCCTCAACTTCTTTGCAAGCTTGCCTCCACGACCCCGCCCTCCTCGACGCCGCCCTCGAACACCTCGCACAGTCGCCGGCCTGCTTCGTGGACTGGAAACAGCCGCACTTGCAGGTGGTCTACCGGGCCGCGTTGTCTTACGCCCGCTTGAATCACCGTTTGGCGGAGCGCCTCAGCATGGGCGACCCGGAAGAAGCCTGGGTCTGCGGTCTCCTGGCCCCGCTCGGCTGGTTCGCGGTCGCCGCCGGGGACGCCGCCAAAGCCGCCGCCTGTCTGGCCGATCCGGAGTTGACGCGCGACGGCGTACGCAGCCAGCACCAGCACTGGGGTCTGGACGCGGGTGCCATCGGCCGCCGCATCGGCCGCCGCTGGAATTTGCCGGACTGGATCACCGCGGTTGCCGGTCATTTGCGCCTACCGCTGCCGGTGGCCAAGACGTTTGGCGCGGATCGCGTTCTGTTCCCGCTGACGAAGCTGGCCATCGGCCTGGCCCGCGACAAGGGCATCGACCTCGGCCTGGTTGACGCCACCACCGTGCCGGAAGCCACCGCGGCACTGGGCGTGTCGTTTGCCCGTTGCAGTGAACTGGCCGGTGCCGACGAAACGAACCACGATACCGCGGTCCTTGCCAACTGGGAAGCGCCCGACCGCGAGCCGTTGTTGCCCGACCTGCTGCGCATCGCGGCGGACAACCGCCGGCTGCGGGCCGTGCCGTTGCAAAAGCGGCTCGACGAAAACCTCGACGACCTGCACGCCCTCTTGCAGGAACAGATTCACGGCGAGTCGGAGCGCTTGCAGGCGTGCAAATTGGCGGCGCTGGCCGAGTTCGCGGCGGGGGCGGGTCATGAGATTAACAACCCGCTGGCCGTGATTTCCGGGCAAGCGCAATATCTCCTGGGCCATCAGGAAGAGTGGTTCACCGACGAGGGTGGCACGACGGTGTCCACGGCGCTGTACAAGATCATCGCCCAGACGAAGCGCGTCCACACGATCTTGCTCGACCTGATGCAGTTCGCTCGGCCGGCGACGCCGAACAATCATTGGTTCGACCTGCCGACCCTGCTGGGTGAGGTGGCCGCGTCGTTGCGCGACCTGGCCGGCGAGAAAAAAGTTCGCGTCGAGGTCGGCCCGTGTCCGGCGCAGATGCGCGTGTACGCCGACGCCGACCAGGTGCGCGTCGCGCTGACGTGCTTGCTGCAAAACGCGGTCGAGGCGGCACCGGCCGAGGGTTGGGCGCGTGTCTTTCTCGTCGATCCAATCGCTGCGGCAGAGGTGCGGATCGCGGTCGAGGATAGCGGTACTGGGCCGGACCCGACACAGCGCGATTACCTGTTCGACCCGTTCTATTCGGGCCGCTCGGCGGGTCGTGGCAAAGGCCTGGGTTTGCCGATCGCCTGGCGGTTGATGCGGCAACAGGGCGGCGACGTACGCCTGGCCCCGCAGCGGCCCAACGAGCCGACGCGGTTTTTGCTGCACTTGCCGCGCGCGGCAGGGCCGATGGAAGCCGTGGCCTGAGCCGATAAATAGAAACATCTCCTTTCCGCCGCTCGCGGCTTTGCATTCTTCTTGCAACGCCGCAAGCGGCGGTCGTGTTTTTGCCCTTGCTTTTTCCCGGACCCGTGGGTATCTCCCCGCCTCCCATGTCCGAAAAAAACAAGGAGCCTCCGTCCATGAACGAGAACTCTCTCGTCGGGATCGCCGAGCGCCTGGAGCGCGGCGAAGTCGTCCACTATCCCACGTCGCCGTTCCCGCTGCCGGAGGGGGCCGAACACGCGATGTTGCTCGACCTGCGGCTGGCACCGTTTTCCAAAAACATCAGCTACGACCCGAATAAGGACCGCGCCCACGGCTATTTGCAGACCAGCCCCGTCCAAGGCGAGGCGGTGCGCAGGGCGTTCGCGCGCTTTTCGCAAGACGTGACGGCCTGGTTGACGCAAACGTTGCCGCGCTACGCCGCGACGTGGAAACCCGACCGCGGCAGCTATCGGCCGGAAGAAGAAGCGACGCGCCGCCTGCGCCAGACGGCCCGCAACGACCTGTTGCACGTCGATGCGTTCCCGAATCGGCCGACGCAGGGCTGCCGCATTCTGCGCGTGTTTGCCAACATCAACCCGACCGAACCGCGCGTCTGGGTCACGTCGGAACCGTTCGCGAAATTGCTGGAACGCTTCGGCGTCGCGGCGGGCCTACCGGGGGCGCGGCACGCCGGCTGGCTGAAGCACGTCGGCAAGAATCTGCTGCACGTCTTCCGCCCAGGCCGGCCGCGGCACTCGGCGTACGACCGCTTCATGCTGCGGTTCCACGACTATTTGAAGATGAACGACAAGTTCCAGGAAAAGACGCCGAAGCACTTGTGGAACTTCACGCCGGGTGCGGTGTGGTTGGCAATGACGGACGCGTGCAGTCATGCCGTACTGCGCGGTCGGTTCGCACTGGAGCATTCGTACTTCATCCCGGCGGAAGGCCTGGCGTTGCCGGACGAATCGCCGGCGGCGCTATTGCAAAGGATGTGCGCAGCGCAGAAGGTGAAGCGGGCGGCGTAAAGAAATCTACGGCGAGCGGCCGTCGCGTTCGTGGGTCGGTGGCAGCTTGACGCCGTGTTGTTCGAGGACGTTTACCAGGTCGCGCCAGACCGTTTCGGCTGCCGGTTCCGCCGCGCCTTGTTGCCAGGCGCGGGCCGCCCGGGCCAGCACTTGCACTGCCTGTTCCTTCAAGTTGGCGGTGGGCGGAACCGCCTTCGCTTTCGGCGACGGGGGCGGAATCTTCGGCCTGACGAGGTCGCGCACGGACGAGAGGCGGGTGCCGTCGAGCACCTCGTTGCACAGGGCGTCGGCACGTTTGTTGTCGCCGCGGCGCACGTGCCGGATCGTGACGCCGCCGTCGAACCCGCGGCGCAACTCCTGGGCCTTGGTAAACAGGTCGCGCAGATCCTCATTTTTGACGCGGTACTCGCCGCTCATTTGCTTGACGAGCAGTTCGCTGTCGCTGTGGACCACAACCTGATGGTTGTTGCCGAGTTCCAGGGCGTGTTCCAGCGCGCGCACGAGGGCGGTATATTCCGCCTGATTGTTGGTCAGAGTGCCCAGACAGCCGGCTTCCTCAATATCATCGCCTTGTTCCGGTTCGATCACATAAGCGTAAGCCGCCGTGCCGGGGTTGCCGCGCGACGCCCCGTCGGTGTGGATGCGGAGAACCGGTGCCGTGGCCATTGTCGTTTTCCTTTGCGACCGCGAAGAGTAGCTGAACTGCCGTCGCGGCGATTGTAGGCGGCGACACGGAAGGCGTCAATCGTGGTAGGTGTCCTGTTTTCGATCGAACCCTTAACCTTCGACCCCCGGTGAGCATGCCACCGCCCCTGCCTCGTGTGCTAATTATTGAGACATCGGACCGCGTCGGCCAGGTTGCGACCGCGGAGGGGCCGACCCTTCTGCAAGTCCGCACGCTGACCGACACCCGCCGGACGGCCCGCGACCTGGCACCCACGGTGGCCGAGTTACTCGCCGCCCAGGGATGGCAGCCGCGCGCAGTCGATGCGGTGGTGGTCAGCCGCGGGCCGGGCAGTTACACCGGCCTGCGCGTCGGCATCATGTCGGCCAAGACGTTCGCGCACGTTATCGGTTGCCGGTTGCTTGGCATCGAAACGTTTCGCGCGATCGCGTCCCAGACGCCCGACGACATCAGCCGCGTGGACGTGTTGGCCGACGCCCAGCAAGACAAGGTGTATTTCCAACCCTTCGCGCGCACGGGCGAAAAATGGGTGCCGACCGCCCCGCTCGTCATCTGCCCGTTTGACGAATGGTTACTGGCCCGCGCTTCGACCGCCGCCGTCACGGGACCGGGCCTCGCCAAGTGGGAAAGCCGCCTACCTGCGGTGATCGTTCGCGCTGCCCTTGAAACAAGGCACCCGACGCCGGCCAGCCTGCTACGCCTTGGCCTGGCGCGGTTAGCGGAAGGAGATAAAGACGATCCCTTAAGTACCGAGCCGCTCTACCTGCGCCCGAGCGCGGCCGAGCAACAGTGGCTCGGCCGTCATTCGGGAACGGCCCAATAGGTTGGAGGACCGCAACGGGGTGCGCCAACCTAAATTGGCAAACCGGCCGCGTAAGCTGCCGGGTGGAGTCGCGGGCGCTCCACCCGGCAGCTTACGCAGCCGGTTCGCCAGCCATTGCCAATAGCGGTTGGCGCGCCCCGGAGACGCGGGTGTGGCAAAGCTCCGGGGGCCGGCGTGTCCCTCCCCCGCAAGATTTCCCCCACGCGACGTGGGGCTGTGCGGTGGTCGCCGCGGGTGGGAGTCGTCCGCCACATCCCGTGTGCCAATCGTTGTCCCACCGCGACCCCTT
>JBBRLG010000094.1:0-16163 GCA_038231495.1 Gemmatales bacterium | reverse complement strand
GTGGGGCAAAATCCACGTCGGGCTTACGCCCCGACGCTCGCCAATGGGTTCGTGACTCTTAATCTCTTCTCAAGAGTCCATAATCTAAAGAGGTTCTTCCATCCCGCGTGCGCGCCACGCCAGGAGCCTCCACCATGAGACGTTTTGCGTACCTCTCGCTCGCCCTGTTCCTGCTGACCAGCCTCCGTGCGGAGCCGCCGCAACCTGCCAGGGAGAAGGAGCCGAAACCGGCAAAAGAAGCCACCGCCGCCGGGCACGACAAATGGACACCCGACGACGTGCTCCTGCAAGCGGGGGCGAGCCAGTTTCAGTTCGCGCCGGACGGGCATTCCGTCGTCTGGGTCAAGACCGCGATGGACAAGGATAAGGGCGAACGGTTGTCGCACGTCTTCCGCACCGACCTCGGCGACGCGAAGAAGGCAGTGCAACTGACGCGCGGCACCGAGAGCTGTTTCGCGCCGCGCTGGTCGCCCGACGGCAAGCTCCTGGCGTTCCTCAGCGACCGGGCCGCGCCCAAAACCAAGGAGAAGGCCCGCGGCAAGAGTCGCAAGGGCGACGACGACGAGGCCAAAACCCAGGTGTGGTTGTTGGACCCCACCGGCGGCGAGCCGTGGGTGCTGACCGACTTCCCGCGCGGCGTCACCGCCGGCTACCAGTGGGCCGGTGCCGACACCATTGTCTTCGCCAGCCCGGAGGAGGCCACCCACCGCGAGAACACCCTCAAGGACGACAAGAAAGACACCTCCGTCGTCGTCGAGGACGAGAAGCACGAGCCGCCGCAACGCCTCTTCAAAGTGGACGTGAAATCCAAGAAAACCACGCGCCTGAGCCACAACGCCGACCGCATCGAAACGCTGGTCGTGTCGCCCGACGGCAAGTACGCGGTGACGGTCAACGCCGAGAGCCTGCGCTACACCTACGACCACAAGGTCAAGCCGGCGGCGTTCCTGCACGACCTGGAAACCGGCAGTGCCCGCCGGGTCTTCGACGATGCAAAATTCAACCTCGGCGCGGTCCGCTGGGCACCCGACAGCAAGGGTTTCTACGTCGTCAACCAGCATAGCAATACGCCCCAGTACAACGAGGCCGTGATCCTGGAACTGCACTACTACGACGTGGCCGCGAAGACCCAGACGCGGGTGGACCTCGACTGGCCCAACGGCCTGGCGACCGAGAGTTTGAACGAGGACGGTGCGGCGTTCGAGCCGACGGCGGACGGCTTCGTCGCGCTCCTGGCGGCGGGGTCGCACCACCAGGCGGCGCGCTTCGTCCGGGCCGGCGACGGCTGGAAGCGCGCGCTGCTGGTCGGCAAGCACGTCAACCACCTGCACGGCGTCACGGTCGCGCCCGACGGTAAGAGCTTGGTTTACGCACACTCGACGGCCAGCACGCCGACGCAGTGGTATCACGCGGCCCTGGCCGGCACGCACGTCAGCAAGCCCGCCACCGTCGCGGAACTCAACGAGAATTTGGCCAAGTTGCCGCGCGCCAAAACCGAGGTCGTGAAATGGCAGGGCGCGCAAGACGAGGAAGTTGAGGGCGTCCTCTATTACCCGCACGGCTACAAGGCGGGCGAGAAATACCCGCTGGTGGTGATGATCCACGGCGGCCCGTTCGGCGCGGACCACGACGCCTGGGCGGAGTCGTGGGCCTACGCGCCGAACCTCTACAGCCAGCGGGGCGCGTTCGTGCTGCGGCCAAATTACCACGGCAGTTCCAATTACGGTCTCAAATGGGCTGAATCCATCGCCGCCGGCAAGTATTACGACCTGCCCCTCGTTGACATCGAGCGCGGCGTGGACGCGCTGATCGAAAAAGGCTTGGTGGACCCCAACCGCCTGGGGACGTTGGGCTGGTCCAACGGCGCGATCTTGACCACGGCGCTCATCGCGCGGACGACGCGCTTCAAGGCGGCGGCGCCGGGCGCGGGCGGGGCGGAGTGGGTGGCCGACTGGGGCACGTGCGAGTTCGGCGACTCGTTCGACCGCTACTATTTCGGCAAATCGCCGTTGGAAGACCCGCAGCTTTATTTGAAGATGGCACCGTTGTACCAGTTCGACAAGGTGCGGACGCCGACGCTTATTTTCCAGGGCGAAGTCGATCGCGTGGTGCCGGTGCATCACGCCTGGACGCAGTACCGTGCCCTGCAACAGGTGGGCAAGGCCGACGTGCGCCTGGTGCTCTTCCCCGGCGAGAAGCACAGCTTGAAGAAACTCGTCCACCAGCGCCGCAAGCTGGAGGAGGAGTTGGCCTGGTTCGACAAATACCTATTCAAGACCGCGAAGGACGACAACGAGGCACTCAAGACCGACTCGCCGCTGGCGCGGGCGCTGCAACTCAAAAAGGCACAGCACGACGGCAGCCGTTACGGCGTCAAGGAGAAAGACGTGCTGGTTCCCGAGACCGTGAAGCACGGCAGCTTGCAGGTGGGCCGGTTTGAAGTGACGCGCGCCCAGTTCGCGGCGTTCGACCAAGCCTACCGCGTGGACGCCGGCACCGACAACTACCCGGCGAACGGCATCGCCTTCGAGCAGGCGCAGGCTTACTGTGCGTGGCTGAGCAAGCAGACCGGCCGGACCTATCGCCTGCCCACCGAGGCGGAGGCGGAGGAGCTGTACGAGAAAGCGGAGGGTATGGAAAACACGCTGGACTACTGGGCCGGCTACGCGGTCAACCCGGAGGACGCGCGGCATTTGCAGGGAAAGATCAAGGAACTGGGCGGCAAGGCGCCATTGTTGCGCGAGGTGGGCAGCTTCCACGGCGCGGGCGAGGAGGAGATGGTATTCGACCTGGGCGGCAACGTGGCCGAGTGGGTGACGAAGAAAGACGGCAAGGGCTTGTTGCAAGGCGGCAGCGCCGACCGGCCGGCGGACGTGAAGCAAGGCGAGAACAAGGCGGCGGCGGAGTACCAGGGATTCCGCGTCGTGAAGGAGAATGGCTAACAGCTTATAGCTAACAGCTTATAGCTATTTTATTTTATAATAGCTATAAGCTGTTAGCTATAAGCTCTTAGCCATGCGGCCCGATCAGGGCGACGGCAACGCGACCTGCTCCGCGCCGCCGAGGTACGCGATCAAATCCCGAATGTCTGCGTCGCTCAGCAGCACGAACAGGCCGTCCGGCATCATCGACTGCGATGACTTCTTGCGCTCGTCAATGTCGGTCTTGTTCACCAACACGACCTCGTTTTGCGTTTGCATCGTCACTGTCTTTTCCGTCTCGCTTTTCACCAGACCACTGACCGAGCGGCCGTTCTTCAAGTCGAGGACCGTCATCTGGAAATCGCGGGCGACGACGGCACTGGGGTCCACCACTTTGGACAGGATGTATTCGGGGTTGGCCCGCTGCGAACCCGTCAATTCCGGGCCGATCTTGCCGCCCTCGTTAAACAGCGTGTGGCACGTCGCGCAGCTCTTGGCGAAGACGGCCCGGCCGTGCGCGCGGTCGGCCTTCTTGAGCGCGTCGGGCGGCACCAGCGACTTGTAGCGGTTGAGCAAGGCCGTCTTCTCCTGGGCCGGCGGTCGCAGCGAACCCCACGCCTGATTGACCTTTTCCGTTAGCGCCTTGTTGTTGTAGGCGAACAGTTGCCGGGCCGTGAACGCGCTGACATCGCGGCGCGGCACCTGGTTTTTCTCGACCGCGTCCATCAGCACCAGGGCGTATTCGATGCGCGACGCCAGTGTATTGATCGCGTCCGCTTTTTCGGCGTCGGTACACGTCGCATAGTTCTTGAGGATGAGCGGCGGGATTGCCGTGTCCTTGTAGGCGGCGAGGCCGCGCAGCGCCGGGCCGCGCAGCGTCTTGTCGGCAAGCAGGTCGCGCAAGAGCGCGTCGAGGTTCGGGGCCTGGACTTCGACAAGCGTTTGTAGTGCAAGCCGGCGGGCGTCATCTTTGGCCGTGGCGTCGGTGACGGTCGTGCGCAACGACGCGAGCGCTTCCTTGTCGCCGAACATCACGGAGAGCATAAGTGACTTTTGGCGCACCTCGGCATGGGGGCTGCCGGCGAGCTTGCGTTCTAGGGCGGGCCAGCCGGCGGGCGCGTCGAGCTTGCGACCTTGCAGTGCCTCGTACAGGCCGCGCAGGATGTCGAGGTGAATGTCGGTATCATCGGCTTCGGCGAGGAGCTTGACCAGCGGGGTCAGGGTTTTCGGCTTGTCGGCTTCCGCCGCCGCGGCGATGCGGCGGGCAATGTATTGCCGCACCAGCGGAATCCGCGACTTGCCCAGCAGCGCCGCCGCGCGGTCGGGGTCGGTGGGCACCAAGTCCTCGACGCCGTACCAGATCATGAGCGGCAGGTTCATATCCTTGGCGTCCTCGCCGTGCGCGACCAGCGCCTCGGCAACCGGCCAGCGTTGTTTCAACGGCAAGCGCTGCAACGCCGAGGCCAGCGCCAGGCGCACCGTCGCCGACGAGTCGTTCTTCGCCAGGTGAGCGAACCTCGCCGCCACCGCGTCCGATACCTTGGCGTCCTCCAGCAACAGGCGCACGGCCCACACGCGCACCATATCGTCGGCACTGTCGAGCTGTGCCATCAGCGCCTTTTCGTCCAACCCCTTGACCGCGTACAGCGCCCAAAGGAGGCGCAGCTTCCGCGGCACGTCCTTCTGTTCGCCGAGCAGTTTGAGCAATTGCGGCTTCACCCCCTTGCCCAGTTTGCCGGCCTCGGTTCGCTCTTGCAGCAACCGCCGGGCGTGACGCACCTGCCAGTCGTTCTTGTGCAGTTGCAGCTTTACCAACTCGTCGTCGCTCAACTTTGCGAGATCGATATTAACCTTTATCGGATCGCCGTAAGTTATTTTGTAAATGCGGCCGTTCGTCGGCGTGACGTGGTCGTAGTTGTGGCATTCACCGGTGTCGTTCCAGTCGGCGACGAAGACGCCGCCGTCGGGGCCGTACAGCAGGGCCAGGCCGCGGAACCACGGATCGTTGGCGAACAGGAAATCCTTGCCGTGATGGGCGACGTAGCCGGACCCCTTGCGTTCCAGCACGTCCTGGTTGACGCGGTTGCCGTGCAGGTTGCACGTGAACAGGTGCTGGCGGTATTCGTCAGGCCAGTTGTCGCCGAGGTACACCATCGCGCCGACGTGGGCGTGGCCGCCGCCCGCGTCACCGTGTGCGCCCTCGCCGTTGCGCGAACTCGTCCAGTCGCCGCCCCCCCAGTGAATGTGGTCCGCGCAACTCTCCATCAGGCCGAAACTGTTCGCGTCCAAATCCTGGCCGTACATCCGCTGATAGTGGCCGCCCGGCACGACGTGGAACAGGTGCTTGATGACGCAGTTGGTGATGAAGATTTCGCCGTAGTCGTCGAAGTCCAGGCCCCACGGGTTCGTGGTGCCGGACGCGACCTGCTCGAAGCGCTGCCGGGTCGGGTGGTAGCGCCAGACGCCGCAGTTGAGGGCGACGCGCTCCTTGTCCGGCGTCCCCGGCTTGCCGACGCGCGAATTCGACAGGATGCCGTTGCAGCCGTACAAGTAACCGTCCGGACCCCAGACGAGCGTGTTAAAGACGTTGTGCTTGGCCTTCAAATCCCAGCCGTCCAGCACGACGATGGGCTTGCCGGCCGGCTTGTCCTCGCCTTCGTTCATGGGAATGAAGAGCAAGTTCGGCACGGCGGTGAGCCAGACGCCGCCGTGGCCGAGCGTGATGCCGGACAGGTTGGTGCCCTTGTCGAGGAAGACCTTGCACGAGTCGAAGTGGCCGGTGCCGTTGGTGTCGGCGAAGATGAGAACGCGGTCGCGGCCTTCCTTGCCGTCGGTGATCCAGTTGGGGTACGAGTGCGATTCGACGACCCACAGCCGGCCGCGGTCGTCGGTGGTCATGGCGATCGGCTTGACCACGTCCGGCTCGCCCGCAAAGAGCGTGACGCGGAAACCGTCGGGCACGGTCATCTTGGCGGGTGCCTTGTCCGGCGGGATCGGGGCGTTCGGCACGGGGGCGGCGCCAAGAAGCAGGAGCGGGAAGATGAGGCCGGCGACGACGAAGCTAGGCATGGCGGGTTGTCTCCGGGGCGGCGCGGCGGCGGGAGGGCAATTACCCAGGCAGTATAGACGAGAGGGCGACAGCGGGCCAGCGCCGTGCCGACTCGGAGTATGCCGCGCTCCACCCGCCACGCCTATTGGCCCGTTTCGGCCGGCGCGTCGTCGGGCGAGGCGGCTTCGAGTCGGGCCAGGTTGGCACGCACCCAGGGGTCGTTCAGGACCAGCACGCGCGGGTGCATCGGTGCCGCGACGCGGAAGAAGAAGTGAGCCACGCCCGTCAGCGCCACGACGCCGCCCGCCGTGAACATGACGATGATAAACACCGTGGTGAACTCGTAAAGCGGGTTAAACGCGGGGGCGGCCTCGGGCGGCTTGGCATTCAATTGCGGCGCGAGGACAACCACCGGCTTGTCGATCTCGAGCGGGCGCGGCCGTTTTTCCGGAATCGGCAGACGGCCCGGCGGTGCAACCGGCGCGGGCTCAGCGCGGGCCGCGGTGGTACAAACCGTCAGCACGACGGCCAACATTCCGAACGAAAGCTGCTTCATGACGCACCCCCCCCGATTCGGCTCTTCCCCGACGCTGCTTAAATTTAGGTCAGGTTTCCACGCCAGGCAAACTGCGGGTGCAATGCACGACGTGCTCGCGCCACGACGCTCGCCGCGGGATCGTTGTGTAACCGCGGTGTAACAGGCCGGCAGACTCGCATGGCCGCAGCCGCGCGGCTTCCGGTATCATCCCGAATGTCTCGCCCCTCCCAACGAAAGGAACCCTCCCATGCGCACCACCCTGGTCGCCGGGCTGGCCGTGGCCTTGCTCGGCATCGACCCTCCCGCCCGCGCCGACGAGACGCCGGCCAAGAGCAAAATCGTCTCCGTCGGCCTCTTCAAGAACGGCCTGGCCGTCGTCAAGCGCGAGGTGACATTGGGCAAGCCGGGCGTTTACGTCCTCGACGACGTGCCGCAGCCGGTCCACGGCACCTACTGGGTCGAGAGCAGTGTGCCGGTCGAAACGCTCGTCAAAATGCGCGAGGTGGAAGTGCCGGTGGGGGAGAGCGCCCCCGGCAACTTGCAGCAAGACCTCGCGGGCAAGAGAGTCACGATCCACTTGAAGGGCGACAAGCTTCCGCCGGTGGTCGGCGAAATGCTGAAGCTCAAACCGGCGAAGGCCGAGGAAGGCTCTCCCCGCGATATGGCGCGCTACCTTGCCGAAGCCGCGGGACAGCCGGCCCGCTACCTCGTCGTGCAGACGGAGCGGGGGCGCTGCTACCTGGAGGCGTCCGAAGTCGCCTACGTCGAGGCGCTGGACCGCGAGGCCGCCGACATGAAGGTCAAGCGCCAGCAGCCGCGCCTGCTGCTGACGCTCGGCGAGACGGACAAGGCCCAAACCAAGGTGACGATCGGCTACCTGGCGCGCGGCATGGCGTGGGCGCCGAGCTATAAAATCGACATTACCGATCCCAAAACGCTCACTTTGGAGCAACAGGCCGTCGTCAAGAACGAGCTGGCGGACATCGACGGTGCGGAGGTGAAGCTGATTTCCGGCTTCCCCAGCGTGCAGTTCGCCCACGTCACCTCGCCGCTGGCCGCCCGCACGACCTGGGCCACTTTCTTCCAGGAACTGAACAACCGCGGCTGGCGCGACGCCGACCTGACCGGTAACAGCGTCATCAGCCAGCAGGCGGTCCTGAGTAACCGCAGCGCGCCGGTGCCCATCAACCTGGGCGCGACGCCGACGGGCGAGGGCGTGGACCTGCACTACCAGTCGATCGGCAAGCGGACGCTGGCGGAAGGCGATTCGCTGGCCCTGACCGTGGCGAAGGGCAAGGCGGCGTACGAGCGTATCGTCGAATGGATGATCCCCGACACGCGCGACGAGTACGGCCACAACGTTGACGCCCGCGGTCGCGGCGAGGACGGCGAAGATGGCGCGTGGGACGCGCTGCGGTTCAAGAACCCGCTGGCCTTCCCGATGACAACCGGCCCGGCGATGGTGACGGCGGACGGCAAATTCAACGGCCAGCGGACGAGCTACTGGGTGAACGCCGGCGAGGAGACGGTGCTGCGCGTGGAGAAGGCGTTGAGCGTCCGCACGCGCGCGGTGGAACACGAGGAGCAGAAGCCGGGCGCCGGCGATCGCGAATTCGTTTGGGTCGGCGGCCGCCAGTATCGGCGTTCGACGGTGGAGGGCGAGCTGTCGGTCAGCAACCACCGGCAAGAGGAGGTCCAGCTGGTGATCCGCCGGCGCTTCTCGGGCGAACTGCTGGACGCCGAGGGCAAGCCGAAGACGTCGCTGCGCGAGGAGGGCGTCTACGCGGTGAACCGTCGCTATGAATTGTTTTGGACGGTGCCGCTCAAGGCGGGCGAAGAGTACAAGCTGAAGTACCGCTACACGGTGCTCGTGGCGCATTGAGCGGCGCGATCTTCCGCTTTGTATACTCGGCGCGGTGCAACTTGACACAAGCCCGCAGCGCGAGCGAGGGACCGTCCCTCGCTCGCGCTGCGGGCTTGTGTCAATCCACCCCGCGGGGAGTATACAAAGCAACGGCCCGCCCGTAGGCTACGAATGCGTCATCGCCTCCGGGCGCAGCAGACGGTCGAACTCCGAATCGTTCAAATAACCCAACTTGCGGTTCGCCTCGCGCAGCGACACGCCCTCGGTAAACGCAATGTGAGCCAGCTCCGCCGCCTTGTCGTAGCCGATGTGCGGACTTAACGCCGTCGCCAACATCAGCGAATGCTCGACGTGGGCCGCGATGCGCTCGCGGTTCAATGCAATGCCTTGCACGCAGAACTCCACGAAGCCGTGCGTCACGTCCGTTAACAGCCGGACCGAGTGCAGGAAATTGAAAATGATCACCGGCTTGTAGACGTTCAACTCGAAGTTGCCCTGGCTGCCAGCGAAGCCGATCGCGGCGTCGTTGCCGTACACTTGCACCGCCACCATCGTCACCGCCTCGCACTGCGTCGGGTTCACCTTGCCCGGCATGATCGATGATCCCGGCTCGTTCGCCGGCAACGTCAACTCACCCAGGCCGCAGCGCGGTCCCGACGCCAACCAGCGGATGTCGTTCGCGATCTTCATTAGCGAACAGGCCAGTGTTTTTAACGCACCGCTGGCGAAAACCATCTCGTCGTGGGCCGACAACGCCGCGAACTTGTTCGGGTGCGACACGAACGGCAGCCCCGTCAGCTCGGCGATCTTCGTGGCGGCGCGGTCGGCGAACTCCGGCGGCGCGTTCAGGCCCGTGCCCACCGCCGTGCCGCCCAAGGCCAGTTCGTACAGGCCCGGCAATACCACGCGCAGCCGGTCCAGGTCGCGGCGGATGAGGCTTACCCAGCCGGACATTTCCTGGCCGACCGTCAACGGCGTCGCGTCCATCAGGTGCGTGCGGCCGATCTTCACCACGTCCGCGAACTCCCGCGCCTTGGCGTCCAGGGCGGCGTGCAAGTCTTCAATGGCAGGAATCAGGCGGTCGTGCAGCTCGGTCGCGGCGGCGATCGACATGGCGGTCGGAAACGTATCGTTGGACGACTGCGACAGGTTAACGTGGTCGTTGGGATGGATCGGCGACTTGCTGCCCAGGACGCCGCCGGCCAGTTCGATCGCGCGGTTGGCGATCACCTCGTTGGCGTTCATGTTCGTCTGCGTGCCGCTGCCGGTCTGCCACACGCGCAGGGGGAAATGAGCGTCGAGCTTGCCGGCGCTCACCTCGTCGGCGGCCCGGACGATGAGGTCGGCCTTGTCGGCGGGCAGTTGGCCGAGGTCGCGGTTGACAAGCGCCGCCGCCTTCTTCAAAACGCCGAACGCGCGGATCAGCTCGCGCGGCATGCGGTCGTCGCCGACCGCGAAGTGGATCAGCGACCGGGCCGTCTGGGCGCCGTAGTAGCGGTCGGCAGGGACTTCGATAGTGCCCATGCTGTCCGTTTCGACCCGGGTACGGGCGGCGCTATCCTTCATGGGGAGTCCGAGTGTATTGCCGCTTGCGGCTTTGCGGTGATTCCCGCAACGCCGCAAGCGGCAAATGCCAGCTACTCCCGGTCGAACGCCACGACCACGCACGTCACGTTGTCGCGCGAGCCGCGTTCCAGGGCCGTGCTCACCAGCACTTCGGCCCAGTCGTCCGGGTTGACGTACTTCGCCGCGCCTTCGACCAAATCCTCGTGCGACACGAAATTCGTCAAGCCGTCGCTGGCCAGGAGCAGGCGGTCGCCGGCCGCGGGCGTGAAGGGCCGCACCTCGGCGTCTTCCGTCATCTCGGCACAACCCAAAAACTTGTAGAGGATGTTGCCCCACGGACTTTGCTTGGCCTGTTCGGGCGTCAGCGTGCCGTTGCGCTCCAGCGCCTTGGCGACGGTGTGGTCCATGGTGAGCTGTTCGACCTGGTCGCCGCGGACGAGGTAGGCCCGGCTGTCGCCCAGGCCGGCGACGTAGAACTGATCGGCCCGCCGCACGGCGAGGACGGCGGTGGTGCCCATGCGCCGGCCGGCGGCCTGGTCCAGGCTGGCCTGGATGATCGCCTGGTTGGCCTCGGCCAGCGCGTGCTTGACGGCGTGGTGCGGGTCGTCGTTCGCCGCCAACCGCTCCTCAATGATGCGCGGGATCAACTCCGCCGCCATGCCGCTGGCGCGTTCGCCGAACTCCTGACCGCCCATGCCGTCGGCGACGAGGAACAGGTGGTGTTCCGCGTCCGCGACGAAGCGGTCCTCGTTATTGGAACGCAGCCCCTGGGCGGTACGGCTGCCGACGCGAATGACAAACTCCGCCATGAGAGGGTACTCCGGGCCGGAGGGAGAGGCAAGCGGGACGCAAAACGGAGCCTACTCCGGGCCGCCAACGTGCTGTTGTATTCTACACCGCGTTTGGCGCTGAAACCACTGGGTGACAAGGGCCGGCGACGAGTTTCCCTGGAAATAAAGCAGCCGCTCCGGCACGCCCTGCCAAAACGGTCGCAGCCGTTGCCCCGCCGCGTCCGCTTTCGACCGGGCGTCGGGGGCGGATAGAACGATTGTAAGGATTCGCCGGGCGCGGGGCCATGCGCCGAGTGCCCCTGGCGGCTTGCGTCTTTTTCTACCCTATTTTTTTCTGCCCGGATAGGAGAAAAGATTGCGCGTGGCGATAAGAACCAGGAAAATCCCGCCTGCGTGGCGCCCAATCTTCGTTGTCCAGGTAAGGATACCATGACCGCGATGCCGACACCGGATCAGGCCCCCGCCCCTTGGTGGCGCGAGCCGGAAGTTGCTTTCCTGTTTCTCCTCGTCGTCGCCGCTTACCTGGTGCGCCTGGGCGACGGGTCGATGAGGGCCGAGGAACCGCGGTGGACGCAGGTCGCGGCCGAGATCCGGCAGAGCGGCGACTGGGTCGTGCCACGCGAACAGGGCGAACCCTTCCTCAGCCGGCCGCCGCTCCACAGCTGGCTGATCGCCTGTAGCACCCTGTTTTTCGGCTCGCGGGACGCCTGGGCGGTCCGGTTCCCCTCGCTGCTCGGCATGTTGGGCGGCACCCTCCTGGTTTACGGCTATTCGCGCCTTTCCCTGTCCCGCCTGGGTGCCCTCGCCGCCGCCGTCGCCTTCGCCACCTTCGGCGAAATGTTCACCACCGGCTGCCAGGCGGAAACCGAGGCGGTCTTCATCCCGCTGGTCAGCGCCTCGCTCTTGCTCTGGCACTGGGGCCAGTTGCGCAATTGGCCGGTACTTGTCACCTGGGTCGTCAGTTATGCCTGCGTCGGCCTCGCCATGCTGGCCAAGGGGCCGCAAGCGCCCGTCTATTTCCTCACGTCGGTCGTCGCCTATCTCCTGTGGACGCGGCAGTGGCGCCGGCTGTTCGGGCCGGCGCACCTGGCCGGCATGGTCGTGTGTGCCGCCATCGTCCTGGGGTGGGCGATCCCTTGCGGGGCGCGGGCCGGCTGGCCGCCCGTGGTCGAAATTTTCATGAGCGACGCCTCCGCGCGCTTCCGGGACTGGAAGACGCTCGCTGTCGGCGCGCATCTCCTCCGGTTTCCCGTGGAGGTTCTGGGCAGTACCCTGCCCTGGTCGCTCCTGTTATTCTGTTACCTGAGCCGCGACTTGCGCCGTTCCCTGGGTGAGGCCCGCCCGCAAATTCTATTCGCGGCGCTCTGCCTGGCGATCGCCTTCGTGACCTGCTGGATCCCGCCCGGAGGCCAGACGCGCTACCTCGCCCCCCTCTACCCGTGCCTGGCCGTGCTGATCGGCTTGGTTGTCCAGCGCGGCGCGGCGGTCGCCGCGCCGTCCCGGGTCCGTGCGGGCTGGTGGCGCTTTGCCACGCTGGTGGCGGCCGCCATGACCGGGGCCGCGGCGGTCGTCGTCCTCGCGGCTTTCCTCCTGGCGAACCACGCGAAGTACGCGATCTGGGCCGAGTCGCCGCCCGTCGCGCTGGGCTATGCGGCGGTGGTCGGCGCACTGGCCGTGCTGACCTTTAAGGGGCGTCACGGCGGCGACGAGGCACGGGTCCGGACGGTCGTGCTGGCCACGGCCTGTTTTATGGTGCTGACGTTTACCGGCCTCTTGATGAACGTCCGCATCCGCCGGAGCGTGGACCAGGCCACGGAAGTCGCCCGCCTGAAAGAACACCTGCCGGAGGGCTGCCGCCTGGTTAGTTATGGCCACACCGACGCCCTGTTCGCGTACTACTACGGTCGGCCGATCGATGCGCAGGCCGTCCCGGCCGGCGGGAACGACCCGCCCACCGACGCTGTTTATTTCTGCGTGAATGCGTACGGCACCGCCCGGCCATCGTTGCCCTTCGCCTGGGAAGAGGTCGGCGTCGTCTGCATGGATCGCAACCGGAGCGACGCGCCGGAGCGCTTCGTGGTGGTCGGCCGGACTGGGAAAGGGTCCCGGTGAGTGCGCCGCCGGGGGAAGAAGAGAATAACCGTTCACTCCCCCCTTCGGCTTTGCTCCTTTATTCCCGCCGATCAACGTAAGTCCTTATTCGATCGTCGGCAAATTGACGTAAGTCCTTAGTTCTACTGTGTCAGTTGGCCAGGTGGCATAAGTATTTTACCCCGAAGGGGTTATATACCACAGCCCAGGGTTGCCGCGCAGCGGCTACCCTGGGGCGGAGAGCGAGGCCGCTATCCACAACCTACCCTGAAAGGGTTGCAGAAGAGCGCCCCGGGCTGCCTCTCCCGCTCCCGCCCCAGGGTAGCCGCTGCGCGGCAACCCTGGGCTGTGTTATGTAACCCCTTCGGGGTAAAGACATTACAGTCCATCACCAAGTGACACAGTAGAACTAGTGCCCCGTCAACGCTTAATTTTGGGGTTACGGAGTCGGCTTTTTGCAAGGATTCCCGCTGGATTGCACAGTAGTAACCCCAAAATTAAGCGTTGACGGGGCACTAGTTGGATGGCCCCGGTCGGCGGTTGTCGGACGGGAACCATCAAGAATAGGGGAGATACTCGACGCGGTTTCGCATGTCATCCAGGTCGAGGACCTTGGCGACCAATTCCAAATCGCGAACCGCCTGGCCAATGGATATCGCGAGTTGGTGCGCGTAAATAATGCCGCCGAATTCACGCGCCGTTCGCAACCGGTGTTGAGCGATCACCAGCAGATCTGCGTCCTGGCTGAATAGGACGCGCCCGAGCGACGATGCTCGATCCAAAAGCGTGTCATCCTCCAGCATTGCCGAGGCATCCTCCTCGGCGGTCAGAACGTCAACTCCGCGCATCCGTAACCCCGCGGTGATCGCGGACGCCACGTGATGATCCATGTAAAGACGTACCATCAGGACGCCAGCCCCTTGCTTTTCAGCTTCGCCCGCAGCACCGACTCGCCGTCTTGCCCGCGCAAGCGCGCGATCGTCCGGAGCTGCTCTTCGACGATTCGATCCATTTCCTCCTGATGGTCGTAGTAATACGCCAAGCAACTGTGGATTTGTCCGAGCGTCAGGTGCGGGTGCTGGCGCTGGATCTCATCGGCGTCCCAGTGATGTGCCAAACGGTCCAGGGCGACTTCAAGAACCTTCGTTTGCGTGCCAATCAGCCACAGCGTGCCATCGGGGCGTTGTTCGATATGCGGGTAAGCGGTTTGGGTGGACATGGCTCGAAGTTCCTCTGGCGGCCCGGGCATGAATCACACCCATTGTACCGCAGGCATACCAGGCCACCATGCCGGTCTCGGCGTTGTGCCGATGAGCGTACCCGTGGGTTGCCGGGCAAGTCGGTGCAGGTGCTATGCGGGGGGGTGTCCGAGGGGGTGCGGAAACGATCTTTCTCAAGCTGTTTGCTCAAAGGCGTTTAGGGCGACAAAGTTCGTTTCCGCGTCTGTCGTTCCGGCTGGATCGAATTGTGTCCAGCGGGAACGAATGCGGGCCCTGTGCCGGTTCCACCAACTTCAGCAGCGAACTATCACGTCAGGTGAAACGTCTCTTTCAGACACGCCAGCGCCTCTTCGCCGCGGTCGCGGTCTACCACGACACTTACGCGCACCTCGCTCGTGTTAATCATGCTGATGTTGATGCCGCGCTGCGCCAGCGCGCCGAACATCCGCTTGGCGACGCCGGTGTGCGTCCGCATGCCGACGCCCATGACGAATAGCCGGGCGATGTTCGCGTCGCCGCCCACTTTCGTCGAGGCGTCGATCGCGGCGGCCACCTTGCGCGTCAGCTCCACGGCGCGGTCGAGGTCCGGCTGCGGCACGCTGAAGCTCAATTCCGTGCGGCCCGCGGTCAGGTTTTGCACGATCATGTCCACCACGATGCCGCCCGCCGCGATGGCTTGAAAGATGTGCGAACAGTTGCCCGGACGGTCCGGCAAACCGAAGATCGTGATGCGCCCCTGGTCGGTCGTCAGCAAGATGTCACTGACCACGACCTCTTCCATGCTGGCCAGTTGTTGCGTCAGCGAGGCGAGGTCACGCTCCGACGCGGGCGGCATGCCGTTCGCCGGCCGTAGCTGGAATTCCGAAGCGCCGCGTGGCCGTGCGGCCAGGCCGAACGCCTGGTGGACCGCGCGCAACGCCCGCAGGCCGTCGGACTTGGCGACGAGCACCGAAATCTTGATATCGGCGGTCGTAATCATCTTCATGTTAATGTTCGCCGCGGACAGGGCCGCGAACATCTTTTCCGCGACGCCGGTGTGCGTGCGCATGCCGGTGCCCACAACCGACACCTTGCTCACCTCCTCGTCGTGCTCGATGGTCGCACCGAGTTCCTTGGCCAACGGTCGCAAGAGTGCCAGCGTCGCCTTCAACTCGTTGCCCACGACGGTAAAGCCGATGTCCGCGCGGCCGTTGCTGCCGACGTTTTGCGCGATCATGTCCACGACGATATTGCGGTCCGCGATGGCGGCGAAGACGCGGTGGCTGACGCCCGGCTCGTCCGGCACGCCGTTGAGGGCGACCCGCGCCTCCTCCTTGACCAGGGCCACGCCGCAGACGCCGACGTTGCGCATCCACTCCGTTTCGGGGATGATCCACGTGCCTTCCACGTCGCTGAACGAGCTGCGCACCTGCACCGGCACGTCGAACTTTTTGGCGAACTCGATGCTGCGCGAGTGCATCACGCCGGCACCGACGCTCGCCAATTCCAACATTTCGTCGTAGCTGATCGCTTCCATTTTGCGGGCTTCGGGGACGACGCGCGGGTCGGTCGTGTAGACGCCGTCCACGTCGGTGTAGATTTCGCAGCCGACCGCGTGGGCCGCGGCACCCGGCGGGTGGTCGTGCTTCATGACGGCGGCCAGGGCGACGGCGGTCGTATCCGAGCCGCCGCGGCCCAGCGTCGTGATGTTGTAGTTCTCGTCGATGCCCTGGAAGCCGGCGACGATGACGATCTGGCCGTCGTCCAGCGCCTTGCGCATGCGCGCGGTCGAGATGCTTTTGATGCGTGCCTTGGTGTGCGTGCTGTCGGTGACGATGCCGATTTGCGCGCCGGTGAAGCTGATGGCGCGCTCGCCGAGCGTCTGGATTGCCATGGCCATCAGCGCGATGGAGATTTGCTCGCCGGTCGATAGGAGCATGTCCATTTCGCGCGCCGGCGGCTGCTCGGTGATCTCGCGGGCCAGTTCGATCAGGTCGTCGGTCGTGTCGCCGCGGGCGCTGACGACGACGAGAACCTGGTTGCCGGCCTGTTTGGCACGGATCGCCTTGCGCGCCGCCGCCATGAGCCGTTCCGCGTTCGCCACGCTGGTGCCGCCGAATTTTTGCACTACCAGGGCCAAGGCC
>JBBRLG010000093.1:0-16200 GCA_038231495.1 Gemmatales bacterium | reverse complement strand
GGAAGGCCCGATCAAAAAAAACGGGCCGTCTTACTGAAAGAACTGGAACACCGGTACATGGGCAGTTCTTAGCCTTCTACCGGCCTGTTGTTTTTTTTAGCGTCTTGCGAACCGTCTCCGCACCAATCGAATCCACCACTTCCAACACCACCAATTCGTCGGCGAGCAACTGCAACGACCACCGCCCATACCCCGCCGGCGGTTTGCCCAACCGCAGCGCGATCAGCTTCGCCTCACCCACACCGTCGAGTTTGGCCGGCGGCGGCGGCGTGGCTCGCCGCTTGCGTTCCACCGCGGCTTCAAAGCCCTCGGTAACCAACCGCTTGCGCAGATTCTCAACGGTTTGCACCCGGCAATCGAACGCCTCCGCGATCTCCGCGTCCGGCCACGCCGGCCCCTCGGTATCCGCCTTAAGCAGCAGCTGAGCCCGCTTCACCTTCTCCGACGAACCCTTGAGCCGCTTGACGATTTCCCGACAAACACCACGCTCCTCATCCGACAGCCGGACGATATACTTCTTGTTCATGGGATACCTCCTCGTGTAGCGAAGTCTCCCAGAAATCTCACGTCTCGCCAACCCCGGTATTTAGCGTGGCGGGGGCACTAGGGGCTTTTGTTCGAGCCGCGATTGAGTTAACATCTCGCGAGACTCCGTCATTGCCGTTCCCCGCCGGGTTCGTCCGGCCACGCGCTCTCGTCATTGCTGCCAGCATCCTCAGGACAACGACTAACGGGACCAATCGTCGCTGCGCTTGTCGCAACAAGGATTTGCTGCTTTCACCGACCTTGTACAGGTAGCCCGACGCTCTACGGAGTAGGGCCTGAAAAAAGAACAGGGCGGTTTGATTATTTGAGCTGGGGCTAGCCGAGAAGTTCCAGCGCTTGGGAGAGGCAATTTCCCATCGCGCGAACGGCCGCGGCGAGGTTTGGTGCCACGAAATCGCTGAGGACATGAATGACGCTGCTGCGCAACGCCGCCATGATCTGGGGAGCCACCCCTTTGCGTATCCGGCTGGCGTCCTCCCCCAGCGTCACGTCGCGCCGGTAGTGCAACCCGTTTTCGATGCCCCAATGACCCCGCGTCAGGTGCTGTAGCCGCCGCGCGTCCGCGCGCTCCGGGCTAAGGCTGGTGATCCCATGCACCACCTCCACCGTCGTGGTGACTTTCTCCGTCCGTTCCCGCACCAACTCGAAGCCTTGCTTCAGGCCGCGCCAGTCCTGGTGCTTGGTCAGGATCGTTGTCGTCCGCAGCGTCCGCTTCACGATGCGCCCGTGTCCCTTCTCGATGGTCGTGGCCACTTGCCCGACGGGTGGTGCCGCCGGCAAGTCTTCAGGGGGAAAAAGCGGCTGCTCGCCGCTGCGCTTGCTCCTGGGAAGTTAGCCCCGCTCTTATATCGACCGCCAACGACGGCTGGTTATCCTTGACTGCGAAGACGTAGTCGCCACCGGCCTCGATGATCTTCGCACAGACCTCGCGCTGGCAGAACATGGCGTCGCCGGTGAAGATCTTGCCCTTGGCCGGCAGGATGCCAGCAGTTCTAGGGCCGCTTTGTGTTCGTTGGTCTTGGCATCGACTTTGACTTGGGCCAAGACGGCCTGGGCGGCCGCGCAGTAGGCGGCGACGAAGTGTTGTCCCGGCACGTCGCCGTCGCGGCTGCCGCGCGGCGTCTTGCCGTCCAGGGCGATCGGCCTCTCCTGCGGGGCCTCCGGCAGACGGGAGGCAATCCAGCCGGCCACGCGGTTCTCGAAGGCTTGGACATCCAGGACACGGAACAGGACGGAGAAGGTGGACTTGGTGGGGGTCTTGCCACGTGTAAAGCCCAGGGCGTGGGCCAAGGGGAAGCCCTTGTCCCGGCCGAACTGGGCAATGGCCTGGTGGCATTTCGCTCCCGAGAGCATGGCTAAGACCGCGAGGGAGAGGCTGGCGGAGAGAGGATGGCGTCGGCCGTGACGCGAGCGCGGATCAGGAACCTGGGCAAGAACATCGAGAAGGGAAAGAGCCGTAGACATTCGCGGGACCTCCTTGCCTTAGAATCGCCCCTCCCCGTTTATACCTTCCTTCCCTTCTCGCCAACGTCAATCTTCAAACCGCCCTGGAAAAAAGAACATTACTGCCCGCAAATCATTGACTCTTATCACGATTTGGATTACATTATCACAACTCGCGTAATCGATGCCTTCGGTAGTAGGTGTCTCGCTGGTGTTTGTTCGCCAACCCTACTTCTGGATCGCGAAAAACATGGGGTAAACTCTCAAGGGCCGCAAACTCACCTGCCACCCCGCAGGCGGTTTCGTGGAACGGATTTGCTGTCTCGGCGGCGATTTACTCCCCTAATACCGCAGTCCGAGGCGCGGCCTGCACTCCCCCGCCGAGCCCTGGTGGGAAACGGAACTTCCCGCTAGCTCTCCCCAAACAACGTCACTCTCCGCACCCAGGACGGGACGGAACCCGACCTTGGGTCGTCCGGCACCGGTAATTGGTGCCGGCGCTGGTCGTGCTTTGGTTCCTGCGCAGTCCTCTCGTCAGACACTGCGCAGGAGGGGATCAATTGTCGACAAGGCGATGACTGTCATGAATCAAACCCAACAGGTCGGCGGAAGCCGGCATGAACTCGGGACACGGTCGGACGGGCACGACAAGGAGACGGCTGCCTCCGCACGGCAGCGCGTCCGGGTGGACGGGAAATTTTTCGCCCGCGGCACTGAGCGCCTGGTCGTCCGGGGCGTGACCTACGGCCCCTTCGCGCCGAACGCCGACGGCGACCAGTTCCCGGTTTCGGCGCGCGTGGCCGACGACTTCTTGCAAATGCGCGGGGTCGGCGTCAACGCCCTGCGCACTTACCACGTCCCGCCGGCGTGGCTGCTGGAACAGGCGGATGACCACGGCCTGGCCGTCTTTGTGGACGTGCCGTGGCGCAAACACCTGTGCTTCCTCGACAGCGCCGAGGCGCAACGCGAAGCCCGCAACGCCATCCGGGTGGCGGCGAAGCACGGTCAGAATCACCCCTGTATTCTGGCCTACAGTATCGGCAACGAGATCCCGCCGAACGTCGTCCGTTGGCACGGCGCCCGTCGCGTCGAGCGCTTCCTTGCCGAACTGGCCGATGTGGCGCGCCAGGCCGACCCCGACGGCCTCGTCACTTACGCCAGCTTCCCGCCGACCGAGTACCTTGAACTGCCGTTCCTCGACTTCGCGACCTTTAACGTCTACCTGCACGAGCGCGAAACGTTCCGCCGCTACCTTTTCCGGTTACAAAACCTTGTCGGCGACCGGCCGCTACTACTGGGCGAGTTGGGGATGGATACCTTACGTCACGGCGAACTGGAGCAGGCCGAGTTCCTCGCCGGCCATGTTTGCGAGGCCCGGCTCATGGGCCTTGCCGGCACCTTCGTCTTTGCCTGGACGGACGACTGGTTCACCGGCGGCCACCCCATCCGCGACTGGGCCTTCGGGATCACGCACGCGGATCGCGTGCCCAAGGCGTCCTGCCACGCTCTGCGCGAGGTGTTCAACGCTCCCGTCGCCGCCCTCCTGCACCAAACGCCGCGCGTGTCGGTGGTCGTGTGTTCGTACAACGGCGGCAGTACCCTCGACCAGTGCCTGCGGTCTCTGGAGGCGCTGGCCTACCCCGATTACGAGGTCATCGTCGTCGACGACGGCTCGACCGACGACACGCGGGCGATCCTGGCACAGTTCCCCGGCGTCCGCGCCATCCAACAGCCGAACAAGGGTCTGAGCGTTGCCCGCAACGTCGGCCTTCAGGCGGCCACCGGAGCGATCATCGCCTACACTGACTCGGACTGCTTCGCCGATGCGGACTGGCTGACCCACCTGGTCCATCAGCTTCAGCGCAGCGGCGCCGCGGCGGTGGGCGGCCCCAACCTGACGCCGGAGGACGGCTGGCTGGCCGGGTGCGTGGCTGCCGCGCCGGGACAGCCGACGCACGTCCTGGAAAACGACCAAATTGCGGAGCACATTCCCGGTTGCAACATGGCCTTCCGCCGCGAGATCCTGGAAGCGCTCAACGGCTTCGACCCGCAGTACCGCAAGGCCGGCGACGACGTGGACCTGTGCTGGCGGCTCCAACAGGCCGGCCACTGGATCACGTTCGCGCCGGGGGCGTTCGTCTGGCACCACCGCCGCCAGACGGCGCGTGCCTATCTCAAACAGCAGGCGGGTTACGGCGAGGCCGAGGGGCTGCTACAGTTCAAGCACCCCGACAAGTTCAACGGCCGCGGCGACGGCAAATGGCGCGGCGTCCTGTACGGCGACTCGCTGCGCGGGCTCCAACTGTCCGAAGCAGTCATCTACCGGGGGACGTTTGGCACCGGGCTGTTTCAATGCATCTATCAGCCGGGGCCGGCACATTGGGCCATGCTGCCCAGCACGCTCGAATGGCACGCCGTGGCAGCGCTCGTCGGCTGCGCAACTTTGTTGTGGTGGCCGGCTGGTCTGGTCGCCGCGGGCATGATTGGGCTGTCGCTAGTGGTGGCCGCCCTCCAAGCCGCCCAGGCCCGACTCGCCTTGAAACACGACGGGTTCGGCTCGCGTCTGCTGGTGGCGGCGCTCTGCTATCTGCAGCCGTTGATCCGTTCGAGGGCACGATATCACACGCGTCTCTTCGCCAAGCGGCCACCGACCGTTGACACCGACCTCCGACAGAGTACTCTCGACTGGCTGCCGCTCACCGGCCAGCGAACGGTAAGCTACTGGAGCGAGGAATGGCGGGACCGCACCGAGTTGCTGGCGCAAGTCGTCACCTATCTGGACGAGCGCGGCTGGGGCAAGAGCCTCGATTCCGGCTGGTCAGACTGGGACGTGGAGATCTACTGCCATCCCTGGACCGTGGTGCAGGTGAGTACGGCCCAGGAGGATCATGGTAGCGGCAAGCGGCTGATCCGCGTACGTTACCGGCTGCGGCCCAGCGACCACACCACGTTGCTGGGGGCCGTCGCCAGCGTGGCAGCGGGCATCGGAGCAAGCCTCCTTTTGTTGTCCGCCCCGGTGCAGGCGGGGGTGTTGTTCGCTTTCGGTGCGGGCATCGGGATTTGCTGTGCCGCCGCCTGGTGGCGGGAGACGCGCCGGGGGTCGCAGACGATGGCTGTGATTGACGCCATCGCGCGGAAGCTGAAATTGGTCCGCTGTTAGCTGTCCACCGGGGGGCTATTAAGGCTGCGACCGTCAACGAGCGGTAAAGCGCTACCGCAACAAAACAATCCATACCGGCCCGGGCGAAAATTGGGTAGAAAGGGCGGAGTTCGATGGCCGACAGAAAGTATTCCGACCGCCAACTCTACGGGCGCCTGCTGCGCCAGGCGCGGTCCTATTGGCCGCACCTGGCCGGTATCGTTCTGCTCGGCCTCCTCGCCAGCCCACTCGCCCTCCTGGCCCCTCTGCCACTGACAATCGCCGCGGACTACGTTGTCGGCTCGCACCCACCACCCTGGCCAATCAGGGACGTGGCACCCGGGGCACTGCTGGCGCTTGCTGCGGGTCTGCTGGTCGTGATTGCCCTACTACACCAACTCCTGAACCTGGCCGGTTCTCTGCTGCGGAACTACACCGGGGAAAAGCTGGTTTTGAATTTCCGCGGGCGGCTCTTTCGCCACGCCCAACGGCTGTCGCTGGCCTACCATGATTCCCACGGAACCGCACAGTCCGCCTATCGCATTCACTGGGACGCTCCCGCGATCCAGTGGGTCGTCATCGACGGCACCGTCCCCCTGTTGGTGGCGTGCGTCACCCTCACCCTCATGTTCTCCGTCGTCCTGCGTCTCGACTCCCAACTCGCGCTGATCGCCCTGTGCGTCTGCCCCCTGCTCTTTCTGGTCATCCAGGTCTACCGCCGGCGCGTGCGCAGCCAGTCGCACGCGGTCAAGGAGTCGGAAAGCTCGACGTTGTCCTTTCTCCAGGAGGTGCTGGCCGCCATCCGCGTCGTCAAGGCGTTCGGGCAGGAGGACCGGGAACACAACCGCTTTGTAAGCCACGCCCGCGCGGGAGTGCAGGCACGCCTCCGCCTCGCCCTCACGGAAGGGGGGTTCAGCGTCCTGATCGGGCTGACGCTGTCGGCGGGCATGGCGGCCGTTCTCTACGTCGGCGTGCGGCACGTGCAAGAGGGAACTCTTACCTTCGGGGAACTGCTCCTGGTGCTAACCTACCTGGTGCAGGTCTACGCGCCCCTGGAGACCATTAGCAAGAAGTTTGCCGATCTGCAAGCCTCACTGGTCAGTGCCGAGCGTGCCTTCGCCGTCCTCGACGAAGGGCCGGAGGTCGTCGAGCGGCCCGGTGCCCGGCCGCTGGCCCGCGCACTCGGGGCGGTGGCTTTCCGCGACGTCTCCTTTGGCTACGGCGCGGGCCGCCCGGTGCTGCAGCAGGTGGCGTTCGAGGTCCACCCCGGCGCGCGCGTCGGGATTGCCGGAGCTACCGGCGCGGGGAAAACGACCCTGGTGAGCCTGCTGGCTCGCCTGTACGATCCGACGACCGGGCAAGTGCTTCTGGACGGCGTCGATCTTCGCGACTACCGGCTGGCCGACCTGCGCGGGCAGTTCAGCATCGTGCTCCAGGAATCGGTACTCTTCTCGACCACCATCGCCGAAAACATCGCCTATGCCCGTCCGGATGCCGGCATGGCGGAGATCATCGCGGCGGCGAAGGCGGCCAACGCCCATGACTTCATCAGCAGCCTACCCAAGGGCTATGAGACAACGGTGGGCGAGCGTGGCGCGCAGCTGTCGGGCGGCGAGCGTCAGCGCATCTCCTTGGCCCGCGCTTTCCTGAAAGACGCGCCCCTGCTGATCCTGGACGAGCCAACCAGTTCGGTGGACGTCCAAACGGAGGCGGCCATCATGGATGCGATGGCGCGGCTCATGCAAGGCCGCACGACCTTCATCATCGCCCACCGGTTGGGGACGCTGGAGGGGTGTGACGTGCGGCTACAACTGGAGCGGGGACGCTTGGTGTGTCGCGGACCCGTGGGTCAGGCGGCCGACGCCGCACGCGAGCCTCAGAGGGCCGAGGTATGAGGGCCATCGTCACGGGGGCGATCGCAACCTACCCGGTGGGTGGCGTCGCCTGGGACTACGGGCAGTATGCCCTCGGCTTGGAGCGACTCGGCTTGGAGGTTTATTATCTCGAAGACACCGGCGTGCCCTCCTACACATACGACCCGGCCGTAGGTGGTTACGTGGAGGATTGCAGCCACGGCGTCCAAATGGTCCAACAATCCCTCGACCTGCTGTCGCCCACACTGGGCCGCCGCTGGCACGTCCGCGCTGTCGACGGCCGGACGTTCGGTCTGTCGTCCGCGGATATGGAGGAGGTCGTAGCGGGCGCAGATCTATTCCTGAACGTTTCGGGCAGCTGCTTATTACGCGACGAATACCGCCGCTGCCGCCGCAAGGTGTTCCTTGACACCAGCCCCGGCTGCAACCACTTCTAAATCTTCCCGTATTGGGACGCCCTCCCGGAGGCAGAGCGGGACAGGGGGTTCCGCTGCCATGACTTCTACTTCACGTATGCCCAGCGGCTGGGGCGGCCCGACTGCCCGCTGCCGCTGTTCGGCCTCACCTGGCACCTCACATTGCCGCCGGTCGTTCTCGACTGCTGGGTGGACGGGGCCGCCGGCGAACGGTGGACGACCGTCATGACATGGAACGACTACGAGAAGCCGATCGTGCATGAGGGTGTGACCTACGGCTCGAAGGAAATGGAATTCGTTCGGATCGAGGACGTGCCTTCACGCACGCACGCCGCCTGCGAGGTTGCCATCAACTGTCCCAACAACGACGCCCCGCTCGACCGATTGCGCGCTCTTGGCTGGTCCGTCTTGGACGGCCGGGCGGTGTCCCTGACGGCGGACTCGTACCGGTCCTATCTGCGCGGCTCCCGGGCGGAATTGAGCGTGGCCAAGAACATTTTTGTCGCCACCCGCTGCGGGTGGTTCAGTTGCCGCTCGGTCTGCTACCTCGCCGCCGGCCGCCCCGTCGTCATCCAGAATACCGGCTTTTCCGAGGCAATCCCCACCGGCCACGGCCTGTTCGCCTTCTCAGATCTTGAGGAGGCGGTACAGGGGGTGGAAGCCGTGGAGCGCGACTATGCGTATCACAGCCAGGCTGCCCGCGAACTCGCCCGGTCACATTTTGACTCCGACCAAGTCCTCGGAGAACTGCTGCACCAGATCGGGCTGGGGTGAGAAGCGAGGCATTGCCGACATCACGAGACGTGAACGGGTAGCGTAACGGGGTGCCGAGAAAGGGCAAGCCCATGGATGCGTACACGACCGGCTTCTTCGACGCCCTGCGCGAGGGCACCCGGCGTTCGGCACAAGTCGTCGTGCCGCTGCTCCTGCGCCTGGTCCGGCCACGGGACGTCGTGGATGTCGGCTGCGGCCAGGGCAGCTGGCTGGCAGTCTTCCGAGAACACGGGGTGAAGGAAGTCTGCGGGGTGGACGGCGCTTACGTCGACCGGGCAAGGCTCGAAATTCCGCCCGAGCAGTTCATCCCGTGGGACTTGACCCGGCCGTTGCGCCTCGGACGGAGGTTCGACCTGGCGGTGTCGCTAGAGGTGGCCGAGCACCTCCTGCCGGAGTGTGCCGAGACCTTCATTGCCTCCCTCACGGGCCTGGCACCCCTCATCCTATTCTCCGCCGCGGTCCCTCATCAGGGCGGTACGAATCACGTCAACGAACAGTGGCCCGCATACTGGGCACGGCACTTCGCCGCCCGAGGGTATGTGCCGGTCGATTGCCTCCGACGCCACATGTGGGACAATGAAGATGTCGAATGGTGGTACGCCCAGAATTCCTTCCTCTTCGCGGAGCGCGGCTATCTGGAGGCCAGCCCGGCGTTAAGGAAGGAGTACGAGTTGGCCGGCGGCACCGCGCCGGCCCTGGTCCACCCAAAGCGGTATCTGGAGTTGGTCGAATGGGGCCTGGCGCAGTGCCGGCAAGTGGCCGCGGTTGGGGCGCCGGCGGCGGGTGAGGCATGAGTGGGTTACGCATCATTGTCCTCGGTTACATCGTGCGCGGCCCGCTGGGCGGCATGGCCTGGCACCACCTTCAGTACGTCCTGGGGCTGGCGCGCCTGGGCCATGACGTTTACTTCGCCGAGGACAGTGACGACTTTCCGTCCTGCTACGACCCGGACCGCGGCATCGTGGGCGTAGACCCGGCCTACGGGCTGCGCTTCGCAACGGCGGCGTTCACGCGGCTAGGGCTGGGTGATCGCTGGGCCTACCACGACGAGCACACCGGGCGGTGGCTGGGGCCGTGTGCCGGGAGCATCCGCGAGGCCTTCAGGTCGGCGGACCTACTGCTGAACATCTCCGGGGTGAATCCGCTCCGGCCGTGGTCCCTGGACGTGCCGGCCCGCGCGCTGATCGACACGGATCCCGCCTTCGTTCAGGTGCGGCACCTGACCGACCCCGCGGCGCGCGCACTAGCCGAGGCCCACACCAGCTTCTTTACCTTCGGCGAGAACATCCCCGGCGGACGGTCGCGCGTCCCCGATGAGGGGTTCCCCTGGCGGCCGACGCGGCAGCCGGTCGTCCTGGACGCCTGGCCGGTGACGCCCGGACCCGCGGAAGGCCGGCTCACCACCGTGATGCAGTGGGACAGCTATCCCGCCCGCGAGTACCAGGGCCAGCGCTTCGGGATGAAGGCGGACTCCTTCGGCCCCTACTTCGACCTGCCGGCGCGGACCGAGGCCATGTTTGAACTGGCCGTCGGCAGCGCGTCGGCGCCGCGCGATCTCTTGCGCGACCGCGGCTGGTTGGTGTGCGACCCGCTCCAGGTCACGCTCGACCCCTGGACCTATCAGCGTTATCTCCGCGAGTCTAAGGCGGAATTTGCGGTGACCAAGCACGGTTACGTGGCAAGTCGCTGCGGGTGGTTCAGCGAGCGGAGCGCCTGCTACCTGGCGAGCGGCCGGCCGGTGGTCGTCCAGGACACTGGTTTTACCGACCGGCTCCCGGTCGGGGCCGGCGTCCTGGCTTTCAGCAGCTTCGAGGAAGCCGTCGCCGCCGTCGACGAGCTGGGCCGCCGCTACGCTTACCACTGTGGGGAAGCGCGTGCGGTCGCGGAGGAGTATTTCGACGCGCGCAAGGTACTACCCCGCCTACTTGACGAGATCCTGCACGCGCGCCAATGACCGGCTTAGGTCAGACTTTTTAGCCCGTCATCCGGCGACTTACTC
This sequence comes from Gemmatales bacterium, assembly GCA_038231495.1. Classification (GTDB taxonomy): domain Bacteria; phylum Planctomycetota; class Planctomycetia; order Gemmatales; family Gemmataceae; genus JBBRLG01. The sequence goes on along the minus strand of JBBRLG010000093.1, from coordinate 6,009 downwards.
GTGGCGCGGTGCCGAAACTCGATCGCGGCGGGCGGGTGGGCGCGACGGGTACCAGCAAAAAGGCGATGTGGGGTTGCGTCCGGGCCGTGTCGATGAATGCCTGGCCGTTATTAAATCCTGGCGGGCGGCCGTTGTTGAGGTCCTTCGGGCCGCCTACTGCGATGTCCGAGCGCTCCTCATCACGCGAGGGCTGCGTTCAAAACCGTTTCCAGGATTTGTCGGGCATCGAAGTAGGTTTCCGCGATATTGCGGGCGGCGCGGCGCTGACGCTCGTAATCGACATTGACCGTCTCCAGGGCGGCGGCGGCTTCCTCGACGGTCGAAAAGCGGTATAGCCCCTCCCCGTTGGGGAGATAGGCACTGGGTCCGGTGTGCTGGACGACCGCCGGTCGGCCGCTGGCCAAGTAGCACAGCGTGCGGTCGCTGATCCAGGCGTTCTGAAATTTCATGCAGGACGCCTTGGCACAGCTGAACTCTCCGCGCGAGCCCCGCACGTACGACTGATACAACTCCGGAGTCGCCGACACTTCCTCCGACCGGCGCACGCGCCAGCCGTGACTTTCGAGGAACTGCTTGTCCTGCGCATCTTGCAGCTTCTGACCGAACTTCAATGCCAGCTCGAGCGGCTGGTCCGTTCGGGACGGCAGGGCCACGAACGGAAGGAAGGAGGCACACTTGTTGTTGTCGATGAGTTCACCATCGACCGTGATCCATTCGTGCCCTTGCCAGTGGGATACCGTGGTGAACGCCTCGCCGGTAGTGGTGTCCGCAAATGGCCACGACTCCAGGCAGACCGGCGGACGGATGCGGATCCAGGACAGGCCACAGTCCGGAAAGAGCGCGGACGGCGTCCCGACCGTCTCCCCTGTCGTGAAATACACATCGTGCCGGGGTACGACGATTTGCCGGTTGCTCATCCAGTATTGCAGCAACCCCGGATCGATGTCGATCAGTGCCGTGCGCCGGACGCGAGCGAGCAGGGTTGGATCAATCGCGTACTGGAAATTGAGCAGCAGGTCCGCACGTCCGAGGATCGTCTCCGCCTGGCTGCGGGTCATGCCGACGTAGTCGAGCGCCCCGCAGCTGTCCCGCGCCTGGGTCTCGCTCCGGTAAAGGATGAGCTTCTCGCCCAGCCCGTACGTTTCCATCCTGCCGGAGAAGGCCGCCAAACGCTGGTCATCCGCCGCCGCGTCCCCGCTGTCGTAGAAGCGTTCCAGCCAGTAGACTTCACAGCCGAGCCGGCGCAGCCCCTTGACGTATTGCAGGTACACCCAAAAGTGGCCGCCTCCTTCCGGATAGCTCACGACGTTGAAAGGGGAGACAAGCACGATGGCCATCACCAGTCTCGCTAGTTGGAAACGCCGCTTGCAAGGTCTTTTACATCCCGAAAGCCGATGAGCCGGATGGACAACTCGGCCAGGCGTACCCGTACCAGTGGGTTGCATAGCGTGCGCAATTCGGCCTCGCGCTCGATCGCATAGACCGACGGGAAATCCGGTTCGACGTAACCCGGGTGGCAGCTCAGCTCCGTGAAGCCGTCATGCACTTCGGTCCGCAACATGTGCAGTAGTTTCTCGACGCTGATCTGCTCCAGGTGGGTTTCCCCGTCCCATTGGCCGTAGAAACTTGAGAAGTACCGAACCGGCGAATGTTCCCGCATCGGCAGGCGGTGTTGCCGGGCCGCTTCCAGAAAGTGCGGCAACAGCCGGGGATCCCGGTGAATGTTATGATGCGAGTCGAGGTGAGTCGGCAAGCGGCCCAGCAGCGCCTGGAAGCGGTCCAGCTGATACTGCAATTCGGCCGGGTAGTCGGCGAGTTTCTTCTCGTTAACGACCGGTTCACCTTCACCGGTGAAATTCACGTGCAGGCCGATGCTCAAGTCCGGCACCGCACGGCTGAGGAGAGCGGCTTCTTCGCTGGCCGGCATGTTGACCATCAGGCTCGTGCTCGTCAGGATGCCGTCGTGGTGGGCTTCGACGATCCCGCGGTTGATGCCCCGGCTGGCGCCGAAGTCATCGGCGTTGACGATCAGGTACTTCATGGCTGCAATCCACCGGCAAGCGACTTTGGTTGACCACCTGTAGAATCACTCGTGCCGCAACGCCTCGATCGGATCGAGGCGGGCGGCCCGGCGCGACGGGTACCAGCCGAACAGCACGCCCACGCCGACGGCCACAACGAAGGCCAACACGACGGACGTGAACTGTATTTCCACAGGCAGGCGCTGTACCTGGGCCGGCGGCAAGCTCAGCACGCGCTGCTGCCAGAAGAGGTAAACCTCCGGGATGGTGTACGTCAACGCGAAGCCCGCGGCCACGCCGATCAGACCGCCCAGCGACGTCTGCACTACGGCCTCGATCAGGAATTGCAGCGTGATGTCACGGCGGCTGGCGCCCAGGGCGCGGCGGATGCCGATCTCGCGCGTCCGCTCCGTCACCGTCGCCAGCATGATGTTCATGATGCCGATGCCGCCCACCACCAGTGTGATGCCGGCGATGAAGAACAACAGCAGGCGGTAACGGTCCCGCGTGCGCTCCGATTCTTCCAGGCGGTCCAGCGGTACGCGCACCTCAAAGTCGGCCGTTTCGTGGAAACGCTGGAGCTGGCTGCGCACGACATCCGCGGTCGGTCGGACCTGGTCCGTGCCGCCGACGGTCAGCACGATTTGACTCAGCTGGATCTCCTCGGCGCTGATCGAGTCGGCGGTGCGCAGCACCACGACGCGCTCGCCGAGCCGCTCGCGCCAGGTACGCAACGGGATGTAAACGTCGCCGTCGAACCGCTCGCCGGCCACCGGCGCACGCTCCTTGAGGACGCCGATTACCTCGAACGCGCAGTCCTTGATCGTGATCTTCTTGCCCAGGGGATCCTGTCCGGGGAACAGTTCGCCGGCCACGTCCCAGCCCAGGACGGCCACGTTGGCGATTTCCCTCTCGTCCTGCTCGACGAGGAACCGGCCCGCCGCCACGCGCCCGTCTAACCGGTGCAGGTCCGCGTAGCGCGGCTGGGTGGCCACGACCCGGCCCTGGTATACCCCACTCGCCGTGACGGGGCGGACCTCGGAGTCGAAGGCCCGTGTGCAGAGCGTGGCGACGACGGCGGGCCGTAGGGTTTCCTCGAAGCGGCGCTGGTCCTCCAGGGTCAAGCCGTAGCGGCTGATGTGCGACTGGCGTTGCCCGCCGGCGACGCTTTCCGGAGGTCGGACGCTGAGGACGATAATGTTAGTCGCCCCCATGCGCTTGATGTCTTCGAGGGCGTCGCGCATGCTGCCTTCGCCGAACGCCGTCAGGACAATCACCGCCGCGGTGCCGATGATGATGCCGAGCACCGACAGGAACGACCGCAGCTTGTGCAGCAGCAGATTGCGCACGGCCATCACCACGCTCTGACGGCCCCCGGGTCCGAGCAGATGCCGTCCCACGGTGCCAAGGAGCACTAGGGCCAGCAGACCGGCCGACGGGATGAGTAGCCAGTACGTGGATGCCATCAAGCGTACTCTAGACCGGGGTCTCGGTGGGGACGGTCAGCGGAGGCGTCCGGGTGTCCGACTCGACGTGGCCGTCGCGCAGGTGGACGACGCGGCGTGCCCAGGCGGCGACATCATTCTCGTGGGTAACCATGATGATCGTCTTGCCCGCCTCGTTGAGCGCCCGCAGCAATTCCAAAATCTCGTTACTGGTGCGGGTATCGAGGTTGCCCGTCGGCTCGTCGGCCAGGATCAGGTGGGGGTCGTTGACCAGGGCGCGGGCGATGGCCACGCGCTGCTGCTGTCCGCCGGAAAGCTGCGCCGGGCGGTGGTGGAGCCGGTTCCCCAGGCCGACGACCTCCGCGAGTCGACGGCAGCGCCGTTGGCCCGACGCGTCCGCCCGCCGGCGGTAGAGCAGCGGCACCGCAATGTTCTCGGCGACGGTGTACTGCTGGATCAGGTTGTAGGACTGAAAGATAAAGCCCAGGTACCGGCCGCGGATGGCTGACAGTTGTTCGTCGTCCAGCCGCGACACGTCTCGTCCGCCCAATTCGTAGCGGCCCGACGTGGGTCGGTCGAGACAGCCGAGTAGGTTCAGGAGGGTCGATTTACCGGAACCCGACGGGCCCATCAAGGCCACGAAATCGCCTTCCTCGAAGTCCAGGCTGACGCCGCGCAGCGCCCGCACCACCACGCCCTCAAGCGGGTAGTTCTTCACCAGGTTGACGACCCGGGCGATGGCCCCCACAACAGCACCCTTTCATCAATGGATGCAAAGTCCGACCGTCAAGAAGCGAGTTGTCTGCCGGCAGCTCACGGTCGCGAATCGGTTTGGGTGCGGGCGCTCAAATCGCCGCGCTTCTCTGCCAGCGACCGTGGGTTCTGAACCACGAACTCGCCTTCTTCCAGCCCCTGCTTGATTTCGACGAACCGATTGTTGTTCAGGCCGGTCACCACGACCCGCCGTTCGAGCGCCTTGCCGACCTTGACGTAGCAGAATTTCTCGCCGCCCACTTCGAGGATCGCCTGGACCGGCAACCGCAGTACGCCGTTACGTTCGTCGATGAAAATGGTGACCTCGGCGCTCATACCCGGCTTGAGGATTTCCTCCGCCTCGTTAATGGAGACGACCGTGCGGTAAACGCGCACGTCGGCGGAGATGGCGTCCATCTGCGAGGCCACGCTCGACATCTTGGTGACGCGGCCGGTCAACACGCGGTCCAGCGCGGAGATACGGATCTCCGCTGGCTGCCCCGGCTGGCTGACCTCGTCCTCCTGCACCAGCCCTTCTTCCGCCGCCACGCGGCGGATTTCCGGGCTGGCCAGTAGGGTGCCGAGTTGGTCAAGCCCCGAGCGCGACAGGGTTGCCGCCGCCGAGAACACCTCTCCCCGTCCCGTCTTGCGGGCGCGGTCGGGGCGGACCCAAGGCTGCACCGATTCGTGGATCTTGGCTCGCACCTGCATCTTGCGCATGTCGGGGATGCGCATGAGGGGCTTGCTCTCGTAGACCGGCTCGCCGACGGCCAAGATGCCTTTCTGCGATCCGGTCCCCGACTTCGATTGCTCGCTGACGTTGTAGACGACCATGCCGTCGTTGGGGGCGACGATCGTGCAGTTGCGGATATCCTCGGCCAGGTCGCGCAGCTTGGCCTCCTCCTGCTCCAAGATCGACGCCCGGGCGCGGACGTTAGCCTCTGCCTTGGCGGCCTTGCCCGCCCCTTCCGTCCGCGCGACCTTTACGCCCACCACCGCCTGTTCCAACTTGCTTTCCAGATCCAGATGGGTCGCTTCCAGGTTGATCCGCGAACTCTGCAACTTGATGTCGTCGGCCTCCGCCTGGGTGTCGCTCATGAACCCCTGCTTGACCATGCGCGCCGACCAGGTCGCCTTCTCCTTCCACTGCTCGAGTTCGGCCCGACCGAGCTTCATTTTGCCGTCCAGGCTCATCCGTGCAATCTTCTCATTGTTGATGGCGGTCTTGATGCCGATTTCGTTCTGGCTTTCGATGATCTCCTGCTCGCGCTCGGCCTCGAACAGGAGCGCCCGTTTTTCGGTGAGGGCGATCGTCTGCGCCTGGAAACGGTCGCGCAGGTTGGTGTCGTCCAGCCGCATCACCACGTCGCCGCGCCGTACCTGGGTGCCGTCCTCGATCAGCCACTTGATGGTGGTGGCCATCCAGTCGCCGGAACGGTTGCGGACCTTGCACAGCAGTTCGGTGTTGCGACAGGCTTCCACCTCGCCCTTCTCGACCAGGGTGAATGTCACCTTGCCGCGCTCTACTTTCTGATAATCCAGACCGAGATTGTGAGTGGGGTCTTCAAACAGCGTCAGGGCGGACCAAGCGAACGCGCTCAAGGGAAGGAGGGCCAGGAGTGCGGCGATGACGGCGACCCGGCGCCAGTTTCGGCGTCTGGCGCGCCGCCCGACCTCCTCGTCCGTCGGCGTGTCCGGCGCCTGAAGCCAATCGACCATCGCCTGCGACGCCCGGCCGGGGGCGGGGGCCGAACGATCATCACCGGGGGGCAGGGCCGGGGGGGACCAGG
>JBBRLG010000092.1:0-16293 GCA_038231495.1 Gemmatales bacterium | reverse complement strand
GGCGGGCCACCTTGAAATACGCCGGCGCTGCCGCGGGCGGCCCATAAAACAGGACCTTGCCGCGCGAGAGCACCAGAATTAAGTGGCACTGATCGACGTTCTCGATGTTGTGCGTGATGCAAATAATCGACCGGCCCTCGTCCGACAGGCGGCGGAAGAGGCGCATCATGCGCGTCTCGGTGCCGGCGTCGAGGCCACTGGTGGCCTCGTCGATGTAGAGCATGCACGGCTGGCCGAGCAGTTCCGCGCCGAGGCTGACGCGCTTGATTTGACCGCCGCTCAGGTTGCCGATGAGCGTGTCGCGGTGCGGGCCGAGTTCCATTTCCTTGAGCACCTGTTCGATGCGGGCGTTCATCTCGTGCGGGTCGGTGTCGGTCGGCAGCCGCAGTTGGGCCGTAAAGTAAAGGGCACGAAACACCGTCAGCCCCGTGTGAACGATGTCCTTTTGCGGGACGTAACCGAGCGACTGGCGGAAGCTGTCGAAGTGGCGGTAGAAGTCTTCGCCGTTGGCCAGCACGGTGCCGCCAGTCGCGCGGCGGCGGCCGTTGAGGCAGTCCATGAGCGTGCTCTTGCCCGAACCGCTCGGCCCCAGCAAGCAAACAAATTCGCCGGGGTTGACGACGAGGTTGATGTTGTCCAGCAGCTTGCGCGTGCGGCCGCCGCCAAGCGGAACCACTTTTTCCAGTTGCCTGGCTTCGAGGCGGAGACTGCGGCTGCTGTCGATGGAATGAATGACGCCGTCGCGCAGCGAGAACAAAAACGGGCCGATGCCGACGCGCACTCCTTCGGTGAGTTCGACCGGTTCGGAGATGCGTTGCCCGCCGACCCAGACGCCGTTGATGCTGGCGAGATCGCGGAGGCGAATGCCGTCGGGCCGGCGTTGGAGCAGGGCGTGGTAGCGCGAAATCATCGGGTGGGGTAGGCAAATGTCACAATCCGGGGCGCGGCCGACGACCAGGCGTTCCTTGTTGCCGAACAGGACGCCGATGGAGATTTCCTGCTTGGGAGAGACCTGTCCCGGTATCGGCTTACCCTTCCAGAGTACGGTGGCGTCGGCCGGCGCCGCGAGTTCCAGGGGCCGGCCGCAGCGCTGGCAGAACCGGTTGCCGGCCGCATTCTCCGTATGGCAGTTTGCACACGTTTTCATGAGTTCATCGTCTTCTTCGGGCAGCCGAACGCGCCGGCGCGACGTTTTCCCTTTACCAAGGGAAGCGTAGTTTATCCGAGATAGTGTATTGGATGGTGTTGGCGTAGAAGGGCAGCACTGTTTCGCCGTGCGCTGCTCAGGGTTGCGCCGAGGAAAGGACATCGTCAACGGCCTGGCCAATAGCTGCCGGGGAGGCCAGCGCGCCAAAGCCTACGTCGCCGCAGGCCAATTGTTTGCTGACTGGCGGAACAATTCTCAGCGATCGGCAATGTTCGTTAATCCAGGCGGGTAACTCGCCAACCAAGGTCTGTTGCAGGTCGTTGGTCGCGCCAGCGTCCCGCGCAAGTTGCCGCAGATGCCGCGCCGTGAGCGGGTGTTCCCACATGAACGTGTTCATCGCCGGTGCCAGCACCACAGGGCGGGTCGGCTCCCAGGCCCGCCACACGCACGTCAAACAGTTGTCGCACAGGCCGTTCGCCAGTTTGGCCAGCGTGTTCGCATCGAGCGGGGCGATGACCAATAGGTCCGCCCAGCGGCGCAACTCGATGTGCAACACGTCGTCGGTTCGCTGATAGCGACGGCCGTTATTTCGACCCGGCCACTCGTCCTCGTCCACCACAACGAGTTCCGGATCGCGTCCGGGCATGGCAGGGTTTAAAGCCGCCGGGTCGAAAAAGTACAAACTGGCTTGCGTGGCGACCACTTTGACCTGATGGCCGCGCGCGCGCAGCTCGGCAAACAGTTCCGGCGTTTTGATGGCGGCAACCGAGCCGGTGACGCCAAGTAAAAGGTTAGCCATGTCCCTGCCCTCGCCGCAGCCGTTCAATGGCGTCGAGCAACTTGCGCGGCAACTCCGCCCGGCTGACTTGTTCGTAGCGACCAGCGAACGGCCCAAGAAACGCATGACGGCTCGCGTCTTCCAGGGTGTTGGCCACCATCAAGTCGGCGGCCGACTGTAGCCGCGATTGTTCCGCCACGTCCAGCAATTCGGCGTCGCTGCGGCCGACTTCCAGCTTGAATTTAACCAATACGCCGCGAAATGCCCAGTCGCTCCGAATGCAATCGATCAACTTCGGAGCGCGGACCATGCGCAACCATAACTCCGGCTCGTCGCTCTTAACTTTGCCAGCGGAGCGGTCGAGCAGGGCAGGGGGAGCGTCCACTCCGTGCCAGGACGCGCGCTCCGCATCGAACCGGGTGCCGGGTGCCGGGCCGTAGATGCCTGCCGACAGGTAATCGCTCACCGCCGCACAATGCACGATTGCATCCAGGGAGACAGATTGCAAATGTTCGGCCATGAGATTTTGGAGGTCTGCAAAGGTGTCATAACGGACGACGGTCCAGCGCTCGACGGGAGCAACCTGCCTCATTTCCGCAACGACTTCAGGGTGCGACGTGAGCAGGGTTACGTTATGGCTCCGGTCGTGGGCGTGCAGGGCGATGGCCGTGCCGGTCCGGCCGGTGAAGCTGTTCGTAATGCAGCGCACGCGGTCGATGAAGACCTTGGTGTTGCCGGCGGTGACGAGCAGGTTCATGACACGGGTTTTGCTCGGTTGAAACCTTACTGAAGGAAACGGACTTGCTTTATTCTACCAGAAGGGGAGGGGTTGAAAACGCAAAGCCGCAAGCGGCGAACTAAGGCTTGGCAGTCGGCGCGGGGCGCTCCATTTCCTCCAACCGGGCGAGGTGTTTTTCGAGCGCCTCTTCCGGCGACGGGAACACGTCGGCCAACTTCGGACCCAGCGACCCGACCTCGCGGCCGTTGCGAAACTGCTGCAAATAAGCGACCAATACCGCCTTGGCTTCCGGCTTCGTACGCAACATCAGGTGAACCCAGGCCCAGGCCTCACGGTATTCGGGCCGGTTCATCTTGTCCAACTCGGTCGGCCCGATGGCCTCCAGGCGGCCCAGGTCCGGCTTGAACGCGCCCTCCGTCGGGTGCCTTAACATCTCCACATGGGTTGCGTTGACTCCTTGGCGGTCGGTCGGCAACTCGAAGTATTCGGCCAAGCCCTCGTCCAACCAGATCGGTATGTTCTTCAAAACGCTGTTAAGCAAGGCGTGCGTGAGTTCGTGGCGCAAGTCCTGCTGCACTTGCTGGAGCTTGTCGCCCCAGACGGCGAAAACGACCAGGTTTTCGCCGCCAAACGAGGTCGGCAGCACCATGAAGAACGCCCTGCGGTGCGGCAAATCCGGCCATTTACTGCGCATGTAGCGGTCGTAGCGCTCCTCATTCTCGAACAGGTAAACCTTCACGGCCGACGTGCCGGACGGCAGGTGTAATTCCTTGTAAACCTGGTCGCGCAGGCTTTCCAGATCGCGAAAAAGGGGTTGGTCGTGCTTCAACTCGAAGTCGTGGAAGAACACATAGGGGGCGATGCGGAATTGATTTTTCGCAGGCAGGGCCGGCGCGCCCGCCTTCGTCGGATCGTTATCGACCTTCACGTCTTGCTTGTTGAGCGAGAAGAGGTGCAGGGAATCGCACCCGGACAGACAATGGGCAATCCCCGCGCCGGCCAGAAACAGAGCGCGGCGGCGCGTGCAGAAATGTGCAAAGCTGTCCCGACGACCAACGCTCATGCAGACCTCGGCGGCTCGCGGTCCGAAGAAACTTACCCGGTTCGTGCGCAGCGGGGGCGGCTACCATAAGCCAGGCCCGGTTATTTGACAAGGCGGATTCCCGGCCGATCGCCCGAACAGTGCCGTCAGCCCAGGGGCCGCCGGTTACGCAAATTGCGGGCAATCTTCGCCCGCGTCGCCGCGTCGATTTGCCGCCACCAACTTTTCCAACCCTGCTTGCCGTGCAGACCCCAGCGCAGGTACGTCCGCAGAAAGCGGAGTTTATCGGTCCGTGTTACCAGGGGGTGTGCGTGAAAACTCGTGTGCAGGCGTGCGAGGTTTTGCACGCGCCGACTTTTGGGCAAGCGCCGGTGACGCAGCACGCCGACGAGGTCGATGAACCACAGGCTCACCGTCAGGGTTTCGGGGTCCGTACGGACGAGCAAGTTCGGAGCCTTGAGATCGCGGTGCGACAGGCGGCGCTGGTGCAGGGTGCAGACGAGCTTCGCGACCAGGGCGATCAACCGGCGGAGGCCGTTGCGGTCGCCCGTCATGCGTGCGACGAACGCGACCAGATCGACGGCATCTTCGACCTTTTCCGTGAGAAGATAGCCTTCGTACCGCAGCCCGTGCCGTTGTCGGTGCAAAACGGCAAGGGGACGCGGCGTCGGCAGCCAGCGCAGACCGAGGCCGTGACCGTACACGAAGGAGCGCAGGGCCGGCGTGTGCCGCACGAGCGACACCCACGGGTCGCTCCAGCGCGTCACGGCGAAACGCTTCAAAATGAGGGCTGTGCCGCCGGAGGTCGGGGCGGGCAGTTCGATCACGGTCGAACTGGGCGAGTCCTTCAAGCGTTTAGTTGCCGGCAACCGAAACAGTTCGTCGGGGTCGGCGAGGAGGCGTGCGAGGAGGTCCGATTCCAGGGTCGTGACCGCGTGCCCGACCACCGCACCGCTGCGGACAATTCGGAAGTGCCGATTCGTTTCGAGACAACGCCGATCCAGATTGCGCCAAAAGCGGAGGTTAGAAATCAGGGTCGCCCGTTCGAGGTCGCTTGTGCCTTGTACGTCCAGGCCGGGGCAAGCAAGCCTCTGCGAGTAGGGCAAGCGGTCGCGCGCTTCCTGGTAGGCACGCCAACCGCGCAGCCGGTCCGTGCGTTCCGAACGCAGCATGAACCAGCGATTTAAGATGATGAGGTTGTCGCGGCTCTGGCGCGGGGACAACGGCGGACCGAACGCAACGTCGTACACGTCGATCAGGAAAAGCCGGGGCCGATCTTCGGCATCGAGTTGCAGGAGGAGATTGCCCGGGTGCAGGTCGCGGTAGGTGACGCCGGCCTGGTGCATGCGCGCGAGCAGTTGCCCCAGGACAACGGCGATGCGCTGCCGCAGGCGCGTTTGCCTGTCGGCGGAGAGCTTGGAAAGTGTCTCTTCCAGAAAGCGATTTAGCGGTACGGCGTCAAGCAGCGTACGGGTGACGAGGTAACTCGACCGTGTGCCGTCGCCCGTCAAGGCTTCGCCGGCGGCCAACGGAGTCAGCGTCGGCAAGCCGCGCTCCGATGCGGTTCGTGTGCGCTCGAACTCAAGCCGCGCTTTTGCCGGCCGCACGAGGCTGCGTAGCCAAGCGCGGGTGTCGGCCACGCGGTAGTGCTTGAGGTAGAAATCGAGGTCGGGCAAGACGACGTGGTAGACACTCTGGTGCGGCCCGTGCTTGACAAGCGTGGCCTGGCCCGTTTGCAACCATTCCTGCACACAGGGCCCGTCTGGGTGAAACAACCCTGTAGTCGCTAGAGCGTCAGGAGCGACAAAGTCGGGGTCGATGTGCCATCGAACCGAACTGCTTTTCCGCTCGATCACCTGCGCCATGGCACCGCCTCGTCGTCCGGGCTTGGAATTAAGCGCCTATCCCGCCCTGGATTGGCGCTGATCCAACGAGTCCAACACTGCCAGCCAAGCGTTGGCTCCGGCGCGCACGCCGTAAAGCGATTCCAACCGGCGTCGGCCCGCATCGCCGAAGCGCCGTCGCAACGACGGATCGGCGGCGAGCGCCCGGATTGCCGCCGTCCACGCGGCCGGGGTGTCGGCCAGGAAGCCAGTTTCGCCGTGCTGCACCATTTCCGGGTGAACGCCCACCGGGTTGGCCACCACCGGCAAACCGGCGGCCATGTACTGCAACACCTTCAAACCGCACTTGCCCCGGCTCCACAAATCGTCGGGAATCCAGCTAATGCCGATGTCGGCGATCCCCAACTCGGCAGCCTCCGTGGCTGCGGTCCATTGACACGGCACGACCTTCAGATGCTGAAATCGGGGAAAGCGGTCGCAAATCAATTTGAGCCGCAGATTCGGTAAAGTACGACCCAATTCCTCAAGGAGGGGGGCGATCTTTTCCAGCCCTTGCAAGGTACTTGAGGAGCCGACCCAAACCATGTCTACCGTGCCGCTCTGTGGCTTGGACGAAACAATTGGATAATGGTCTGGATCGACGCAGGTTGGAATTACCCGGACGCGGGCGGCATCGGTGTGGCGCGTCGCCGCGGCTGCCAAAAAGGAGTTGCCCGCGCTCACGGCGTCACACGCGCGCACGGTCGTTGCAAAGCGCCGGAGCCGGCGGCCGTCGTGCAGTCCCTTCGTCGCGAAAGAGTCCCGGAGGAAAACGGCGTCGTCGAAATCGAATACGAACCGCCGCACTTGGCGGCGGAGGTGCGCCAGTTCCCACGACGGCAGCAGTTTGCGCTGGAGGATGACGTTTTGCCCGTGCAGCTGCCGGTAAAAAAGGAGGCGCGACCACCAGCGGCGCGGCAGCTTGCGCAATTCCAACGTATAGCCGTACGACTCCAGCAAGGGCCGAAATGCGGCCAGGCGGTAGCGGCAACAAACGTGTTGGGGACTTTCGACCAGCGCGACCCAATGCACGATGCGCCTCCCTGAGCCATACCGGGGACGACGGGACGATTGATTCAGCGCCCGGAAATGGGTACGGGCACGGGTGGCAGTTCCTGAACGGGTATTGTCGTGACGGGTACTACCACGGCAGCCGGCGCTTGCCGGACGCCCTTGGCTTCCCAAGTCACCTCCCGGACAAAATTGGTAGTGTTTTTCACGCGGAAGTGGTCCGGATGCTGCGCGATCGGAACGGCGTCGTCAAAATTGCTTTTCAGGTGGAGATTTGGGGGGGTGTTGTAAGCAATGGGATAATACACGTCCAGTTCCTGGGCGCCTTGGACGGGAACGGTGCCCGTCTGTTTGCAAATGCCGTCTTCTACGCTGATCGATCGATCCACGCAAATATTCATGCAGCCGAGCAGAATCGCGACTACCAGCGTCGCCGAGCCAATGACTGCGAGGCGGGACAGGACAAGGCGATACTTAACGGACGGGAGGGAGGGCATGGCGAATCCTTTCGCTCGTTGCCGAGGAGATTATCGTTTACGGTCGGTCATGGCTCGACGGATTTCCAGCTGGGCGTCGGCCTTCTTCAAAGCCTCGCGCTTGTCGTGCATCTTTTTGCCGGTGGCCACGGCGATTTCGACCTTCGCCTTGCCGTTCTTGAAATATATCCGCAGGGGCACCAGCGTGTAGCCGCGTTGCGATGCCTTGGCCGCGAAACCCGCGATTTCGCGGCGGTGCAGAAGCAGCTTGCGCGGCCGTTTGGGCTTGTGGTTCATCCGGTTGCCCATCGCGTATTCCGGAATTTCGCTGCCGACCAGCCAGAGTTCGTCGCCTTCAATCTTGGCGTACGCTTCCTCCAGGCCGCTGATGCCTTCGCGCAGGCTCTTTACCTCGGTACCCGTCAATACGATGCCGCACTCCAGCGTTTCGTGAATCAAGTAGTCGTGAAACGCCCGCCGATTGCGGCTGACGACCTTGATGCCATCGGGTTCGTCTTTTTTGGGGTTGCGTGTCATTGTGGATTCTCCTGCGGGAATCGTAGCACATTCGCGCCGGAGAAAAAATGCCATCACGAAAACATGAAAGAACGAAAAAACGAAAGGAAAAGGAAGGTAAAGGGCAGCCCTTCTTTTCGGCCTTTCGTTCTTTCGTGTTTTCGTGATGGAATTGGTGCTGTCAGCGGGGCAATCAGCTGTGAGGGTGGGCGGCGGCCAGCGCTTCATAAGTACGGCCGTTGACTGTGCCATTGCGCTGCCGCAACGATACCTGATAAAGTTGCTCGCCGGTCGGCGTCGGGTACTTGCCCGTCAGGCAGGCCCGGCACAGGTGGTTGACGTCGATGCCGATGCAGCGCGCGATCGCTTCGACCGGCAAGTACGACAGGGTGTCGGCACCGAGTTCCGCGGCCATCGCGGCCTGTTCGGCTTCGGTGGGACGGTTGCCCTTCATGAAGCGGGGGGCGAACAACTCGCGGACGGTGGACATGTCGATGCCATAAAAGCACGGAGCCAGGATCGGCGGGCAGGCGATGCGGACGTGGATTTCGCGCGCCCCGCCGCGCTGGCGCAAGTCGTGGAGCAGCGTTTTCATCGTCGTGCTGCGCACGATCGTGTCCTCAATCAGCAGCACGCGCTTGCCTGCGAGGACCTCGCGCAACGGCGTATATTTCAACTGCACGCGCTCCGCCCGGTTTTGGCCTTCGATGAACGTGCGACCGATGTAGCGGTTGCGGATCAACCCCTCGACCGACGGCACGCCCAGTTCAAATGCCATCGCGTCGGCGGCCGCCTTGCCGGTATCGGGCACCGGCACCACGATGGTATCCTTGTCGAGCGGCACCGTGTTGAGGATGCGTTCCTGGTGCGCCAGTTCTTGGCCGAGCCGGGCGCGCGTGAGGTAAACGCTGCGGTCGTCGAGCGTGCTGGCCACGTTGGCGAAGTAAATCCACTCGAAAAAGCAGTGCTTCGGCTCGGCCTTTGCGGCAAAACGCTCGTGGCGCAGTTCGCCGTCCTGAATGACGATCATCGTGCCCGGTTCGAGCGACTTGACGTCCGTGAAGCCGAGGTTGAGCAACGGCACGCTCTCGCTGGCGGCGGCGAACAACGCTCCGTCTTGCGAATAGCACAGCGGCCGAAAGCCGTTCGGGTCGCGCAACACAACCATGTCGCCCATCGCGTTGAGAAAGACAAGATTGTACGCGCCGTCGAATTTGCGGGCGAGGTTGCCGAACACCTTGACGAGGTCGGGCCGGTCGTCGCCGCATTTGCTCAGCTCGTGGCTGAGGTAGTGCATGATGACTTCGGTATCGATATTGCGGGTAAGGTGGTAGTCGGTTTGCGTGAGGAGTTCGTCGCGGAGTTCGGCGAAGTTGGCGAGCTGGCCGTTGAAGGCGAAGGCGAACCACTTCCATTTGCACCCGTGGTGCCGCTCGAACGGCTGGGCGTAACTGCGGTCGTTGGCGCCGCAGGTGGCGTAGCGGACGTGGCCGATCGCGGCCCGGCCCGCGTACTCCTTCATGATGGCGTCGTATTTGGTCTGGTGGTTAAGGCGAAACGCCTCGATGACGGTGCCGATTTGCTTGTAGGTGTCCAGAATCTTTTCGCGCTCGGGGGCGAAGGAAGCCATGCCCGCCGCGAGTTGGCCGCGGTTTTGCAAGTCGAGGAGCATCCGCGGCATGAGCCGGGAGACGTGTTCGGGGCCGGCAAGAGGTGCCAACCGCGAGGGCTGGCTGCCGGGCATGTGATAAATCGCGGCAATCCCGCACTCGTGGTGCAGTTCGTCCATGCGCTTTGTCCCCGGCCAGGAGGAGAGGTTTGGCGCGGTCGCCCCGGTGTCACGCCACACTGCACCGTTATTATAAGTAGAGGAGCGGTAACGAACAAGCAAAACGCCGGACGAATCCCGGAGGTTGCCCTGATCCACCCCCGCGCGACGGCACAGCCCGTTTCCGTGGCGTCATCCGGTGTTTTTCCCTTACCGGACCGACCCCAAGGATTGGCGGAACAAGAAAAGACACCGGCGCTCCGCCTGATTTTGCGGCGTCCACAGGCTTTAGTCTGCCATTTGGACCTCTTGAGTCTCTTTTAACGAGGTGTTGCGATGAAACGATTGCTTCCAGCTGCAACGTGGTTAATTCTCGCCCTGACGCCTGCCGTTCAGGCCGACGACAAGAAGGCCGACGAAACCAAACCGGCGGACCTACCCCTCAAGGCCAAGCTGGTCGTCAAGAAGGACACGTACAAGCTGGACCTCGACGGCAAGTCCGGCGACGATTTCCGCAAAATCCTCAAGGACGCCGAAAAGGCCGGGAAGGTGCCCCTCGCACCGAACGTGGACATGGTTTTGGAATTGACGAACACCAGCGACCAGGAGGTCAAATTCTGGGTCGAAGGCGACGCGACCGAAGTCCAACTCGACCTCAAGGGGCCGGAGAAAGGTGCGGTTGCTGTCATGGCGCAGAAACAATTCACGACGGAGTTCCGCACTCCCAAGGTGATAACGCTCGCCGCGGGTAAGACGCATTCAATCCCGATTACCAGCCTCCACTACGGCTTTCGCGGACTGGCGAAGGCGGCGTACTGGACCGAACCGGGCGACTACACGCTGACGGTCGGTTATCGCACGGCAATTTCGCCGGCCCCGAAAGGGTCCAAGGAAGCCGAGAAGGGTTTCGGCTTCGCGGTGACAACGAGTGACCCGGTGAAGCTGAAGATCGAAGCCGGAAAGTAACCCCTCCCGACCCGCCGCTTGCGGCTTTGCGTCTACAAAATGCCAGGAGCCGCGACCTTGATGCCTTTGAGTGCCATCTTGAGTTGTTCTGGATTCGGCGCTACTTCCAGCGCGACCGACTTCTCCACGTCGCCGCGTTCCACCAGGATCCGCAGGTTCTCGGTGAAATCGGTCATCCCTTCCAGGAAGCCGATTTTGATGGCGTCGGGGATCTTCTTGTCCTCTTCCTTGATGATCAGATCGCGGATCGTCGGGTTGACGATCATGATCTCATTCGTCGGCACCCGCTGCACGCCCGGCTTGCAACTCTTGATGAGCTTTTGCGCGATCACCGCCTTGAGGTTGAACGCCAGGGCCATGCGGATGGCCCGGTGCATGTCCGGCGGGAACAGGTCCAGGATGCGGCCCAGGGTGCTGCCGGCACTCGACGCGTGGATGGTGCCGAACACGAGATGGCCCGTTTCCGCCGCGTGAATGCCGGCCTCGAAAGTGTCGCGGTCGCGCAACTCGCCGACGAGGATGATGTCGGGATCCTGCCGCACCGCGTCCTTCAGCGCCTTGTGCCAGTCGA
This sequence comes from Gemmatales bacterium, assembly GCA_038231495.1. Lineage (GTDB taxonomy): Bacteria > Planctomycetota > Planctomycetia > Gemmatales > Gemmataceae > JBBRLG01. Next base: position 5,396 of record JBBRLG010000092.1, on the reverse strand, counting down.
TGCAATCCAGGCCGATCTCGCGCTGGTTGACCACGCCCTTCTTGTCGGTGTAGGTAAACTCGATCGGGTCCTCGATGGTGAGAATGTGGACCGGCTCGCGCTCGTTGATGTAATCGATCATCGACGCGATGCTCGTCGTCTTGCCGCTGCCGGTGACGCCGGCAAAGATGATGAGACCCTGATCGTAATGGCACAGCGACTCGATCGACGGCGGCAGGCCGAGTTTCGCGAAGGTGGGGATGCTGGTGTTGACGCGGCGGGCGACGAGCGACAGGGTGTTGCGCTGCTTGAAAAGGCTGACGCGGAACCGGCACTCGTCCTGGCCGATGACGTAGGAAAAGTCCACGCCGCCTTCTTCGTCGAGGATTTTCCGCTGGCGTTCGTTGAGCAACGGCAGCAGCAGGCGCTCCATGTCCTCCTGCGTCAACGGCCGCATGTCGGCCCGGCGGATGTCGCCGCGGAGGCGCATCATCGGCGGCTGGCCGACCTTGAGGTGCAAGTCGGAGCCTTCGTGCTTCATCACCATCCGAAACAGCTTGTTGGCTTCCGGCTCGCGGCGCACCTGCGCCGGGATCCCGGTTTCCGCATTGTCGATTACGAGGTCTGCGCTGGCCATCGTTGTCTCTCCGCCAAGAATTCAACCGTTTGCCTCAAGGCGACTGCGCAAAGCGATTGTTAAAGCTTCGGCACAATCCGAACGGGCACTCCCCTGCCGGCAAGATAGGCCTTGGTCGCGGGAATGCCATACTCATTGTAATGGAAAATGCTCGCCGCGAGGGCCGCATCAGCCTTTCCTTCGGTCAGAATCTGGTACAGGTGTTCCGGACTGCCCGCGCCGCCGCTGGCCACGACCGGAATGCCGACCGCCTCGGCCCCGGCCCGGGGCATCGGCAGGTCGTAGCCGGCCTTGGTCCCGTCAGCGTCCATCGAGGTCAGTACGATCTCGCCCGCGCCGAGTTCCTCGACCCGGCGTGCCCAGGCGACGGCTTCCAAACCCGTCGGCACCCGGCCGCCGTTGACGTACACTTCCCACACCTCGCGGCCGTCCTTCTGCACGCGCCGCGGGTCGATGTTGACGACGGTGGCACAGCGGCCGAACTTCGCGGCGACGGCGGTGACGAGTTCCGGCGTCTTGACCGCGGCGGAGTTGATGCTGACCTTCTCGGCCCCGGCCTGGATGATTTTCGTGGCGTCGTCGAGCGTGCGGATGCCGCCGCCGACGGTGAACGGCATAAAAATTTGCTCGGCGACGCGCCGCACCATGTCGAGGAGGATGTCGCGGCCGTCGTGGCTGGCGCGGATGTCGAGGAAAACCAGTTCGTCGGCACCGTCTTGCTCGTAACGGCGGGCGACTTCGACGGGGTCGCCGGCGTCGCGCAGCTGGAGGAAGTTGACGCCCTTAACCACGCGGCCGCGGTCCACGTCGAGACAGGGGATGATGCGTTTGGTGAGCATGCGCGCGGCTGAAGGGATGCGGGTTCCGTCGGACGTATCACTCCCTTATACGGGTTGCGCGGGCGGTTTGCAACGGAAGAGAATAGTAGTCAGAGCCATTCGCTGCTCCATCGAGGCTGCCTAAATCACCGATTTCCCGGTGTCTGCGCAGTTTTTCTATTGCGTTAAAATACAATAGTGATAGGATACACACCGGCGGCAACCGGAGGGGCACGGCATGGACTTACGCGACGCCTTGATCGATTGGGACGAACCGGATGATGAGGCAGGCAACACAACTCATGTCGCGGAACACGGCCTGACACCCGACGAGGTCGAGTCCGCCCTCTTCGACGACAACACGACGTTTGACGTGAGTGACTCATCGGGCCGTCCCATTGCCTTTGGAACCACCGCGACCGGGCGGTTTATCGCCGTTGTATTCGACATCCTAAATTTGGCCGATCCGCTCGTCATCCGCCCGATCACCGCCTACGACGTTCCCGAACCGACGGAGTGAAGCCATGAAGCCAACCACGAACCCAAAGCGCACGGCCGAGCAGCAGGCCGAAGAAGAAGCGGTCCGCCGCCAGCACGCGGCAAACCCCGTCCGCCGACGGTCCGGCGGTGCCATCAACCGGCAGAGTTTCGAGGCAATTTTGGGCCTCGTGGCGCGCTTCAAATCCCTGCGTGAAAGCCAGGGACTGACGCTGGCGGAGATGGCCGAACGCATGGGCATCGACCCGCCTGCTCTGTCACGCCTGGAAACGGGCAAGGTACTTAACCCCACGCTCGCGACGCTGCACAAGTGGGCCGAAGCACTCGGGCAGAAACTGGACGTTGCTTTATCGCCCGCATGACCGGCGGCCCGCCAATGCCCCGGTGCTGGCGGCGGCCATTCGAGAGCGGTTTGGATCCGTAACCGCTCCCGCACGGTCACGATTCGGAAAGGGAGGCCAGCGCGTGCAAATGTCAGGCGACCGGCAGCCTGCGCCGGGAGGCGCCCCACCCTTGACCGGATTGCCGGGCTGGTTGTGCCAGCGCGTTCCGGCCCTGGACTCCCTGCGGTCGTACTCGTGGCGGGCGCTCGGCGGCGACTTGACGGCGGGCCTGACCGTGGCGACCATTGCCGTGCCGCAGGCAATGGCGTACGCGACGTTGGCGGGAGTGCCGCCCCAATACGGACTGTATACGGCCATCGTCATGACCGGCGTCGGGGCACTCCTCGACTCCTCGCGCCAACTCATCAACGGCCCGACCAACGCCATCTCCATCGCCTTGCTCAGCGCCCTGGCCGTGGTGCCGGAAGGCGAACGCGTGTCGGCGGCGGTCTTGCTCGCGTTCCTGGTCGGGGCCGTACAGCTGGGGATCGCCCTCCTCCGGTTGGGCGATTTGACCCGCTACGTCTCGCACAGCGTTATCGTCGGTTTCACCGTGGGCGCGAGCAGCCTTCTCGTCCTCGACCAGATGAAGAACCTTCTCGGCCTGGCGGCCCGCGGCGGTCCCGAAGACCATTTCCTCAAGCGGTTCTGGCTGACGGTGACGACGGGCGGCGGCGTCCACTGGCCGACCTTCCTGATCGGCGCCGGGACCATCGCAGTCGTCGTGGGACTACGGCGGTTCAACGCCTTTTGCCGCCAACGCGGCGCGCGGTTTCCCATTCCGCAACACCTGGTGGCGGTGGTCGTCATGGCGACCCTGGTTTGGGCATTCGGACTCGAAGAGTACGGAGTCAAAATCGTCGGGGCCATCCCCGCCGCGTTGCCGCGCTTCGAGGCGCCGGACATGAAGTGGGACCGCGTCCAGCTCTTGTCGGGCAACGCCTTTTCGATTGCCGTGCTCGGCCTGCTGGAGGCGGTGGCCATGGCCAAAGCCATCGCCAGCCGCACCGGGCAGAAGCTCGACATCAACCAGCAGTGCCTCAGTGAAGGCGCGGCCAACCTGGCCGGCAGCTTCTTCCAGTGCATCCCCGGCTCCGGCTCGCTCACCCGGTCGGCGATCAATCAGCAGGCGGGCGCGGTGACCCAGTGGTCGGGAGTATTCTCGGCGGCCGCCGTGGCCGGGACGGTGTTGCTGTTCGCTCCCCTGGCCCAGTACATTCCGCGGGCGTCGCTGGCCGGTTTGCTCATGCTGGCGGCCTTTCGCATGGTGGACCGCAAGCAGCTGGTCTTTCACCTCCGGGCGACACGGTTTGACGCCGGCGTGGTATTGGCGACGGCCTTGGCCGCAGTCGCCATCTCGGTGGAGTTCTGCATCGTCATCGGCGTCTTTCTGTCGTTCGTCCTCTATGTGCCGCGGGCCGCGCGCGTGCGCATGAACCAACTCGTTCACACGCCGGACAACGGCGTCCGCGAGCGCAGGCCCGGTGAATCGTTGTGTGACCGACTGCTCGTTTATCATTTAGAGGGCGAATTGTTCTTCGGCGCGGAGCCGGAATTGCAACAGCAGCTGGTCGCGCTTGAGACCGCAGCCCGCGGGGAAGTCCGCGCGGTCCTCCTGATCCTCGAACGGGCGCGGAACCCCGACGCCGCCTTCTTGAGCCTCCTCAAAAAGTTGGAAAGCACTCTTCGGCAACGGAACATATCCTTACTGCTGTGCGGCGTCGAGGCCGACATGGGCAAGGCACTGGCGGGCACCGGCCTTGAAGCCCGGATCGGCGCGGACCGGATTTTTGGCGATCGACCGAATCACGACCAAAGCCGGCGCGACGCCATCCAGGCCGCCTACGACCTGCTCGGCGAAAACCTCTGCCCCGGTTGCCCCCGGCGAAAGGAAAACGCCGCCGCCTACCAGCCGTGGGATTATTCGATCTAATACCTACACCCGCTGAAAGTGTCCGGCCTTGTGGGTCCGGATGCCGATCCGGACAGGAGCTGTCACGATCGGCATCCGGACCCACGGCCAAGCGGACCGCGCCTCAACCTCCTATCAATCGCCGAGGACCACAATCCATGCGCGCTTCCCTGACCTTGCTCGCGGCCCTGTGCCTGGCAATCGTGGCCATCATTCCCGGAACCGTCTCGCGGGCCAGGCCCGACGAGGCGGACGTCCTCTTCGCCGACTTCGAGGGCGAGACCTATGGCGACTGGAAGACGACCGGCACCGCCTTCGGCAAGGGCCCCGCCCGCGGCACGCTGCCGGGGCAGATGGAAGTGACCGGCTTTCGCGGCAAAGGTTTGGTCAACAGCTTTCTCGGCGGCGACGACGCCAAAGGCACGCTCACTTCGCCGGAGTTCAAGGTCGAGCGTAAGTACGTCTCGTTCCTGATCGGTGGCGGCGGCTATGTCGGCAAGACTTGCACGAACTTGCTCGTCGGCGGCAAGGTGGTGCGGACGAGTACCGGCCCCAACACCGAGCCGGGCGGCAGCGAGAAGCTGGAACCGGCCGCCTGGGACGTGACCGAGTTTATCGGCAAGACCGCCCGCATCGAGATCGTGGACGACGCCACCGGCGGCTGGGGCCACATCAACGTCGATCACATCGTCTTCACCGACCGCAAGCCGCCGGTCGATACGCTTAACCCCAGTCGGGACATCACGGCCACCGCCCGGTATCTATTTTTCCCGGTGAAGACTGGGGCCGCAAAGCGCAAGGTGACGGTGACGGTCGAAGGCAAGGCCGAGCGCTGGTTCGACATCGAACTGGCAGACGGCGCGCCGGACTGGTGGGCGACGCTGGAAGTCTCCGCGTGGAAGGGCAAGACCCTGAAAGTCCAGGTCAACAAGTTGCCCGCCGACTCCAAGGGGCTGAGTGCCATCGACCAGGGCGACGAACTGAAAGACGCGGCCAAATTGTATAAGGAAGCGCTGCGCCCGCAGCTGCATTTCTCGGTCGTGACTCCATCGAGCTTCCGCCCTTATCGGCCACTATCCGGAGGCGCTTTACCTTTTTCTTCCTTGCCGGGGGGAGCGAGTGGATACAGCGGGTAGCTCAGGATCTCCGTCATCGTCCAGGTCTTCGCG
>JBBRLG010000091.1:0-16361 GCA_038231495.1 Gemmatales bacterium | reverse complement strand
TTTGCGTCGGAGGACGCTGAACTGGCCGGCGTGCATCAGGGTGTGGCTCCCCACCAGCCCAATGAGGTGCGCCGCCGTCGGCGCGAAATCGGCCATCTTGCCGACAGTCGGCTTTTCCAGGTCGGCGTCGCTGAGCTTGGCCACCCCGGCGACGGTCGCCTGGCGCGTTTTGTTAAACAGGTCCAAATACTCGGCCTTCGTCTTGAATCCACTCGCCGGGTCGGCGGCGGTCTTGTCCATGGCGTGCTGCTCGGCGAACCCTGCCGGCAGTTCGGGATACTGCACGCCGGGGATGGATTCTTTACCCATGCCTTGTTCGGACACGATCAGGTGGCCGATCTGCCAGGCGACGGTGTTGGCCCCGGGCACCGGGCGGACCAGCACGTCTGCATCGGACAGGTCGCCGACAAGCATCGCCAGGATGTGCTGCGTGGAGGTAAGCTGGTTCTTAATCACGTCCTGAGCTTTCATGACAACTCCTTTGGCGAAAAGAACGAGAAGCGGGCTTGCGTATTGTAGGAGTCGTCCGCCCTTTCACGCAGGTTTTGCGAGCCGAAAGTCCTTGAAGTGTTCCACCGTTGCAAACGGCTGCGACCGTTGCGCGACGGTATCGCCCAGTTGCTTGATCTGCGGCTCCGCCAGATGGCCGAGCTTTTTCCGGTTGCCCATCACCAGGTACGCCACGCGCGCCGGGTCGAGTTCCATCAGCCGGCAACAGGTCGCGTCCACCGCCACCAGGTCGCTGCCCATGACCAAAACGCCCGTGTTTACCGGCGTGCCGTTGAGCGGGCCGTCGCCCTCCATGCCGACGATGCCGTCCACGATCGCCAGGTCCGGCGTGCGCGTCAGGGCGATGTCCACGATGCTGTTGTCGATGCCGCGCCAGTGCAATTCGTTCTTCGGCCAACCGTAGCAGATGCCCGGCAGCGTGCCGAACAGGTTTTTCAAGGACAGGGTCGCCACCGCCCAGTGGTGCGTCTTCAACTTCGGCAGCGAAATGAGCACGTCCGCCGACGCAACCGTACGCGTCAAGTAAAGGTGGTCGAGTTTCGTCAGCCGGCCGAGGTTGACGCGCTTGACCGGCTCGTCGTGGTTCAAATCGACGAACGGCACCTTGTAATGCCGGAGCACGCCCCCCAAACCGCTCGCGCCGACGAGGTATTCGACGTTGCGCCAGTGGCCCGGCCCCTCCGCGACGATCACCTCGGCGGCTTCCTCGCGACGGCACAACTCGATGACGGCGGCGACGACGTTCGGATTGGTGTTGATGACCTTGTCGCGGTGATACTCGACGAGGTTGGGCTTGAGGACGACGCGCTTGCCCTTGAGCGGCACCTTCGCGCGGAAGTTCTCGTACTGCCGTTGCACCACGTCGGCGAGGTTCGCGTTGTAGTCCGTGACCGGCGCGACGTGGACGCACGACTGCGGCTCGTTCTGCTTCATCTGGCCGACGGCATTGATCCCGATGCCCTTGACCATGCCCTTGAGCCGCTCGGCGAAAGAGACGGAACGCACGACGCGCTTCGGCACGGTCAGGATTTCGGCCGGTTTGTTGGCGTCGTCCAGGCGGAACGGGTTGCGCGTGGCAGTGTCCAGTGCCAGCGCCGTCAGTGCCGTGCGCAGCGGGTTGGGGCTGACGTAGTTCGTCTCGGCGCGAGCCTGGCGGGAAGCGCGAATCCGCTCGTCGAGCAGCGGCAACCAATCGACCACGCCGGCACAGTCGCGGTATCCTTCGAGGGCCAGCTTCGCCCAGCACAGGTGTTCCAGGTCTTCGCCGTTGAGCGCTTGTTGGCCCAGGTAATGAACGGCCGCCGTGATGCGCGGGTGCCGTGGCTGGTTTTGCAGTGCCAGCAGCATGAGCGCGGTCGGCCCCGGAATCGGCTCCAGGATGCGGCCCAAAATGCGACGGTTGCCGTAGTTGATGCCGCCCTCGTCCAGGGCGCGGTCGAGCAACAGTTTCAAGCCTTCCTGCACGCGCTCGTGGTCGCCGTGGCCGACGCGCTGCAACGCCAGGCACGCCCACGCCGTCGGCTCGACCCAGGAAAACGTGCCCTCGGCCCACGACCAGCCGATGAGCTTCAGGTCGATGTCGTGAATCTCTTGATCCTTGTCGGCCTCCATCTGCCGGCCGCGCAGGCCAATCAGCGCCCCGGCGGTCTGCTTGATTTCCGCGCGATCCGTGCCGAGCGCCGCCTGCACGAAGAGGACCAGTGAGGTCGGCCACACGGCTTCCGGGCGGCCGCGCTCCAGGCGGTAAGTGCCGTCGCCGGCCCCGCACTTTTGCAGCGCCGCCTGGCCGCCGTCGATGGCGGCGCGGTAACGCTCCGGCTCGGCGGCCAGCGCGAGCAACGCCATACAGGTCGGTTCCAGGTGCGCCGCGTGTCCCGGCGCGTAACCCCAGCCGCCCTCCGGCAAGGCCTGCGCTGCCAACTGCTCCCGATTAACCCCGGCGTCACTCATTACGCAAACTCCCGTGCTGCGCTGTGCGTTGCTTCACCTTGTAGGGAGTCTAGCACGCGATTCGCGCCGGGGCAGAAAACGCGCTGCTTACCGGCACGGTGGTAGAAAAACGGTTAGGCTGGTAAAATACAAGGGTGAAGCGGGAGGCCACCGCCCGGCGCTTCACCTGCTAACGGAGGCCGAACCCCATGAAATACGCCTGGACCCTCGCCCTGACCCTGTCCGTCACGGTCGTGTGCGTCCCTGCGGTCAACGCCCAACCGAAAAAGGAAGACCCCCTCGCCGAGAAGGTCCGCCAGTCGATCCGCGACGGGGTCAAATACCTGCGCGACCAGGGCAAGGATGGCAACTGGGAAACCGAAGTTAGCAGCAAGCTCTTCCCCGGCGGCTGGACCGCTTTGGCCGTCCTCGCGCTGCTCAACGCCATCGATGAACCTCTCAAAGACCCCGTCGTGATGAGCGGCATTAGAACCCTCCGGGAATTGAAGGCGAATAGCACCTATACGGTCAGCTTGCAAACGATGGTCTTCGCCCAGGCGGGCCAAAAAGAGGACAAGGAACGCATTCAGAAGAACGTCGATTGGCTGCTCGAAACGCGCATGGAAAACGGCTGGACCTACAACCGGGAGCGGATGAAAGGCGGAGTCCCCGACGGCTCCAACACGCAGTACGCCCTGCTCGCCCTGCACGAGGGCCGCCGAGCCGGTGCCACGGTTGACCCGAAGGTGATGAAAGAAATCGAGACCATGTACGTCCGCCTGCAGAACAAAAACACCGGCAGCTGGGAATACAGCAGTTTCGAGGGTTTGACGGGCGGCCGGTTCACGATGACGACTGCCGGTGCTTGTGGTTTACTCATCACCGGCATGAACCTGGAGCAGGAACACAAGAACCTCGAAGCCGACGGCAGCGACAAGAAGTGCGGCAAGTACGACGACAACGTGCCGTTAGCCAGGGGTCTCAAGTGGCTCGGCGATCGCTTTCCGGCCAAGATGGAGTCTTCGCGGTTGATGGAGCAGCAACTCGTGCCGCCGTTTTATTGCCTGTACGGCCTGGAGCGCGCCGGCCGCCTGTCGGGCCAGCGCTACCTCGGCGACAAGGACTGGTACCGCATCGGCTGCGAGTTCCTGGTCGCCAACCAGAGCAAAGAAGGCTACTGGAAGGGCACGGTCCTGGGCACCAACGTGCCGGGCGAGCCGTGGCCGGTCGTCGCCACCAGCTTTTCGCTACTGTTCCTGTCCAAGGGCCGCACGCCGGTGTTGTGGACCAAGTTGGCGTGGGGCGAGCGCGAGGAGCGCGGCTGGAATAACAAGCACAACGACGCCCGCAACCTGACCGAGTTCGCCAGCCGCGAACTATTCAAGAACCAGCCGCTGGCCTGGCAGGTGTTCGATGTCCGCGGCCACGACGCCACCACCAAGGACAGCCGGTTGCAGCTGGCCGAGGAGTTGCTGCAATCGCCGATCGCGTTCCTGAGCGGCCATTACCTGAAACTGGACGCAAAACAGACGGACGTGCTGCGCGAGTATATGGCCAACGGCGGCTTCCTCTTCGCGGAGGCGTGCTGTAACGACAAGGAGTTCGACCGCGATTTCAGGAAGCTGATGCAGGACCTGTACCCCGGTTCGGAGTTGACGCCGATTCCGGACGGGCACCCGGTGTGGTCGGCGCGCTTCCCGCTGGTGCGCGGCCAACCCTTTCAACTTCTCGGCATCCAACAGGGTTGCAAAACGGTCGTGGTCTACAGCCCGCAGGCGCTCGCGGGCTACTGGGAAGCCAACACGTTCGAGACAAACGACAAGGACAAGGACCGGGGCAAGAAGGCGTTTCAACTGGGGGCGAACGTCATCGCCTACGCCACGGGCCTGGAGCCGCCCAAGCCGAAGGGCTACGAGATTCCGATTGCCCGCGACAGCAAGCGCGAACACATCGAACGCGGCTATTTGAAGGTGGCGCAACTCCACTACGAGCCGAAAAACGGTAGCGAGTGGCAGCCCGCGCCCAAGGCGATGCGCAACCTGATGGAGGAGTGCCGCAAGGTCGGCATTGATACCGTGCTGGAAACGCGGGCTATTTCCCCGCTCGACGAGAACGTGGTCGATTATCGTTTCCTCTACGCCCACGGCCGTAACGGCATCAAGGTGTCCCCGACCGAGCAACTGAAAACGCTGCGCTTTCACCTGGAAGAGAATGGCGGCCTGCTGTTCGCGGACGCCTGCTGTGGTTCCAAGGAGTTTGACGAGTCGTTTCGCAAACTGATCGAGGCGCTCTTTCCTAACACGAAGCTGGAGCCGATCCCGCTGTCGGACGACCTGTTCAGCAAGGAGCTGAACGGGGTCGCAATCACGTCGGTGCGCTGCCGGCGCGAAGGGCCGGACGGCAAGACGCCGGACACCGAATTCCGTACCGTCGCGCCGGCGCTGGAAGGCATCAAGATCAAGGGCCGTTGGGTCGTGATCTACAGCAAGTACGACATCGGTTGCGCCCTGGAAAAGCACACGTCGTCGGACTGCAAAGGCCACGACTACGAGAGCGCGGTGCTGCTCGGCAAGGCGGCGGTTTTGTATTCGTTGAAACGTTGACTTTTATACTCAACGCGGTCCAATGTGACACAAACGCCCGTCAAATAAGGTGGTTCGGACTGCTGGGCACCGCCGGCGGCTCGACCTTCTTCGCCCGCAAAGCCGGCAGCTTGCTCGCGAAGTGCCGGCGCACCCGGCGGAAGCGCTTGGGTGCCGGCCGGTCGTGTTCGTCTTCCAGTTCGCCAACGATCTCTTCGATCACGTCTTCAAGCGTGATGAGGCCCAGGATATTGCCGTCCTCGTCCCGGACGAGAGCCATCGGCCGCTTGACCTTGCGGAACAAGCGTAAGGCGTTGTCCAGGTTCTCGTCCGGCTTGAGAAACACCGGCGGGTAGATCGCGTCCACCAGGATGACGACGCCGCGCAAGCTAAAGAGGTGGAACAGGTCCTTCGTGTTGACGATGCCGACGATGTTGTTGATTTCGTTCTCGTAGACCGGCATCCGCGTGTGGGCGCCGGAGCGCACCGCCTCCAACACCTTGTCGGCCGGCGTTTGCAGTTCCAACGCGGCCATCTTGTCGCGCGGCACCATGCAGTCGCGGACGTGCTTGTCGGACAGTTCAAACACGTTTTGCACCAGCTCGGCCTCGTCCGCGTCGAGAATGCCCGCCTCTTCGGTGTCCTCGATCAGGAGCATCAACTCCTCGACCGAGTGGACCATTTCCTCGCCCGACGCTTCCTGGAATCCAAGGGCGCGCAGGATACTGTTGCCGGTCAGGTTCATGAGCAGGATAATGGGCCGGCTCAGCAGCGCGAAGCCGAGCAGCGGCCGCGCCAACCACAGGGCCGCGCTGTCCGGGCGCTGCAAGGCCATCGACTTGGGGATCAATTCGCCAAAGACGACGTGCGTGAACGTGATGAGGATAAACGCAATGGGCGTGGCAACCGAGTGGGCGGCGATCGAACGCCACTCTTCGTTGACCCACTGGAACCACGGCTGGATCACGTTAGCAAGTGCCGGTTCGCCGACGAAGCCGAGGCCGATGCTCGCGAGCGTAATGCCGAGCTGCGTCGCCGCAATGGTTCGACCCAAATCGGCCATCGCTGCCTTGACCGCGCCCGCACCCTTGACGCCTTGTGCCGTCAGTTCCTCGATGCGCGTTTTGCGCACGGCGATCAACGCAAACTCGGCGGCAACGAAGAGAGCGTTCACGATCACCAGGACGGGGATGGCGCACAGACCCGCCACCTCCCAAATTCCAAGGCCGTCGGTCACGTTGTGCTATCTCCCATCGACAGGTAATTCGCTATCGTAGCAGAACCGAAACCCGCGACCAAGGTATACTGCCCGCGGCTCGATTCGGCACCAACGGCCGTAGCCACAAGCGGCCCGTAGCCGCAAGCGGCTCGCTTGCTGGCTTCCGCAGGGTTCAGCCAGCAAGCGGGCCGCTTGCGGCTACGGCCCGCTTGTGGGTGAACGTCTCCCACAAGCGGGCCGCTTGTGGTTACGGGCGTTGGTGTCACATTGGACCACGTTGAGTATACTTGGCGGAGTGACACTCCCACATCAGCAGCAAGGTTCGTGCCGAAAGAGGAATAACATGGCTCTGCTCGTCGTCGGCACGCGCAATCGCAAGAAACGCGAAGAAATCATGGCGATTCTCGGCGGCCTCGACCTGGAGTTAAATGACCTTACGAGCCACCCCGACGCGCCGGAGGTCGTTGAAGACGGCACGACCTTCGTCGAAAACGCCCGGAAAAAAGCGGTAGAGCTGGCTCACTACTTGAAGGAGTGGGTGCTGGGCGAGGACAGCGGCCTGGTCGTCCCGGCACTGAACGGCCGTCCGGGCGTGTACTCGGCGCGCTACGCCGGCAAGCAGGGTGACGATGCCGCCAACAATGCCCGGTTGCTGGCGGAGTTGGCACCGCTGCCGGATAGCGCTCGCGCCGCCTATTATGTTTGCACTGCCGCGCTGGCCGATCCGGCCGGAAACGTCGTGGCTGTTGTTGAGGGGCGCTGTCACGGCGTCATCCTGCGCGCGGCGCGCGGGACGGGTGGCTTTGGCTACGACCCGCTGTTTCTCATCCCCGAATACCATCAAACCTTTGGCGAACTGAGTGCGTGCGTCAAACACGCGCTGAGCCACCGCGGCCGGGCACTTACGCAACTCCGGCCTGCCTTGCGACAACTCAGCCGACCACCCGGCGCAAGCGGCGCTGGTCGCTCTCCTGGATGATCCGCCGCCGCGGCTCGGCCGTCTCGTCGAAGAGGGACAAATAAAACTCCGCGTTGGTGTTGTCCCATTCCTGGCCGCGCCGCGCCATGGCCGTCGCGGCGGCCGCGAACGTTTGGCCGAGGTCCGTTCGTTCCTGAATCCGCCCGTAGCCGTACCGCGAGAAGGCCGGTAGGAGCCGCGGCAGCAGGGATCCCGAGGCGATCAACAGACCGAACGGGCCGATCGCCGTGCCCGTATTTAACAAAGTCGCAATGCTGGTCCGCGTGTGGTCACCGACGTAGGCACCGATCTTGATAAGTCCCGTCGGGACCGTCCGACCGTTGATCGGCATCGCGATCGGGGCGTAATCGGTGCGCAAGTCGCTCGTGTGCGTGCCGGCGCCGAAGTTCACCCACTCGCCGAGGTAGGAATGGCCCAGGAAACCGTCGTGGTATTTGTTGCTGTAGCCTTGGACGATGCTGGACTCGACCTCGCCGCCGATGCGGCACTGGGGTCCGATGCTGCTGCCGCGAATGCGGGCCGCGAACACCTGCGTTTCCGGGCCGATGTAGCACGGGCCTTCGAGCCGGCTGAACGCCTGGACGACCGCCCCGCGATCGACGAACACGGGGCCGCGTGTGCTGTCAACCAGGACGTGCGGCTCGACGCGGGCGGAAGGATCACAGACAAACGCCTCGGCCGGCCCGACCACCGTGGCCGCCGGATGGGCACGCAGCGCGGGATTACGTTGCCAGAGCAGGGCGTCTTCTTGCAGCGCGGCGGCGTTGTGTTCGACCAAATCCCACGGGTAATTCATCAGATGGCCGCCGGCCTGGCGGTGCGGTAGCGTTTGTTTCGCTTCGGCCAGCAGGGTTTCCAATCCCTCCTTTTCCACCGCGCCGGTCGGTCCGGTCAAGCGGACGTAGGCGACCTCCTCGCCGACAAGACCAACGGCGGGCGCGGCAGTCTCCAACGGTTGCGCGGCGAGTGGCAGCCAGCGCGCGTTAACAAGTGTCAAGGGACTGTCATCAAACCTTGCCGGTTCGTTCACGGTCAATTCGGGATGTGCGCGACGGCACAATTCGGCAAGGGCCGGGCGAACGAATGCCCCCCCGGTCCGCGCGCCGAAGAACCGCAATTGCCGTTGCAACAGCGTCTCCGCCCCGCAACGCAGATCAAACGCCGGGCGCGTAAGCGCTAGCGGTTCCAGGTTGGCGACGGCGGCGTCCTCGTAGACGATGACGGGCATTGGTATTCTCCCTAAAGCCGGGATTCACGGCTAATTATACCGGCCGCGGGGGAAAGTGGCACAAACGCCCGTAGCCACAAGCGGCCCGTAGCCGCAAGCGGCCCGCTTGCTGGCTGAACCCGTGCGGAAGCCAGCAAGCGAGCCGCTTGCGGCTACGGCCCGCTTGGGGTTACGGGCGTTGGTGCCGCATCGAGCCGCGGGCAGTATAACATTTTGGCGACCGCTTTACTCCACGGTAACGCTTTTCGCGAGGTTGCGCGGTTTGTCCACGTCGCAGCCGCGGAGAAGGGCGATGTGGTAGGCCAGCAACTGCAACGGCACGACCGCCACGAGCGGTTGCAGGTACTCCGGCGCGTCGGGAATGTAGATCACGTCGTCGGCCCGGTTCGCGATCTCCTCGTCGCCCTCGGTCGCCACGGCAATGACGGGACCGCCGCGCGCCTTGATCTCTTCCAGGTTACTCACCACCTTGTCGTAAACGCCGCCGCGCTGGATCAGGAAGACCGTCGGCGTTTGCTCGTCCACCAGCGCGATCGGCCCGTGCTTCATCTCGGCGGCGGGGTAGCCCTCCGCATGAATGTAGCTGATTTCCTTGAGCTTCAGCGCCCCCTCCAGCGCAACGGGGAAGAGGAACTGGCGACCCAAATAGAGGCAGTTGGCCGCACCCGCGTATTTCTCCGCAATCGTGCGTACCTCGGCTTCGCAGGTCAGCGTCTTCCGGATCAAATCGGGCATCGCCTGCAACTCATCGACGATCCGCTTGCCCTGCAAGTAGGACAGGTGCCGCATACGCCCGAAATAAAGGGCCAGCATCGCCAGCACGGCGACCTGGTTGGTGAACGCCTTGGTGCTGGCGACGCCGATCTCCGGACCGGCGTGCAAGTAGACCCCGCCGTCGGCTTCGCGGGCAATGCTGCTGCCAACGGCGTTGCACAGGGCCAATGTCGGGTGGCCCTTGCGCTTCGACTCGCGCAACGCGGCGAGGGTGTCTGCCGTCTCGCCCGATTGCGTTAGCGCGATGACCACGGTGCCGCGTTCCATCGGCGGATTGCGGTAGCGGAACTCGGAGGCGTACTCCACCTCCACCGGCATCCGCGCCAGTTCCTCGAACAGGTATTCGCCCACCAGGGCCGCGTGGTAGCTCGTGCCGCAGGCGGTCAGGATGATCCGGTCCACCTGCCGCAACCGTTGGGTGTCGAGGTTGAGGCCGCCGAAGCGGGCGCTGCCTTCCGCCTCGTCGAGCCGGCCGCGCAGGGCGTTTTCCAGGGCTTCGGGCTGCTCGTAAATCTCCTTGAGCATGAAGTGCTCGTACTCGCCGGGGTCCAGGTCCGCGACCTTGGCGTCCAGCGTGTGCAAGGACGCGGCGACGCGCGTGCGGTTGCGGTTGAGGACGTGCCACTCGTCGAGTTTCAGCACGCAAACCTGGTGGTCGTCCAGGTAAACGACTTTGGTGGCAGTCCCGGCCAAAGCACTCGGGTCGCTGGCTAAGAAACCTTCGCCCTCGGCGATTCCCAGCACGAGCGGGCTGCCCAGCCGCGCGCCGACCAGCACGCCCGGCTGGCACGGACTTAGCACCGCCAGGCCGTACGTCCCCTTGAGCCGTGGCAGCGCCAGGGCCACGGCCTCGGCCAGGTCGTCCTCCAGATGGTGCGCGATGAGGTGGGCGACAACCTCCGTGTCGGTGTCGCTGTGAAAGACGTAACCCAACTCCTGCAACTCGCGCCGGAGCAGGGCGTAGTTTTCGATGACGCCGTTGTGAACGACGACGACCTTGCCGGTGCCGCCGACGTGCGGGTGGGCGTTGCGGTCCGACGGTGCGCCGTGGGTCGCCCAGCGCGTGTGGCCGATGCCGGTCGTGCCGGGACACGGGTTTTCTTCGAGATAGGACGCCAGGTTGGCGATGCGGCCGACGCGCCGGCGGACCGCCAGGCGGGTGCCGTTAAGGGTCGCCACGCCCGCGCTGTCGTAGCCGCGGTATTCGAGGCGGCGCAACCCTTCGACGAGGATGGGTTCCGCTTCCTGATGCCCGGTATATCCGACGATGCCACACATGGTTGAGGACCTCTCCGTTGGGAGCGGATGGATGGTGCCCTGCGAACGGCAAACCGTGCGCCAGGGGAGAGGCGCCGCCGCCGCTCTGTGGGGGACGGGGAATTGTACCTTACGTTCGGGGCTGATGCCGGATTTAGGATAGGGGATGAGAATTGGTTGTCGAAGGAAGGATTGCCGCTTGCGGCTGAGCGCTCAGCCGCAAGCGGCGAAATTACGGCGCGACCTGCGCGCTCACTTTGACATCGACCTCGTTGTCGTCCTTCAAGTCGGTAAAGACACGAATCTTCTTGGCGAAGACTCCGGCCTTGCCGGGCTTGAGTTTCACGGTCAGCACGTGGACCTGCTTGCTCTCCTCGGTGCTGTCCTTGGCGGTCAACTCTTCGTCCAAGCCCTCAATCTTGGTGATCTTGAACGGCTCCACGCCGCGCAAGATGATGCGGCGCTCCGCCTCGCCGTCCACCTTGACCGCGCCCAGCGCCACCGCTTCGGGCGTGACGCTCAACGCCGCCTCGACCTCGACGTTTAACGGCACACGGATTTGCGTCAGGGAACCGTTGTTCGTCTTCAGCCAGATGTCGGAGTACCACTTGCCGACTGGCACGTCGCCGCGCAACTTGGCCCGGACCTCGAACGACGAGGTGCCGTCCGTGGTCTTAGATTCCGTCACGGTGGTCTTGATGTAGTTGCTCTCGGCCTTGGCCTCCGTCAGCTTCACGCCGCTCGTGTAGAAGGTCACGGTCACGGCGGCCTCCGGCGTCCCGCCGCGCTTCACCTGGCCGAACGCGAAGCCGTCCGGGCTGACCGCAAAGTCGGACCGGCCGTTCGCCGACACCCACAGGCGCACTTCCTCCCGCGCCGGCGCGTCGAAGGTGACGAAGATCGTCACCGTCTTGGGGCCGGTGAAGCGGGTCGTGTCCATCACCGCCTCGACGACGGTTTCCTCGCCGGGTGCCAGGCGGTTTTTCACCGCCCACGCGGACGTGCAGCCACACGAGACGCGCACGTTGGAAATGTTGACGTCGCCCTTGGTGTTGTTCTTGACCCGGAAGTGGTGGGTCTGGGCGGGGCCGTGGGGCACCGACCCGAAGTCCTTGGACAACTCCTCGAACAGGCCGTCCGCCCAGGACGCCGCCGCCGCCGGGCTGGCCGCGAGCATGCCTAGAACAAGGACAAAGCTGTACCGGAACATGGTTACCATTTTCCTGCTGCTCGATTCCCAGGCCCGTCGGGTGCCACGCCACGCAATAGATACGGCGCCTGGGTAATCAGAAGTAAGTATTTCCTTCCCAGCGGCAACTGTCAAAGGGTACGGCGGTGAAATGGGGTGGTTCCGCACCGCGCTGGTCCGGCACGCGCCGCGTTCCGTTCGCGTTCGCCCGTTCCGCGTCGGTCGGCATTTCCGGCACCGCCGACCAAACCCGAACCGCTTGGCCAGTTTCGCCGGTATCTTGCCGCGTGGTACCAAATTGATTGTTTCGCGGACCGGCGGCGGTGTCAATTGCCGTACAGGCCGGTGATGCCCGCGGACTCCTCGCGCCGGGTCAGCCACTCGCCGACTTCGCGCGTCTGCGCGAGGAGCTTTTCCACCTCCTTGCGCTCGGTCAGCAGCAATTCGGCCAGGTCGCCGGGCACGGGCGCGTAGGTGTTGTCGAGTTCTAGCTTGATGCGCGCGCCCAGTTCCTTCTTGAAGTTTCCGCGTATCTTCGCCCAGCGCAGTGGCAAAAGCAGCGTGATCAGGACGTGCAGCACGATCATCACGACCAACGGCACCACCGCAAGCAGGGCGATGTCCAGGGATTCGACCCGCGCGGCTTCCTTGTAAGGGTCGATCCAGCGCCACAGGAGGTTGAGGGACGCGGCCAGCAGCGCCAGTAAGGGCAACCAGTCCGCCAAAAAAACGATGACCGACTGCATGGCCAGGCGCGTGCCCTTGGGTCGGGTCCACTGTTGTTCCACGCGGTGCAGCACCTCGTTGAGCATCAGCGTGTAGCGCTGCCGCCAGTCGAGTTTCGTGGTCGCTTCGACGGGTTCGACCAGGGTGTCGAGCGTAAACCCCTGTTGATGCGCCTCCACGAGCAGCCGGTTGGCCAGCGCCTTCTGGCGGGCGTCGAGGTGGCGCTGCGCCGCGGATTCGCTGCAAGCGCGGGTAAAGGTGCTGAGGTCCCACGACGGCGGCGGCTGGTCGCCCGACTCTTTGCCCTGGGGGATCAAGGAAAAACGCCCCTTCAACGTGCTGCCAAAGTATAGGGCGCGATTGTAAAGGTACAGGTAGCCCGCCATCAGCCCGCGGAAGCGCCGCTGGCCTTCGCGCGTGAAGTGGTGTTCGATCTCGCGCTGGAACGGGTCGAGCGTGTCGAGCAACACTTCCGTAATGCTGTTGGCCTCGTCGGCCAGGTGCCGGACCCAGGCCGCCTTCGTTTTCGCAGCTACTTCGCTCAGGTCCGGCGGCGCGACCGCGGTCAGCGCGTGGTCCAGGTGCCCCAGCATTTGCGTCACGCCGCGCGCCTTGATCGCCTCCACCTCCAGGCGCGTCAGGCCCATCTCCAGCCAGTTTTCCAGCTCCGCGAACTGTTCGCCTTCGGGCAAGTCGGGCGGCGGCGGTGGCACGACGCCGGCTTCAAGGGTGCCGTTGCCGCCAGGCCCGGCGTGGTCGGCCCGATCGAGCCAGCGGTTGGCGCAGGTGCGGAAAATGCGCGGGTTTTTGAACCCCTCGTTCTGAAGGTCGCGCATCAGGTCCTCGTCGGGCCGCAGTCCCGCGGCGCCCGCGTGCAGGCAGCGGTCCCACTTGTTGAGGACGAACGCGAACGCCCGGCGGCGGCGCTGGTGCAGGAACAACTCCCAGCCGAGCTTGTCGTGGTATTTTTCCTGGGAGCCGACGTAAAGGATCACGTCGGCGACCGGCAACACCTGGGCGAGCTTGTCGCGGTTGGCAAGGTCGTTGCTATCGAGGTCCGGCGTGTCCACGAGGATTTTTTGTTCGAGATTGGGCCGGCTGTGCGGTGCGAGCCGGCAGTAGCGCAACGCCGGGTCGAGGCGTTCCGGTTTGATCGACTCGTGGTAGTAGACGACGGGGTCGCGGGTCGTGGGCCGCGTGAACGACGCCTGGGCTATCGAGCCGCCGGCGAGGGCGTTGAGCAACGTCGATTTGCCGACGCCGGTGCCGCCCATGAGCATGACGACGAGCAGCGGCTTTTCCACGTCCAGCGCGTCGGCTTGACGGTGCAGGTCGCCGGTCAAGCCTTCAAGGGCGGCGCGGTTGATCGTGGACAGGGGGTAGCGGTGGCTGCCGTCGAGCCAGGCGCGCACGCTGCGTTCCAACCCGCGCAAGGCCGGGGAAAGCGTTCGCAGCAAAGGAGTCGTGTCGGCCATAGCTACCTATGCTTTGGTGGTAAGGACAAACAACGCCAGTAACCGTTCACTCCCCCCCTTACGAAGGGGGGGTAGGGGGGGTGAAGAGAGCGCCATGACCGAGTACTTTAATCGTTCATACCCCCCTACCCCCCCTTCGCAAGGGGGGGATCAGTTGATGCCGGTGAACGGTTACCAACGCCAATCGCGGTCAACCGACGCGCACCACGTCCTGACCCTCATACTTCGCCCGCACCATCAGGTTCAGTTCTTGCAGACCGTGCGGAATGCGCCGCAGCGCCATTTGCAGCCGCTCGAATGCGGAACCGCCCGTCGCCGGCCAGGCTGTCAGCCAGTCCATGAGCGGGGCGGACAGGTGTTGGACCATCAATGCCTGCTGCCGATGGCGCGTCTGCTCGCGCTGGTTTTCGACGACTTGCCGGCCGAGCAGTTCCACGAGCTGGTGGGTCAGCGAGGTGACGATCGGCACCAGGATGATGTCCAGGGCGATGTTGTGCCCCCCCATGAGCAGCGTGCCGCTGATCGCCCCCACGTCCAGCGCGAACTTGCCGCCGCGGAGCGTGTTCAGCACGGCCGGGTTTTGTTCCAGCTGTTCGTAAATGGCCCGCGCCGTGCGGTCCACTTCCGCCGCGAGGCCGATCTGGTAGCCGCGGTACAATTGCTGGAACCGTTCGCGGATCTGGTCGCCGAGCCGGCCCGATTGAAAGCCTTCGGTGACGTGCGCCCACAAGGGATTGACTCCCGCTTGCCGAGCCGCGTCCTTGCGCAGCAGGTCGATCCAGCCGTTCAAGGCTTCTTCCAGAACCGGTACTTCCGGCCGGCCCAGGCTTTCGGGGCGGCTGATCGCCTTGGTCACCAGGCCGCGCAACAGCCGATAGGGCGTGCGTAAAACGTAAAGCGTGCCGCTGACGAATTTGCCGACGCCCGGTAACTCCAACAGGTCGATCAACCGCACCAGGGCGTCGTCGAAATCGCGGAACTTCTCGCTGGTGAGGTATTCGCGTGCGTAGCGCTGGTCGAATTCGAGCCGGCCGTTGTAGACCGCCGATTGCCAGCCTTGCAGCGCGAGTACGTCGCTCTGGGCGACCGCGAGGAAATCGTTCTGCTGGCGGATGAGGTAGTTTAGCGCTCCCTGAACGGTGCGTTGCCGGGCCGCGTGCGGCAGGCTGCCCAGCACGGCGACCTGGTTGAGCAGCGGGATGCGATACTTCGCCGCCAGACGTGCGGGGTCGGCGAGTTGTTCCTTGGTTAGCTGCGGGATGGCCAGGACGCCCACGACGCCGGAAGGCATGCCTTTCAGCACTTCGGCCCGGAAATGGGCGACGAGGGGCGCCGCCTCTTCGTCGCGCATCTTCATCAGGCAGACGACGACGGGCTTGCCGGTTTGCAGGAGCATGCGCAAGAACTGGGTCGGCACCTCGTCGTTGTAGCGCTCGTCCGAGGCGACGTAGACCAAAACATCGGCAAGGGCGGCGGTTTCCAGCAGGCGCGACAGGTAGCCGGTGGCCGCCCAGGTCGTCATGTCGGGACAATCCCAGACGACGAAGTCTTTGAGCAGGTCGAAGCTGGTCTGGTCGGGCGGCACGCGGCGGACCTGGTAAACGTCTTGATCGATGCTCGACGGGCCGGCTTCGTGCAACCGCTGCAAGGGGCCGAGGAAACCAAGGTGTCCGGCCCAGGGCAGCGCACCGTTCGTATTCGTGAAGGCGATGGGGTGGCGGGTAAAGCCGGCCTGCGGGTTGGCCTCGGCGGCCTGGGCGCCGCTTAGCATGTTGGCGACGGTGCTCTTGCCGGCCCCCGCGCCGCCGATGACGGCAATGTGCAAGGGCGTCGGTGCCTGATCGTCGAGGACGGGGCCGATGCAGTTGCGCACCAGCGCCGCGGCCAGGCGGAGTTGTCCGACGGCATGAACCTGCTCGGGCAGTTGACGGCAGTGCTGTTCCAGCCAGGCGAAATCCTCGGCCAGCTGGGTGGTCAGCGCCCGGGCGGTGAAATTGCTCATAAGCGGCATCCACGTTCTACAAATAGACTTGCCCCGAAGGCGCTCGACGGCCCTCGCACGCCTCCGTACGCTTGGCAAGGTGACTGACGCTGATTTTACTGCATCGGGCGGGCAAAGGAAGGTCGAGAGTGACCATTCACTCCCCCTTCCGAAAGCGGGGGGTAGGGGGGTGGAGTGGCCACCATGACCGATTACTTCCGTTCTTGACCCTCCCTGTGCCCCTTCGGAAGGGGGGAAGTTGATGCCGGTGAACGGTCAAAAGCGGTTTGCCCGTCAAACTTCGATTGATACAATGGCGCTTGTTGGGATGTGGATGCAGGAGCGCGATCATGAACCATGAAAAACCACTGACCCTCCCATTTCCGGTGGTGGGGGGCGAGGGGGTGCGGGGGGGGGATGGTAGGGGTGGGGGGTGTCGGGGGGCGGGTTTGTTGGAACAAAGGGGAGGTTGTTGTTGGGGAAGCGCGATGGATTAAGAAACCCCAAAACAC
>JBBRLG010000090.1:0-16383 GCA_038231495.1 Gemmatales bacterium | reverse complement strand
ACAAAGTCAGTATCGGACAATCGACATAAAAAAACGTAGCATAGATAGCGATACCCGAAATCCTCGCAAGCAGTCGCCACCTTACGAAGACGTTTCGGATCGCTGATGTCGTAGCAGACCAGATACGAATCCATCACCGCACCGTGAAGCCCGTGTACGCCGGCACCGAGCCGCGAACATACGCGGCCAGCATCCGTGCTTGCACCTCCAACATCCGCGAATAACTCATCTTGTAGCCGTACACGGGGTGCGTCACCACCGTCGCTTTCCGCTGCTCATAGGCCGCGAAAAACTGCCGCCGACCCGAGTCCGTCAGCTGACACGCTTCGCGCCACACCAGGAAATCGGCCGGCGTCAGCATCTCGTTGTTGATGAGCGTCAGCACCACCGAGTCGGCGATCACCGGGCGGAATTCCTCCATAATATCCAGTGAAAGGGAGGGCTTGCCATGACGATTAGAGTGAAAAAATCCCTTATAAGGATCAAATCCCACTGAGCTAACCGCCGAGAAGCAGTCCTTCGTCAGCATCGCATAAGCGAACGACAGCAGGGCATTCACGGGGTCACGCGGCGGACGGCGGTTACGGAACGTGAACTCGAAGCCACGGCCTGGCGGTTGTGCCCGTAAGAATCGGCTAAACTCGCCGAAGTACAACGCCGCTCCCTGCCCCTCGAACCCCAACACCGTTTCCAGCGATCCGGCACTATCCAACCGCCGGATCAACTCTGCCAGACTACGAGCGGCTGGCTCTTCGCTGCCGCGGTCGCCATCGCCACGTAAGCTCCGCATTAGCAGCGCCCGCTGGTTGATGAGCTTGCCGCGCACCACCGCCTTCGACAGCGTGAGACACTCCTCGGCGTCGGCGAAACGACGAAACTGTGCCTCACGCAATCCAACGTTCTTGCGCTCCGCTGGCGCGAACGTACCGATGAACCGACCGTGGCCCGTTACGTACGACACCGAAATGTCGTTCTGCACCAATGTCTCCAGCGCCTGGGTCGAAACCTGGACATTGCCACACACGACGACCTGCCGCACCGCGTGCATCGGCACGCGTGTCACCTCTTTGCCGTCCTTGCGAACTACCAAATGCTCACTGCGTTTGCCGACGTGACTGCCCGGTTCTTGCACGTACAGTATTGCACCGTCGTCGGACTGCGGGATTACCCGTGTCAGGCCCGGCGGCGGCGGGGTCGTTTCATCCGTCACCGGAGGTAGGCCAAGCTGGTAGAGCGTCTCCTCCGGCAGACAGACGGGAGCCAGCGAGCAGCCGAAACAACGATGCCGTAGTTCGGATGGTAGCGGATCCGGCGGACTGTCTAGAGCAGAGAGCTTGCGGCACTCGTCGATGGCCCCGCGCGTCTTCGCCCGCAATTCGTCAGTGAATTGCACCTCGACCCGCTCGCGCGTGCCGGCGTAGAACTGGAAGCCGCGCTCCACCGGCTTGCCGAAGGCCTCTTCCATCAAGAGCGCCTGGCCGCACAGCTGCACGGCGTCGTTATCCCAGGTCGTCGGCCGTCCGTCGTCGTCGCGCGGGGCGGAGCCGTGCTTCGTCTCCACCGGGTAGGACACGCTGTCCTTCTCCTCTATTACATCCAGGATGCCGCTGAGGCCGAGCGTCTCGGACGACAAATGAACGCCGCGGCTGCGGTTGGCGTCGCCTTCTTTGCGCGTCTTGTTGGCCAGCTCCGGTTCATCGACGCGGCGGTGGTCGTGCAGGCCGGATTCCACGTGCTCGTTCGTCGGCATCACCGCATCGACGTATTGCAGGTAGTACAGGCGCGGGCAATACGTGACCTGGTTCAATGCGCGCACCGGGATCATCTGGGCGTCGAGAGTCGCTGTCATGATTCACCTCAAAGGATAGGAAACGGAGATCAATTCACCATTCGCAGTTTGCACGGGGCCGGGTCGATGGCCACCAGTAGTGGCCGCGCCAGATGCGGGAAACTCACAATGGCCTGACCCGGCGCTAGCCCTGTCAGGCGGCCCCAGAGCGATTCGTCGATGCCGCTCACCGTTCGTTGCAAGTCTCGGACGACTTGCGGGTCCGTGATCTTGTGCAGGATGTACGAGTTGACCAGTCCGTAGATTTGCCGGGGCAAGTGCTGCGGCAGCTGAGTGACGAACGCCAAGCTGAGCCAACGCTTGCGGCCACGGCGCGCGATGGTCGAAACTTGCTCAAACAGGATGCGCATTTTGTCGATCCGCTCGGCGCTCAGAAACTCGTGGGCTTCCTCAATGATGATGAGTACCCGCGGCGGCTGCGTTGCTGCGGGGTCCGCCGCCGTCGCCTTCTCGTAGGCAGCGTATGCCTCGTCCTGGTCGTCTTGGACGCCGTGCAGCAGGTCGGCGATGACGAGATTGTTCAATTCCGACGCTCCCGAATCCGACAGATCGACGACCGACACGTTGCCCGGCCGCAGCAGTTGCTTGTAGTTAAGCGGCTGCGCGCCCCCTTGTTCGTTAAAAAAGACCTTCAAACGGTTTAATCGACCGAGCTTGCCGAGCAGCGCCCGCCAGGAGATGGCGTTGCCCTGCACGTTGGCGGCGTGCAGGCGCGTCCGCAGCGATTTCATGCCCTCGGCTGAGGCCAGGATCGCGTTGAACGGCTTGAAGGTAATCGGCTCGTCGTCTTCCTCCCTGGTCCTCGTCTTCTTGCCTTCCGCGGACGGCCGGTCCGCCTTGGCGTGACAGGCGCCGACCACGTCGAGCAACAGCGACAGCGTCATTCGCGGATAGCCGCGCTCGAACTCGTCGAGTTCGGCCGCCAGGCGTTCCTGCTCGGCGTCTTTGCGGGCGGGAAAGATGCCCAGGTCGCGCATCACTTCCTTGGCAATGTCATAAGCGTTCATGAAACGCAGCTGTTGTGCCTCGGACAGGTCGAGGATGTTCATGATGACGTACGGCGACAGCCGGGCGAACTGCAAGGCGAACGCGCGCCGATGAGGATGCCCCGGGTTGGTGGTGTCGCGGCCTACGAGGTGGTACAGCGTCGTGTTGGCCACGGGAACGCCGGCCGCGTCCAGTCCGCGGTCCGCAAGGGCGGCCAACATCTTGGCGTCGTCGGTCGGCTCGTGGATGTAGGTGTACTCGCCCTCCACGTCGAGCAGGATCACGGCCATGCCGGCGGCCTGGGCCTGCTGGATCAAGCGGGCCACCGTGGTCGATTTCCCGGCGCCTGTCGTGCCCAGGACGGCGAGGTGGCGCGGCAACACGGCCTTTTTGTCCGACGGCACGTTCACGACGACGTTTCTATAACCGACGACCGAGCCGAGTCGGATGTCGCCGTCGGTACGCAGGACTTTGCCCGCCTCGTCGTCGGTCAGCGCGACGACGGGACTGTTGGGCAACGGGCGAAAGCGGGGCGGGGCCAGCGAGCCGTCTTCGAGTTCCTCGCCGAGAATGGCGACTTGCAAACGTCCGTGATAAGGCGGCAGATAGACGCCGCCGCGAGCCGTCACAGTTACCAGCAAGTGGGAGTCGGCCCGCAAGCTATCCGGCTCGGCGAACGGACCGGCCGTCACGATGGCGAGGTACTTGCGGCCGTCGCGGCTCTTGATCCGCACCAGGGACTGCGACGGTGCCTCTCTAATTTGGTCTTGCGGCAGCAGGATGGTAACCGTGTGGTCCGTGCTTCCGGGAAGGTCGAACATGGTGGCGCCGATGGCGCCGATGCGGTCCGGATCGGGGGCCACTTCGCCGCCGGCGCGGGTGACGTCGGCCTGCACTTGTTGCAGCAAGTCGACGGGGGGTTGGGCGATGCCGAGGTCGTCGTGGCCGTTGTCGTGTGGTGCTGGCATGGGTCGTGTCCTCCTCAGGGGTCGCGCGTGGTCCGTTCGGTGGTGTAACGCCAGGGCACGCCGGCGCTAGCGTAGGCCGTTTGTGTCAGATAATCCAGGCTGCCCCCGAACACGGCGGTGCAGACGTGGTCGGCCAACCGGATCAGGAGCGGGAAACCCCGATGTTCCTCAAACAAGCTGTCGGCCAAGGCGACATGGGCAGCAAAATGGGCGTGGTCCGCGTGGGCGTAGAACAGGTGGGCCGGGGATACCGAGCTGGCGCGGAACACACCCACCACCACTTGCGTGGCGACCCGGTCGAGGAAGCGGGGAATCCACGCCGCGGCAGGTATTCGCTCGCCGTCCCAGGTCAGTTCGGGGCCCGCTTCTACCGCGAACCGGCGCTGATGAAACCAACCCCGCAGCTGGTCCGCTAGCGTTTGCACGATCGCGTAGTGCAGCGGCGGCAGTGCATTGCCAATTGTCAGAAGTGCTAACTCGCGCGGCTCGCTAGCCACGAAAACGAACTTTTGGTGCCTCTCGACCAACTCCCGCACGACGTTGGTCCCGGCCACCATCAGTTCCAGGATGCCGCCGCCGGTCAGGAGTTCGTAAGTGATCGGGTTGCCGTGACCCATCTTCCAGACAGCCTCGGAGCGATGCAGCAGGACGGCGCGCTCGGCGTAATCCATCACCGTCTTCCGGCCCAATTCCCCCAACTGGTCGGAGGCGTTCGCATGATTCAGGGCGGCCCGCTGCGCGCGGCGCGCCAGCACTTCCAGGACTTCATCCACCGGGTTGCCGCCGTGCTGGCGGAGGTCGCGGCGGAACAGCCGTTGGTGCCACGTGCCCTGGTCGCCGCGATAGGACACGAGCGACACGCCGACCTGAAAGATGGTCAGCGGCAACGTGTCATGAACCTTGACCGTGCCGTCGCAAGCCTCCACCCCACCGTTGAGCAACAAGCCGCGGTGGATCAAGTTCAGGATATTGCAGTCGGCTTCGTAGACGCCGCCGCCGGCCGGGGCGGTCGCGGGGTCGAACAACTTGGGGAATACCTCGGTGCGCGTGCGGTGCTGGTACTCCCGTTCACATTCGACGGCCTCCTTGACCTCGCGCTCGATACGCGGAAACTCTTGGGTAAGATCGCGGCCCGTGCGCCAGGTGCCGATGTCCAACACCTCGCGGAGATCCTCGCCAAAGCTCTGACGAAAATCGCTCTCACGGACCGGGTACGGCTCGTCGCGTTGCAGCCGCGGAGTCGCTCCCGTCTTCGGATCGTCTTGGGGCTTGGTGCCCGGCATTGCCCGTCCTCCTGGTAAATGTTCCGACCAGGCCGTCAGAGTTCGACAATTTATTCGTTACCTTCGGATACGCCGGATCAGGGGGTTAGGAGTCGAAGGGGGCAAAAGGTGTAGGCAGTAGTCCTCGGCTCGACCGACGGGCATGCCGAACTCTTCTACCAGCATCGCCGCCAAGGCGTTCGGGTTGTTTCCGGACTCCAAGACTCCCTTACTGCGTGTCCACACTGCGTCTGCCGGCGCCAGCAGTTCATAGGCGAGCCGGTCCGCTTCTTCCTCGATGATTGCAACCCGATCATCGACTATCTCACGACGTGGCCCGCGTTCCATCAGATGGACATGCGGGCCGAGAGGGACGTTGGACAGCAAAGCGCGAAGACGTTCGGCGGGCGTTGGCTTTCGCCTACCGTCAAATACCTCGATCGCGCGGTATCCCAGTTGGCTGCCCGCCCACTGGCGTCGCCGCCAGTAATGCCAGAGAAAATGAGCCAGTTCATGGGCCAACGAAAAGGTGCGCTCCGCGGGGGCGTCGGCGGCGTCTAGCAAAATGAGGCCGGCACCGTCCCGCGCTGCCAGGCACGCCCGGACGGCTCGGTCGGTGCCTCCGCACACCCAACCTGGACCCAGCCGGCTCAGGTATTTCTCCGCGACGGTAGTGCTGAGACCTGGCAGCTCCTTGACGGCCAGTTCGAATGGACTGCGACAGATCGGCTCGCGGAAGGTTCGCGGGAAAGGCTCTGGGACGCCGGCCGCGTCCCAGAACAATGCCGCCGTCTCATGGACCCAGATCGGAACCTTCATGGGCGCTCCCCTGGTTGTTCCGGGGGAGGCTCACTTTCGCGATCTCTTGCGGCCATGAGGGAACCGGCGGAGGTCTGGTCTGCTTGCTGGAATCGACGCACAACGCGTCCCCGTTTGATTGCTTCAGCAAGCCGCTGTGGGTCCATGCCGAACCGCTCGGCGATGCAAGTAACGTCGTCCCAAAACTCTTGCGGGTCAGTGCGCGGGGCACGGCAAAGACGAAGCATAACCAATTCCTCCGTGGGGCACGCGAACGCGGCGGCTAGTCCGGCGTCGTCTAATCCCTCGCTATATGCGTAGGCGTCCAAAATACCCGCCAAAAAAAACGGCTGGTCCGCAGCCCGCGCCGCGAGAATCTCCAGTGGGTCAGGCATGGCCCAGGCCTCCTCGCTCCACACGCTTTTTGATACGGTCTTTCACCTTTTTGACCTCCCGCTCCTGTTCGGCCGCCGACAGCGCACCAATACCGAGTGCGGCAGCATACGTTCCGGTTTTTCGTTCACCGGCCAGCATCAGTTGCAGTACCTGCTGCTCCTCGTCGGTGAAGTTTTCGGCCACGACCTGAAGGAAGGTCTGCCAATGTCGAGTCTCCTCGTCGCGTTGCAGAAGGAGGGACGGGTCTTGCTCCGCTAAGAAGTTCCCGTTCTCTACCTGATGTTCGACAATTTCCCATGCGACCCGATCCTGGTGGTGCTTGCCCTCACCCTTGAGGAGGTTGAGCAGGTCGCACCGCGCCGCCATGCGCAGGAAAGTGCCAAGGTCGGCGCGGGTTGGGTCATAGGAGTGGGGGGCCATGACGTAAGTCATCAAGGCCTCATGGACAGCTGTTTGCCGAAGATGCGGATCAATGTTCGCGAACTTGATTGCGAGCCAACGGAGAAGCGGGTTGAGATACGCCCGACAAATGTCAGCAACAGCGGCCGGGTTGAGGTCGCAGAGGTGGAGGTGAAAAGCCAAACCTTCCTCACGGGAAGGGAAGTCAAGGAGCGACGGATTCATGCCGGACCCACCTGGGGTTCGTTGCGGCGAAGGCAGTCCAGTCCGTTGTACACGTCCACCCTTGCCGCCTCAAACATTTTATTGCAGTTTTGTCGTAGATTACTCCAATACGCTGATCGGTGGGAGACCGCTTCCTACCTCCTTGGCCCGCGTGGTACAATCCCAGTATGGAAACCATCATCCGCCATGTCCGGGATATCGACACCGCCGAACGCCACGTTCTCGAGCACGTCATCGGCCAGCAGCTGAAGGAGAATCAGAAAGTCATTATCCAGGTAGTGACTCTCGGAACCCAGCCCGTCGCCGGACCCGCGGAGGAAGCCACTGTGCAGTCCGGGACGCTTCCGGAGTGGTGCAATGTCTTCGAGGGCCTGACGGAAAAACAGCTCGCGGACGTTGAGGCGGTAATCCTCGAGCGGAGCAACCTGACGCGCCCTTCTTCGTGAAACAACTCCTATGCCTCTCTGCCTCCTCGACACGGATGCCCTCTCGGAGGTGCTTAAACAGAAGCACCTCATTGTCACGCAGAGGGCAAGCGCCTATCTCCAGCAACACGGACAGTTCAGCTTTTCATCGGTCACGCGCTACGAAGTCGTTCGGGGCTTAAAAGATAAGCGAGCGACTAGGCAACTCCAGCGATTCGCGACGTTCTGTCAGCACTCTCTGCTTTTCGCGATCACCGATGCGGTGCTCGATCGCGCGGCGGATTTGTGGGTGGCGGCACGCAAGGGTGGGTTTTCCCGGAATGATGCCGACCTCATTATCGCGGCGACCGCGTTGGAAGAGGGGCTGGTTCTCGTCACGGGGAACACCGCGCACTTCTCGTGGATTCCAGGTCTGGTCCTTGAGGACTGGCGCCTACCATGATCCAATTCTGCCCTTCTTGCGAGCGTTTAGCAGTGATGTCACCAACGAATTGAGGCCCCGCCGAGAAACGTGCGGTCCAGCGATGGCCAGGTTTGCGATCAGTGCGGTGCAACAGCGTCGGAGGCACGGCCGAACCGTTTCGGCCGCTGAAACTGCTGAGCGTTAAGAAGCTGAAAAGTGGGACTGGAAGAAGAGAAGTTTTGGACGCCCGCGGAGAAAATGCCGGAGAGAGTCTCGAATTACCTGCACAGTTTCCTGCACAGCAATTTGGCCCGTCACCGTAAGTCCTTTGTTTTCTAAGTACACCTGGCAGGGTTCGAACCTGCAACCTTCGGTTCCGTAGACCGAAATGCCACGTCCGCCTTCGGCAGCGGCAAAGCCCGCGTCGCGCCGATGACCAGCTTCCAAAAGAACAAAAGATCGAAATCCAGGGCAGCCAGGGGCGGTCGGGATGCACTATTCGATGCACCATTCGTCGTGGAAACGGTGCGAAATCGGCGGGGAAAATGGGATACGTTGGATTCGTGGAAATCGCATAAGTCTATAAATTGAAAAGATTTGTGTCTTTCTTCGCTTCCAGGCACCAGAAACAACCGCCGCCGAGGGTTGCGGTTTCGCGCGCCGGAGTTGTAGTCACGGGGATGCTCCTCGACAAAGAAAGTCAAATTCCAACACGAAAGCACGAAAGGGCGAAAAAGAGAAAGGAGTGATGGAGAGTTTCATCGCAACCCTCCTTTGTTTTACGATTGCGCCCTTTCGTGCTTTCGTGATTCGTATTTGTCTCGGCGAAAAAGCGTCACGGCTTGACCACGGCAGTCAGCTTCTTGAATTCCGCGCGCTCGCGCACCGGCGCGAACTTGTCGTCCTCGGCCACCTTCGCCCAAGCGGTGTAGCCGCGGTCCTGCGCCTCGTGCAAGATTTCCAACACCTCGTCCGCGTAGTGTTGGCGCTCGGCTTGCTCCTCGTCCGACAGCTTGTCCTTGCCCTTGCCGACCAGCGAGATGCACTGCGCCAGGTCGGCGGCCACGCCGATTAACGGCTCCGCTTCGATCGTCCACAGGCGCCGCCGTTTGTCCGTCGACGCCGCGGCTTCCGCCGGTTTGTCCAGCAGCCGGTAGGCATCCGCCTCGCGCTGGTAGACCATCGCCGTCAACTCGCGGTAACGGTACTTGCCCGGCCGCATTGCCGCCACCTCTTGTTGCACGGGCAGCGACTTGCGGAAGACCGGCAGCGACTCCGCCGGCTTCTTCATCTCCTTGAGCGCGATGCCTTGGTTGAGTAGCGCGCGGCCCCAATCGCTGCGGAACTTGGCGTCCTCCGGGTGTTTTCCGCCAGCGCCCGGAAACCCGTCTCGGTCTTCGCGAACCAGGCCAACGCCTCCTCGTACCGGCGCAGCGACAGGGTGGACATGCCCAGACTGTTGTGGACCTCGGTCAGCTCGCGCTCGTATCCCTCGTCGCCGGGGGCTTCCTTGACCAGCTGCTCCCGCAATGGCAGCGCCTCTTGGTGGGCGGTCAGCGCCGGCAGGGCAAACCGCACGTCCTGAAGCGCCGTGCCGAAGTTGTAATGGGCGTAGGCCAGGTTATTGCGGCACTCCAGGTTTTTCGGCTTGTCCTCGACGAGTTTCTTGAAGAGGTCGCGGGCCTTGCGGTAGTGGGAGGCGCCGTCATAGGACCGCTTATCGTCGCGCGACCAGTGGCCCAGGTGGATGTAGGCCCAACCCAGGTCGCTCTGGTACGCCGGCCAGGTGGGGTACTCTTCAACCAGCTTTTGCAGGATGGCAAGGGCTTCCTGACACGATTGCAGCGATGCCGGCGAGGCGGTGGTTGCAAGGTCTTCCGGGACCACGCCCGCCGCGGCGGAAGCGCCCGAAACCCAGCTTCCGCTTCGTCCAGCCGATCTGGTCGAGATTGCGTGCCATCTCGGCGTGGTACTGCGGCACGGCGGGGTTGATCGCGATCAATTCGCGGTTCACGGCCAGCGATTTCTCGTGGGCGATCAGGGCTTCTTCGGGCAGGTCCTGGTCGTTGCGCAGGAAGCCGAGGTTGCCGTACGCCAGCGCCAGGTTGGTGCGGTACTTCGTCGTCGTCGGGTGGCCGGCGATCAGCTTTTCGTAGAGCGCGCAACTCTTCTCGAAGACTGTGACCGCCTCGGCCTTGCGGTTCAGCGAGCGCAGGGAGTTGCCCATGTTGGAGTAGGTGTCGGCCAGGTAGGCCGCGTGGTCCACGACTTGCGGGTTGTCGCGGGCCAGTTCTTCGCGGATTTCCAGGGCTTTTTCATGCTGGGCGAGCGCCTCGGCGTACACAGCCCGGCGCGCCTGCTTGAAGTTGCGGTCGGCGCGCCCGCGCTGCTCCTCGGCGGTCTTGAAATCGGCCTCGGCTTCCGCCCGCGCCCGGTCCGTGCGCTCGCGTGCGCCTTCGAGTAAAAAGCCCAGCACGGTGACGAAGAGCAAGCTCGCGACCAACAGCGCGCCGGCACTGGTAACGAGCGTACGGTGTCGTCGCGCCCAGCGGCGCGTGCGCAGGGCCAGCGGCTCGCGATAGGCCGTGACGGGTCGTCCACCAGGTAGCGCTGCACGTCCTTGGCCAGGTCGCCTGCGGTGGCGTAGCGCTCGGCGCGGATCTTGGCCATGGCCTTGGCGCAAACGGCGTCCAGGGCCACCGCCACGGTGGGATCGGCGGACCGCGCCCGCGGCGTCTCGCTGCCGGTGATGCGGCGAATGATTTCCTCGGTGGTCGAGCCTTTGTGCGGGGCGCGGCCGGTGAGGATTTCAAACAGGATGGTGCCCAGGCCGTAGATGTCGGTGCGCGGGTCCACCAGGTCGGTACGGCCCTCGGCTTGCTCGGGCGCGAGGTACGCCGGCGTCCCCAAAACACGGCCCGCCATCGTCGCCCCGGTCTGCGCGCTGTCGGTGAGCGCGACCTCCGGCATCTCGCTCGATTCGTCGGGCCGGCCGATCATCTTGGCCAAACCCCAGTCGAGGACGATGACCTCGCCGAAGCCGCCGAGCATGACGTTTTCGGGCTTCAAATCGCGGTGGATGACGCCACGGCTGTGCGCGTAGCCGACCGCCAGGCAGACGCTGACGAAAGCGTTCAACAAACGCGGCCGTTCCAGCGGGTCTTCGCGGCCCTCCCGGCGGCGCGTGTGGTAGTCGGCCACGGCGTTGCGGAGTGTCTGGCCGCGCACGAGGCGCATCGTGTAGAACGGCGGCTCGCCTTCCTTGCGTTTGCCCACTTCGTAAATCGGCACGATGTTGGGGTGTTCGAGCTGGCCGGTGAGTTGGGCTTCCTTCAAGAAGCGCTGCCAGGCGTCGGGGTGTTGGGCGCGTTCGGGGCGGATTTCCTTCAACGCCACGTCGCGGTTGAGGTCGTGGTCGTGGGCGACGTAAACCCGTCCCAGGCCGCCCTCGGCGTGCAACCGCGTCAGGGTGAAGCGTTCGCGCCGCTCCGCCGGCACGTCCACCGTGGACAGCAGGACGTAGGCCGGCGCGTGCGCCAGCGTCGCCAGTGACTGGCGCACATCGGGGTCGTCCGCGGCCTTGAGCAGGTCGTGCAGATCGACGCCGGCGACGGCCGCGAGCGACTGGTGGGCATCGCCGCCGTGCTTGTGCAGCTTGCGCGCGATCAGCATGTCGATGAGAGCCTTGTCGGCCGCGGTGAGCCAGCCGCGTTCGACGAGGAGTTGGTCGAGCGGCTGGTTCTTGCGGCCGGCCCAGAGGCTGCACGCCTCGGCGAACTGGGCGGCGGTGATGAGGTCTGCCTGTAAACAAAGCACGCCGTAGAGCAAATTGCGGTCGGCGTCCTGGGACGGATGGGGAGCGGGATCAGGCATGGCAAACGGCTCCGTGGCAATGACGGGAGTAGCGCGGCTGTATGAGCGCACTATACCCGGCACCGCCGCCGTTCGCCAGAGGCAGCGGCCTGGGCGCCAGTGACGGGTGTGGCAAAGCTTCCGGGGCCGTGTGGTGGTTGCCGGGGGGAGTCGTCCGCCACGCCGCGCGTGCCAATCGTTGGCCACCAGCGACCCCTTTGGATGACGCCCCAACTGGTCCGACCCACCCTTGCCAACATCTGCGCCTATGGCAAGGAGCCCC
This sequence comes from Gemmatales bacterium, assembly GCA_038231495.1. Classification (GTDB taxonomy): domain Bacteria; phylum Planctomycetota; class Planctomycetia; order Gemmatales; family Gemmataceae; genus JBBRLG01. The sequence goes on along the minus strand of JBBRLG010000090.1, from coordinate 4,536 downwards.
CCACCGTTTCGCACGCCACTTCCGAGTGCCTGACGCAAGTTATTTACCAGACTGTGCTTACGCATCAACAAAAGTTCCATTCGACCCTCGCCAATCTCGACCCTTGCCACGAAAAAGGCCCCCCCTTGCCAAAGGAAAAGCGGTTGTCGTGTCCCGCGTGACCGAGCGGACCTTCCGCACGGGAAAAAGCTGCCGGGGTTGGTGAAGGGCTCACCCGAAAGTTTTGCCACACCCCCAACGACGGGAGCGGCAACCCATTCGGAGCTTGCGCCGCCGCTCCCCCGGATGGCGCTTCGGGTTTGTGTCATTCCAGGCCGCGGCGACTATAATTGGAACTATCCCCAGGCTGCCGTGGGACGTGACCGCTGCCTGACGGTTTTTGGACCCATTCGAGGGAGCCATGCCTGAAAACGACAAACTCCTCCAGTCGCTCGAGCGCCTTGAGCGGCTGCTGACCGGTGTCCAGAAGGTCTATGAAAAGATTCCCATCCCGGAGGCCTACCGGGGTATCGTGGTTTCCTGGCTCTCCCTGGAAGTCGTGGTTTTCGGAATCGTTTCATCCTTCCCGGGCCCCGGGGAGGCGGCCAGGTCGCCGTGGTTCACCATCCCGGGCCTCGGGGAGGCGGCCGGGTCGCCGTGGTTCACCATTCCCACGGCAATCCTGACGATCCTCCACGGCCTGGCACTCGTTGGCGCCTACCGCACCGCGCGGAAGCGTGTCCAGCCCGCTGTCGCCGGGAGCCAAACCTGTCGCGTTGCCACATGTCGGAAAAAGCCGACGATGCTCGGCTTCTGCCCCGCGCACGCGGCCCGGGCGCGGGGCTGCTATCGGCTGCTGGAGAACTACAATGAGGGCGATTCTGAGTACTTCTTCGGCCGGGAGGAGGCCATCGCCGAGGTGTTACGCGCCGTCGAGGAACACGCGCTGACGCTCCTGGTCGGCGAGTCCGGAGTGGGGAAATCGTCCCTCCTGCGGGCGGGCGTGAACCACAACCTGGCCGGGCAAGGAAAACGCGGATTCAAGCCCGTCTATATTAATTGCCGGGACGTGGGTGGGCGACCCGGTCGCCGACTTCCAGCAGAAGCTCGGAGGGGCCGCTCAGTCGGGGCGCGTCCTCGTCGAACTCGACCAGTTCGAGCAGATTTTCGGCCACTTCAACGACCAGGTTCAGAGCGTGGTGGACTGGATCAAGGGCCAACTCGCCGGGGGGTGCCACGTCCTGATCTCGCTGAGGCGTGACTACGTCGATGACATCGACCAGTACCAGGCCGACCTGCCCGACGTTTACCGGAGCCGCGTCCGGCTGCTGCGGTTCACGGCACCACAGGCCGCCGATTTTATGGCGAAGTCAGCTGCGTACGCCGAGGTCCAATTCCCCGACGACTTGAAGGCGAAGATTGCCGAGGATCTCGCCGAGGGGCCGACGGCCGCCGGAGCAACCGCCCGGATTAGTCCCGCCGAGCTTCAGATTGTCTGCTCGCGTCTGGTCGCCGGAACGAGCGACGTAACGCTCCAGGACTACCGCAAGCGTGGCGGGCGCACGGGTCTGCTCGAGGAATTCCTCCTGGATACGATCTATCGCTTCCCCTCCGGCGATCGCCAGGTCGCCCGGCATGTGTTGTTCGAGTTAGCCCGACGGTCGCCGACGATCTCTCAGCGGGTCGGCCTATCCTCCCTGGCCCAAACTGCGCCCCAGCCCGACCGTGTCGAGACGATCCTCGGCCGCCTGGACGAACTCGGATTCGTCAACCTCCACCGGTCCCCTGCGGACGGTGCCGTGACCTACGAATTGACCCACGAATATTTGATCCCGCTTATTCGGAAGTTCGTCCACGAGACCGACCTGGAATACTACAAGTCCCGAACCAATTTCGACCAGATGCAACTCACCTATCGCGACGGCTCCGCGCCGCGCCTGGGTCAACTCCTGCGCGTCTCGCTCCGCCTGCGGAACAACCTCACCGGGCCCGAGCGTAAGTCCTTGGGCGCGATGTGGAAACGCTCCTTCTTCTGGCGGGTGGTGCCCGCGGGTGTCGCCTGCATCGTGCTAATGGCGACGGGGTCCGTTTTCCTCTACCAGATCCATCACTGGCATTATCTGGCGTCCAACTCAGCCGCCCGCGTCCGAATCGAGGCCTCTGGACGATTCCTTGTAGACGATACCATTTCACACGAGCAAGTTCCCATCGATGTCTATCGCGGCGCACCCTGGCTGCCGATGACCACGGAAGTCACCTGGGAGACCGGGTACTACCTGGACGAGCTCTCGGCCGAGGGAAGCAAGTCACTGGCCGCCGTGCCCGCTGTGCCGAATGAAGGGCGGGACTTCGAGCGCGTCTTAGAGCCGCTCCTGTCTGATCCCGTCAAGCGGACCATGATCCTCGTCAACACCGACCGGGGAGCCGAGGCTTTGCAGATCCTTAACAAGGAGATGGAGGCACCGTTGCCAATCAAAGAACGGCACCTCATCTACGAGGCGATGGCGTCCCTTGGGACAAAGGAAGCCGCCAAAGTCCTGTTGGACCGTTACCTGAAGGTCGAGGATAGACGCGATCAGCGGCAACTCCTCTATGCGATGGGCGACCTCCCGCCATCCCTGCGGGACGATACGCTGGCGGAGGCCCTGACCTCTGACAAGCTGTTGCTAGCCGAAAGACTTGATTTTATTCACTCCTATAAGCCGGCGGTGTGCGCGCGATACTCTGGGTTTTTGAAACAATTGGCCAAGTCGAGTTCCGTCGAGATACGGGGGGTTGCCAACATTGCCCTCGCCCGCGGCGGAATGGCGTGCGATTTTCAGGCAATCCGCGCGTTGCGCGACGCTCTCAAAAAAGACCCTGAGCCGTTCCGGGTACTCGGAAGCAACGGCATCAGATTTGAGAAGACGTTGCTAGCCGCCAGTGCCCTGGCGCTGTGTACTGAGTCTCTCGAGAACTGCATCGAGATTGCCCCGGAACTCGAAAGGGCCTTGGCATGGTGGAGCGAGTCTCGGAGGTACCCCGACTTCGATTTCGAGGGTTGCGAATCTATCACGGTGGGGCTTGCCAGAGCCTTGAACGACCCTGGCGCAGCCCAGAAGCTGTTCAAGTTCGTCTGGTCGAAACCCGCCGATCCGAAAGCCAACTCGATCGCCGATGTCCTCACGAAGGTCGGTGGCGAGCACGTCGTCGGCGATGTCCTCGCCCATTTGAAGGATGTCTCCTCGATCCCCTCGGCCGTTGGACTGCTACGTTACGCCTCCCTGGACCAATTGAGGCAGCATCAGGCGGCGTTGGTCAAATTGGCGGAATCGGCGCCACCAGTAGACGCGAGATCGCGGCTTCACGCCGGGTTGGCCTTGGTCCGGATTGAGGATTCCGTAGGAATCTCGACGTTGCGAGACATCCTCACCGACCTTGGGCGGGCCAGGCCTGCGGGCATGAATGCCCAGCGATGGCCATATGTTGCGACTGGCATCGTCCGGGAAGAGATCTTTCAAAAGCCCAACAACTATGGCGTCTTGAGAGAGTTCTTGGCCACGCTTGGCCCGAGTTTGTCCCTCCTTGATGCAAGGGCCATGCTCGGCGACCGATCTGTCATCCCCGAACTGACGGATTCGTTGAATGCCGATCATTTCGTACAGCAAGAGGACTTGCTTCCACTCAGCCGGATCGAGAGTCCTGAGTTGTACCGCGCCTTGGACCAGATGGCCAACTCCCAAAAAGACGATACGCGAAACAACGCCGTCAAATGCCTCGCCGTCCTGAGGGGGCCCGAGCGTATCAAAATACTTTCAAAGTTGGCGGTCGAGCCGAGAAACTATTTCGTTTACTACAACAACCGCACGATTGGCTACGGCGCCGTCGGCGGGGTAAAGATGGAGCAATACCCTAATGAGTCGTTACTCGCCCTTGTGATTATTACGCAGTCGGACAACGCGCGTGCCCGCCGCGCCGCCGCCGATTTAGCCACCTCCTTCCTCGATCTCGTTGTTCACGCCGACGAAGACACCCTTAAAGCGATCGGCGAGTTGATGAAGTCGCCCTACGAGGAGGTGAGGTTGGTCGCCGTTGATTTGCTCTCCCGAACTGGCCGTCCAGCGGATGTCACACTGTTTAGGAAGGCGCTTAACGATCCGTCGTTCCACGTCAAAAAGCGGGCGGCGCGTGCCCTGGCCAAGCTCCAGAAGCGGGAGGCGTTCGATTTACTGGACCACGCCTCGTGGGCGGTGCGCAGTGGGGCAGCCGAAGGGTTTGGTTCGATCGCCGACGCCGATATGATCGCACAACTGGAACAGTACGAGGAGAAAAAGGGCGGTCGCGTCAGTCGGCCCGTCTGGCTGATCAAGGCCCAGGTTCGGAACCGCGTGGACGAGAAACAGCCGGTGCTGAAGGTCCAGTTCAAGGAGTTGTCTCCTCCCTAGTGCGGGATCAAGAGAAGTGTTTTTTCTTTGGAGTGCGGCGGCTCGAAGCCGCTTTCTTTCTTTGGCGGGGCTGTCAGGATCGGAATCCTGACCCACGGGACCGGAAGTGCGGCGGCTCGACGCCGCTTTCTTT
>JBBRLG010000089.1:0-16387 GCA_038231495.1 Gemmatales bacterium | reverse complement strand
CGTTTTTTCCTTGGCGCGCGCCTCTGTTTGGGGGTTGTTTCGGATCATACTTTTTGTCTTGCGGTGAGCGTATGCGACCGGTTCTTTAAGGCGGATAACCTCCGGTCGCGTAGGCTCCCGGCTCGCCATTCTTTAACCGGACCCTGTATCAGTACACATCGGGATCGGCCACGAAATCACGGAGATTGTAGCCTGCCTCGCGGCCTGGGGAAAGGAGAAACTCCCCATTATGCCGGGACTGGCCGCCGTAACAGCGCCTGCACCACCTCGACCGTCCGCTCCACCGCCGCGTGCAGAAACGCCCGGCCCTTCTCCGCCGTCGCCAACTCCGGATAACCGACCGCACCGTGATCGGTACGTTGGTGCATGTCCTCCGACAAATAGAGGCCGCGTAACACCGGGTCTTCCGTCAGTGGGTCGTTCTTGATCTGGTCGCGGCGTACCAGGTCCGGCCGCAGCGCCAGCATCATCGACGTTTCAAACTCGCATGCGTGGCCCATCGTCTTGCGCTCACCTTCCGCCAGCGCGGCTAACTCCTTCTGCGCCAGGTCCCAGTAGGACGCCGCCGACAACTGCCGTTCGTGGTAGCGCGGTTGCAGTCGCCGCAATGCCATCTGCATCGTGTCGATGTTGCCGCCGTGGCCGTTGAGGATCAGCAGGCGTTGATAGCCGTCGTCCAGCAACGGCGTCAGCAGGTCGCACAACATTTGGACGTGAGTATCGACCTCGGCCGAGAGCGTGGCCCCGAAGCGCAGGTGGTGGCCGCTCGCACCGAACCATAGCGTCGGCAGTTGCAGTACTTGCCGCGGCAGTTGTTGCTCCACGGCGTCGGCGACGCCGGTGACGAGGACGGTGTCGGTAAACGTGGCCAGGTGCCGGCTGTGTTGTTCGCAGGCCGCGATGGGGGCCAGCACTAGCGTGGTGTCGCGCGGCACTTTCTGCAACTCCGGGAAGGTCATTTCCGCGAACTTCATGGCAGTATTCCTTGGCGGGTCACGGTTGCCTCGAACCGCGGGTACGAAAAAGGGCTGGCGAAGACGGAATCGTCGCCCGCCCGGAAAAGGGGGACCGACGCCCAGACCCTAAATCTTGTTCAGTTCGACGAACTGAAGTTGGTCCGGCGCGAAGGTGAGCAGAGTTCCACCTGCCTGACGGCGGATGACAAGGCACTTTATTCCGCCGCCGCTCAAATGGTGCCGAGTACGGCTCTGTCGATGGCTGCTTATCGATGTAAGCCACGCCAATCACATATGGCGAGGGTGCCCCCTCCCTTTCGTAAACCCTTTGGCCGCTGCTTACGCAACCCCGTTGCTGATCAGTACTTACGCATCCATGACAGGCCACAATCGAACCACGCCACTCTCGACCCACGCCAACCTTACCAACACCATTACCCTCAGAACTCGCCTTCCATCGCACCGGGTACGATCGAGCTGTACCGCGGACCGTTTTTGGGCAAATCAAAGGGGCAAATCAAAGGGCACGGGCACGTTTGTTTTCGTGATTTCTTCAATAGAGAACGTGCCCGTCCCCATTGATCTCCCGTCCCCTTTGATCTCCCCGTCCCCTTTGATCTCCCCGGGGTGCCGGCCGCCGTCACCTGTCGTCCGGCGTCGGCGCGGCCGGCGGCTCAAGCAAGCCCTTCAGCGGCGTCGGGAACACCTGCCATGTCGCCTGATAGGTCGCTTCCAAGGGAGCCGGGACGTAGTACTCCGGCTTGAGGAACAGCGGCATATCGAGCAGCACATCTCCCACCCCAACCGGCTCCACATAGGCCACCCGTGGCGGCCCGGCGTCGTAGGCGGCAAGAGTAAACGGCTTGTCCGGCGGCAGTTCAAAGTCCTCGTCCACGAACTCTTCCCAGATCGCCTTGTGAATCCCGTGCGGGTCGCGCGGACCCGGAGGAAAGAGGTCGATGACCAGCAGGTGAATGTTCTGGCGAATCAGATCGGAAGTCTTCTGGACGAACGCGCGCAGCTCGTTACGGCTAGCCTTGTTGCCCGGCGAGACGATTTCGATCACCGCGACCACGTCGCCGTGCCGGTGTCGCACCGTGATCCGATCCGCTCGGCGGGCATAGAGTTCAACCTCATTCTTGCGCACGTGGCGCGTCCGGGGCGGGGCGCTGGCGACGGCCAAACCTCCCGCAGGGCCGGAAGGCTCGTCGGCGCCGGGGGACAACTGCAAGGTCAAAACGTCCGGGATCGGGCCGCGGATGTTTTGCTCGGGAAGGGCGAAGTATCCCTGCGGTAAACCGCCCGCGTTCAGTGCGTCGCACAGCGCACTGATCCAACGCTGGTGGAAGGCGTGAAACAAGCCCGCATCGACGCGGGTCCAATCGTGAATCGGCACGGCGGGTTCCTCCAAACGGCAGCGGACCCTGGCGCACGTTGATTATACTGCCAAAGACAGTTGGTCGCGGCACCGCCGACCGGCGTCGCGCGTCGCAAACCAACGGCAGCAGTCGCCCGGCGGCGCGTGGGCGATGGCGTCCAGGATGCGCGTGACCTCGCTCATGGGGTTGAGCATAACCGCCGGGTCGCGCGTTCGCAACCGGCTGGAGGTCGTCCGGCACGCCGTGTTGCCGCAATTTTGACGACAATCAGCTTTTGCACCCAATCGCCGACGACGGTATACTTGCCGTTCTCTGGCACGCGCTCGACAGCGACGGATGACGTCGCAAGGCAAACAGGCGCGGCTTTCGAGAACGGTGATCCATGCGACCGGCAAACCCCAACGATCCACTACGAACTGCGGACCACCTGCCTGATTCTTCGGCCGCAGAGCAAACGAATACGCTTACGCCCACGCGCCCGGCTGGGTCGCTTGAAGCGTCCGGCTCCTTCTCAAGTGCAGAGGTCACCGGGGCGACTCCTCCCGATCGTTCGGACGATGCGACGATGGGTTTCACCGTCTGCGGCGACCCGCGAACACCGACGGTTCCCGGTTACGAGATTCTCGGGGAGCTGGGCCGCGGCGGCATGGGCGTCGTCTACAAGGCCCGGCATCTGGCGCTGAAGCGTATCGTGGCCTTGAAGATGATCCTGGCTGGGGGGCACGCCAGTGCGCATGAGCTGTCCCGCTTTCGGGTCGAGGCGGAGGCGGTGGCGCGGTTGCAACATCCGAATATCGTGCAGATTCACGAGGTCGGCGAGTCTGACGGGCATTCCTACTGTGCGCTCGAGTTCGTCGAGGGGGGCAGTCTGGCCGAAAAGCTCGGCGGCCAGCCGCTGCCCGCGCGGGCAGCGGCGCAGCTGGTCGAGACGCTGGCACGGGCGATGCAATTGGCCCACAGCCGCAACGTGGTGCATCGCGATTTGAAGCCGGCCAACATCTTGCTGGCGGCCGACGGCACACCCAAGATCACGGACTTCGGTCTGGCCCGGCAGACGGACAGCGACAGCGGCGAAACGCAGGCCGGCGCGGTGATGGGGACGCCGTCGTACATGGCCCCGGAGCAGGCGTCGGGCCGCGGCCACGAAGCCGGACCCGCGGCGGACGTTTATGCGCTGGGCGCGATCCTCTACGACTGCCTGGCCGGCCGGCCGCCGTTCAAGGGCAAGACGGTCGTCGAGACGCTCGATCGGGTGCGCACGGAGGAGCCGGTGCCGCCGTCGCACTGGCAGGCGGGGGTGCCCTTGGACCTGGACACGGTCTGCCTGAAATGTTTACGGAAGGAGCCGGAGAAACGCTATGCGTCCGCCGCGGCCCTTGCGGAGGAGTTGCAGCGCTATCTCGATGATCGGCCAATCCAGGCCCGGCCCGTGGGCGATATCGAGAAACTGACCCGGTGGTGCCGGCGCAATCCGCTGGCGGCGGCGTTGCTGACCGGCATCGTTGCCCTCTTTGTGACGGCGTTCGTCCTCGTGTCGTGGAGCTACTTCCGTGCGGAAGACGCAAGGAAGGAAGAAGCGCAGCAGCGGCAAGCAGCCCAGGAACGGGAAAAAGCCGAGCGCTGGGAGCGTTACCGGGCCAACATAATCGCCGCGAGCAGCGCCATGCAGTTGCACAACGTCAGCGCCGCGCGAAGCGCGCTGGATGCCGCACCGGAAGAACACCGCAACTGGGAATGGAAGTATTTCCAGCACCAACTCGATACATCCCAACATGTCGTTCGCGTCGGCGACGACATCCAAGCGATAAAACTATCACCCGACGGCACGATCGCGGCGGTTCAGTCGGCAAGCGGACCGGCTCGGCTTTGGAACCTCAGCACGCGGCAAGAGATTGGGTCGCTCCGCAATCGCTCGCCGGTGCCAGTGAATGGGTTCGAGTTCAGTCCGGACAGCAAGACACTTGCCTACCAGGTTACGGACGAGAACCGCATCTTTCTTTGGGATATCGCCGCGGGCCGGGAGCGGGCTGTTCTAAGCAGCCCTGAGAAGTGGGATTTGACTCCACATTTCAGTCCGAACGGCACGCGTCTGGTTGCCGGCTTCCATGACCGGACCGGCCGTGTCTGGGACACCGCGACCGGCAAGCAACTGTTGGTCTTGCACGGGCACGAGGACCGGGTGTTTCAGACCGGCTTCAGTCCGGACGGCCGGCGAGTTGTTTCCGCCGGGACGAACGACCGAACCGCGCGCCTGTGGGACGCGGAAACCGGGCAGTCGCTGGCGATTCTGACCGGACACGACGGGCCAGTTGGCCAAGCGTTCTTCAACCCGCAGGGGGATCGCGTCCTTACGGCCGAATCGTATCCGACCAATGCGCTGCGGCTGTGGGATGCCGCGACCGGAAAGCTCCTGGCCGTGATGCCCGGACATACCAATCAGGCGGAAGCCATCGCGTTCAGCCCGGACGGCACCCGCATCGCTTCCGGCGGCCTCGACCAGACCGTTCACCTCTGGGACGGGCGAACGGGTCAGGCCCTGGCGAGCCGGGACGGCCACCGCGGCTCGGTTACGAGCGTTGCATTCAGCCCGGACTCGAAGTATCTGATCTCGGCTGCCAAGGATCAGACGGCGCGCCTGTGGGACGCCACGACCGGCAAACCGCTCGGCGTGCTACACGGCCACACGGGTGCCATTTCCGCAGCGCAATACACACCGGACGGCCGAACGATCGTGACCGCATCGGTTGGCGACGGCAGCGTTCGCCTTTGGGACGCTCGATCGGCCGAGAGAAACGGTTCTCTACGCGGCCATGAGAACTTCGTCTACAGCGTCGCCTTTCACCCCGACGGCGAATGCGTGGCCTCGGCTGCCTGGGACGGCACCGTCCGCATTTGGGACGCAACTACCGGCCGCCAGATCTCCCTCCTGAGCTACCCGTCCACCCGTCCTCCCGAGAAAACGGTCGTGTCGTCCGTCGCCTTTCACCCGGCCGGGAACCTCGTTGCCGCATTCGGCCGCGACGGCGCGGTTCGCTTTTGGGATCTGACCACCGCCCAAGAAGCGTTTTGTTTCCAATTGCCACCAGGCAATCTCTACAGTAGCGATCCACGTGTGGCATTTAGCTCACGAGGCAATCTGCTCGCGGCCTCCGGCGGCAGCAATAACTCCGTTCACGTTTGGGATGTCGAACGCCGAATCGAAGTCGCGGTGCTGCAGGGGCACCGCGGCTGGATCAAGGATATTTGTTTCAGCCCGGATGGTTCCTGGCTCGCCACGGGCGGACAGGATCGCACCGTCCGAATCTGGGACGTGGTCAAGCAGGAGCAAATCCAGGTGGTCGAAGGGCATACCGACGAGGTTTACGCCCTGGCCGTGAGCCGCGACGGCAAGTGGCTCGCATCCGGCTCCAGGGACGGCACGGTCCGCCTCTGGGACACGAACACCTGGAAGGAGGTCGCCGTCCTGAAGCACGGGACGATCCCTTACGGCTTGGCCTTCACCCCCGACGGCACGCGCCTGGCCTCTGCGTGCGCGAACAACATGATTCGCTTCTGGGACATGACCACCTTCCAGCTTGTCGCCGAACTTGAGGGCCACGGGGCTTACGTCCATCAGATCGCGTTCAGTCCCGACGGCACGCGGCTAGTTTCGGGATCGGGCGATTTCACGGTGCGCATTTGGGATTCGCTGTCGGTGCAGGAGCGGACGGGGAAGTGAAAAGGGGGAACGGCGAGCCGCTTGCGCCTGAGCGCCGACCGCGCTCAGGCGCAAGCGGCTCGCCAAGCCGCGCGTTCTCAACCATTTGTAACTATTTTCCTAATAATCGGTGAATCAGCACTGGACTGGTGCGGTTACGTTTCTAAAATAGGAGTGCGTAGCTACTATATCGGATTTTCCGGGTCTTTGGAGCGCTGGTATGACGTTGCTCAATCGCAAAGTTGACTACGCGCTCCTGATTTTGTCGTACCTGTACCGGCGCTCCGAGGGCGGCAGTGCCCGCGAGATCGCCGCCCGCTTCGAGTTGAGCCGGGCGTTCGTCGCCAACATCCTCAAGCTGTTGTGTGGCAAGGGGTTCGTGACGAGTCACCGCGGCGTCAAGGGCGGCTATGTGCTGGAACGACCCGCCGAGGAAGTCACGCTCGCCCAGCTGATGGACGCCCTCAACGATTCGTTCCACCTGGCGGAGTGCAACAAGGACGCGGACGACCCTTGCTCGCTGGCCCACCTGTGCCCCGTGCGCAACGCGGTCGGCGAAATTCATCGGCGCGTCCGCGAGGTGCTGGGTAAGGTGACGCTCGCCGAGATTTTCGGACACCTCGGCGGCGACGGTAACACGCAGTTCGGGCTGACGGTGGTCCCCCTGGAACAGCAGCTGGTGGCACTGGCCCCGGCCAACTGACGGCTTTCAACGGAGTTTATCAGGATAATGGTCAAGACCCCGATCTACATGGACAACAACGCCACGACGCGGACCGACCCGCGCGTGGTCCAGGCGATGCTGCCGTACTTCACCGAGTTTTACGGCAACGCCGCCAGCCGCAACCACTCGTTCGGCTGGAAGGCCGAGGAGGCCGTCGAGCAGGCCCGCGAGCAGGTCGGCAGCCTCATCGGTGCCGGCGCCAAGGAGGTCATCTTCACCAGCGGCGCCACCGAGAGCAACAACCTGGCGATCAAGGGCGTCGCCTCGATGTACAAGAAGAAGGGCAACCACGTCATCACCGCCGTCACCGAACACAAGGCGGTCATCGACCCCTGCAAGCGCCTCGAGCGCGACGGCTACCACGTGACGTTTCTGCCCGTGGACAAGTTCGGCCGGGTGTCTGCCGAGCAGGTCGCCGCGGCCCTGACCGACAAGACGATCCTCGTCAGCCTCATGGCCGCCAACAACGAGATCGGCACCCTGCATCCGATTAAAGAGATCGGCAAAGTCTGCAAACAAAAGGGCGTGCTGTTCCACACCGACGCGGTGCAGATGGTCGGCAAGGTTCCCCTCGATGTGGACGAGATGGGCATCGACCTGTTGAGCCTGAGCGCCCACAAGATTTACGGACCGAAGGGCGTCGGCGCGCTGTACGTTCGCCGCAAAGACCCGCGCGTCCGGCTCGACCCGCTCATCGATGGCGGCGGCCACGAGCGCGGCATGCGCAGCGGCACGCTGGCGGTGACGAACATCGTCGGCCTGGGCCTGGCGGCGGAACTGTGCCGCAAGGAACTGGATGTCGAGGCGAAGCGGCTGATCGGCCTGCGCGAGCGGCTGAAGAAGGGCATCGAGGCCGAGCTGGGCGACGTGTACCTCAACGGCCACCCGACGGAGCGGCTGCCGGGCAACATGAACTTGAGCTTTGCCTTCGTCGAGGGCGAGGCGTTGATGATGGGCATCAAGGACGTGGCGGTCAGCTCCGGCTCGGCCTGCACCTCGGCGAGCCTGGAGCCGAGTTACGTGTTGAAGGCGCTGGGCGTCGGCGACGAGTTGGCGCACAGCAGCATCCGCTTCGGCCTGGGGCGGTTCAACACGGAAGAGGAAGTCGATTTCGTGATCGACGACGTGGTGCGGGCGGTGAACCACCTGCGCGCCATGAGCCCCTTGTTCGAGATGCACAAGCAGGGCATCGACCTGAAGACGGTCCAGTGGGCGGCCCACTGAGAGCGAACGTATCCGCAAACGGTTACCGAGTTCGTCAAGGAGTTAGCCAAACATGGCGTACAGCACCAAAGTTCTCGACCACTATAACAACCCCCGCAACGTGGGCAGCTTCGACCGCGCGGACCCGACCGTGGGCACCGGCATCGTCGGCGCTCCTGAGTGCGGGGATGTTATGAAACTTCAGATCAAGGTCGATCCGGTGACGGGCCGGATCGAGGACGCCCGGTTCAAGACGTTCGGGTGCGGCAGTGCCATCGCGTCGAGCAGCCTGGCGACCGAGTGGCTCAAGGGCAAGACGATCGACGAGGCGCGCGACATCCGCAACACCTCCATCGTCGAAGAATTGAGCCTGCCGCCGGTGAAAGTGCATTGCTCGGTCCTGGCCGAGGACGCCATCAAGGCGGCGATCAAGGACTACCAGGACAAGCAGGCGAACCTCGTCGGCAGCGCCGCTACCGCCGCGTCCTGAGTGCGCGCGGGCTATAATACTGAGGGTGGGTTTCCGATCGATTCCAATAGTTAGTCAGGAGAGAACTATGCCTATTACGGTTTCGGAAAAGGCGGCGTCGGAAGTCAAGCGCATCATCGAGGAGAACAAGACGACCGGCTCGTTCCCTGAGAAGGTGTACTTGCGCTTGCGCGTCGTCGGCGGCGGTTGCAGCGGCTTCCAGCACAAGCTGGACCTCGACCCGACCGTCAGCGAGAAGCTCGACGAAGTGTTCGATTTTCACGGCATCCCGGTGGTGGTCGATAAGCGCAGCCTGATGTACCTGGAGAACGCGACGGTCGATTTCCACGACGACCTGAACAAGCGCGGCTTCAGCATCACGAACCCCAGCGCCAAGAGCACGTGCGGCTGCGGCAGTTCGTTCTCGATGTAATAGTCGGTCTTCGACGAGCCGGGTGCAATTGCGCCCGGCTCTTGCCTTTATGCGGGGGTGGCGGTCATGGCCGAGGTGGTAGCGTCGGGAACGCCGACGCACTTCGAGCGCCTGGGACTGCCGCGGCGTTTCGCCCTCGACGCGGCGGCAATCGAGCGCAACTACCTGGCCCGCAGCCGGGAGACGCACCCGGACTATCACCAGCAATCGTCCGTTGCGCACCAGCGCGCGAGCATGGAACAGTCGGCGGCACTCAACGACGCCTACGCGACGTTGAAGCAGCCGTTCCGCCGGGCGGAATACCTGCTGGCTCTCGAAGGCGGCCCGACCGCGGCCGAGCACAAGGCGATGGCGCCGGCGTTTCTCGAAGAGATGCTGGAGCTGCGCATGGAGATCGAGGAGCTGCGCGCACAGCCGCCAGACTCACCGGGCCGGCGCGAGATGGAGAAGCAGTTAGCCCGCCGCAATGATGCGCTAGTCGGCGAACTCGGTCAGCAGTTCGCGGAGTTGGAGAAGTTGCCGACGGACGATGCGAAACGCTGCGGAGTGCTGTTGCAAGTGCGGCAGGTGTTAAATGCGGCGAAGTATGTGCAGGGATTGTTGCGCGACTTGCGGGCGGATTGATCGGGCGATTGGTGAAATGGTATCACGCTTCGCTTACACCGAAGAGTCGTGGGTTCGATTCCCTCATTGCCCATTTTCGCTCTTTGCAGGCTCTAACTTGTTGGCGAGGATCATGGACGCGGATTGACAACGATTCCACCGATGCAAACGGCTTTTTGGCGTGCGGCTGAGCGACGCGGCCGGTGATACCGATTCGCCGCTGACTGCGTGGCCGCTGGGGGACAGGCGTGCTGCTTTGTGCCTCACATTGACTCACCGCGCGCCTCCTGGTAAATTTCCTTTATGAGAACCAACCTCAACATATCGCTGCCGCCTACCCTCAAGCAGTGGGTCCAAGAGCAGATTGACCGAGGCGGCTATGGCACGGCCAGTGAGTACATTCGGCAACTCATCCGAGAAGAGCGCCGACGCCAAGAGCGCGTTGGTGTCGAAAACAAGCTGCAAGAGGCTCTCGACAGCGGCGAACCGCAGCCCGTGAACGACGCGACGTGGAAGGAAAGCGAAAAGCGAGTGGCGGATCGTATCAAAGGCGCCTCAAAGAAACGCTCCGCCAATGGCAAGAGTCATTGAACGCCCCAAGGCCCGCCAGGAACTGGAGGATATCGCCGTATTCATCGGCATGCGCAGTCCATCCGCGGCCCTCCGTTTACTCGCTGCCGCCCGCAAAACCTACGACGCGCTGGCAGCGATGCCGGAGATGGGTGCCGTTTGGGAAACCGAGAACCTTCGTTTCCAGGGGCTGCGGCATTTTCCAATTAGTCGCTATCCGAACTACGTTATTTTCTACCGCGCCCTTGCCGACGGTGTGGAAGTCCTCCACGTCCTTCGGGGTGCCCGCAACATTCAAAGCATCCTGCACGCCGAAGAGGAGGAATGAAGCCGCTGCGGATTTTATGCCGGATGCGGCCAGGTTTGAGACAATCTGGCGTAGCCGCAAACGCGACCGCATTTGGTATTACGAAACTGGCACCCAATTACCGCGAAACGACCGTAATTGGCACAAAGGTCATTGACGGTCACGGACGCTGATGGACAACGATTCCACCGATGCAAACGGGTTTTTCGCGTGCGGCTGAGCGCCACGGCCGGTATTACCGATTTGCCGACGGTGCAGGAGTATGTTGAGGTGCTTCATGGCGTTTAACGATTTTGGCTTCCCGGAGGTTCAGCAAGCCTTGGGGTTGAATTTGGCAGAGGCCGACCTCTTTAGCCGCGTCCCGGCCATGCCGTTGTCGTCGGCCTTCACCGAGCGGCTTCGCGGCGATGTCGCGCTGGCCCTCGCCATCAACACGGAGAAGGCTCGCTCCGAATTCATTATCGCGCCACTGCTGTCGGAGTTGCGACGACTGCTCGGCAACAGCTTCGGACTGTTTTCCGGAGTGCAATTCGACGTGGATGCTTCGCGCGGGCTGAACGGCTACTGCGATTTCATTCTCACACGGTCGCCGTTGCAATCCGTGCTGACGGCTCCGGTCGTGGCGATCGCCGAAGCCAAGAACGACAACCTCCGCAACGGGTTGGGGCAGTGCATTGCCGGGATGGTGGCCGCGCGGGAGTTCAACACGAAGTCCGCCGCTGCGGTGGCTTGCGTGTACGGCGTCGTGACCACGGGCAGCGCGTGGAAGTTTCTCCAGCTGGCGGGCGTGGACGTCACTCTCGACGTGGAAGAGTATTTCATCGGCGAGCCGGGGCGCATCATGGGAATCTTCGCCCACGTCCTCAAAGCAAGTGCGGTGACCGCAACAAAATCCGCGTGATCTGCGGCCTTCGTTCTGACACCCTCAACCTAATCAAACTTATGCCACCCAGCGTCATCGGTATCGACCTCGGCACCACCTTCAGCCTCGCCGCCTCCATGGAAAACGGCCGGCCCGTCGTCGTGCGCGACGAGCAGGGCGTTGCGCTCGTGCCGAGCGTCGTCAGCTTCCACGAGGACGGCAGCGTCCTGGTCGGCAGTGCCGCGCGGCAGCGCTGCCTCAGCGACCCAGACCACACAGTCTTTAGCGTCAAGCGCCTCATGGGCCGCACCCTCGCCGACCTGCAAAAAGAGTTGCCGTTGATCCCCTACCAGGTGCTCGAACGCGAGGTCGAGGGCGGCCGCAAAGTGCTGCACGTCAAGATCGCGGGCAAGGAACATACGCCGGAAGAGTTGTCGGCCATCATCTTGCAAGAGGTGCGTCGCCGGGCCGGCAACCCGACCAAGGCAGTCATCACCGTCCCCGCGTATTTCAACGACAGTCAGCGTCAGGCCACGCGCGACGCCGGGCGCATTGCCGGCCTCGACGTGTTGCGCATCGTCAACGAGCCGACCGCCGCGGCACTGGCCTACGGCCTGGACAAACATCGTACCGGCACCATCGCGATTTATGACCTCGGCGGCGGCACGTTCGATTGCTCGATCCTGTCGATCAGCGATGGCGTTTTTAAGGTACTCAGCACGAACGGCGACACCTACCTCGGCGGCGACGACTTCGACCGGGCGCTCATGAACGTCGCGGTGCAAGAGATCGGCACCGACTTGACGAAGCGCGACCCGGAACTGTTGCAACACCTTCGCGACCAGGGTGAGCGCGTCAAGATCGCCCTGTCGTCCGGCGACACCGCGGAGTTCGTCGTCAACCTGCCGGACCGCGGCCTGTCTTACCGCCGCACGTTCACGCGCGCCGAGTTGGAAAACCTGCTGCAACCGTTCATCGACCGCACTTTGGACAAGTGCCGTACCGCCTTGCGCGACGCGGAATTGACCGTAGACGACGTGAAAGAAGTCGTCCTCGTCGGCGGCTCGACCCGCATCCCTTACGTCCGCCAGCGCGTCGAGGCGTATTTCAAGCGCAAGCCGCACACGGAGCTGAACCCCGACGAAGTGGTGGCGATGGGCGCCGCGGTGCAAGCCGACATCCTGACGGGCGGCCGCCGGCACATGCTGTTGCTCGACGTGGTGCCGTTGTCGCTCGGCATCGAGACGCTGGGCGGCGCGGTCAGCAAACTGATTTATCGTAACAGCACAATCCCGGCCCGCGCCACCGAGCGCTTCACCACCTATGTTGACGGCCAGACCGGCGTGGATGTCAACATCTGCCAGGGCGAGCGCGAACTGACGAAGGACTGTATCAGCCTGGGGCGCTTTCGCCTGAGCGGCATCCCGCCGATGCCGGCCCAGATGGCCCAGGTGGACGTGACATTTCTCGTGGACGCCAACGGCCTGTTGACGGTCTCGGCCAAGGAACAGCGCAGCGGCCAGGAGGCGAAGGTCACGGTGCAGCCCAGCCACGGCCTCACCGAAGATGAGGTAGAAAACCTGGTGCTGGAGAGCATTGAGCACGCCCGCGAGGACTTCAACGCCCGCCGGTTCATCGAGCTAAAGACGAAGGCCGAGGGCGACCTGCGCCACACCGACAAGGGGATAGCCGCCGAGGGCGCGAACCTGCCGGCGGAGGAGCGCAAACGCATCGACGCGGCCATCGCGTGGACGCGCCAGGCGCTGCAGGGCGACAATCCCGACCCCTTGCACGAAGCGCTCGACGAACTGAACAAGGAGACCACGCCGTTGGCCGAACGTATGATGAACGCCGTGACGAAGGCGGCGTTGAAGGATCGGAAGATGGAAGAGATTAACCCGAAGACGATTTAGGATTGGTATTCAATTAATAGCTGTTAGCTGTCAGCTATTAGCTTTCAGCTTCATTTGCGAAGGGCGGCGACGATGAGCCGAGTAACTACCGCACAAAAATTGGATCTCAGCCAATGGGAACCGACCTGGGAACCGGGCGAAAAGATTCCACACCAGGGCCATTGGACCGAGGAGGAGTATTTATCACTCACCACCAATCATTTGGTGGAGTTCTCGGATGGTTATCTGGAGATCCCACCCGTGCCGACGATGTCGCATCAGCAGCGCGTGCTCTACTTCTACGGCCTTCTCCTGGCGTACACCGCGAGCCGCGATTTGGGAACCGTCCTCGTGATGGGGTTGCGCGTGCGGGTGGGGCCGCGCAAAATCCTCGAGCCGGACGTTGTTTTCATGGCAAAGGAACACGCGGAACGCATGGGTGAGGAATGCTGGGATGGGGCTGACTTGGTAATGGAAGTCGTTAGCGGCACCAAGAAAGACCGTCATCGCGACCTGGTTGCCAAGCGGGTGGACTATGCGCTTGTCGGTATTGCCGAGTATTGGATTGTTGATCCCAAAGAGGAGCGGATCACCGTGCTACGACTACGTGGCAAGCGTTATGTTGTGCATGGTGAATTCGGCAAGGGGGCGACGGCGGTTTCGCATCTGCTGGACGGCTTTGCAATAAAGGTTGATGAAATCCTTGGCCAACCAATACGCTCCGCTCCGGCAAAGGCCACCCGGAAGACCAAGCGCCCAACCGCGGAATAAAGGAAACCGTTCACTCCCCCCCTTACGAAGGGGGGGCAGGGGGGGTAAGAACGATTGAAGTCCGCAGCCCTGGCGTCCACTCCACCCCCCTACCCCCCTTCGTAAGGGGGGGAGTGAACGGTTACGAATAAAGGAAGCTAAATCATGGCAATTACCTGGACCGACACGCGCGACATCGGCGAAATGCTGTTGGAGAAGTACGACACGCTCAACCCGCTGACGGTGCGCTTCACCGACCTGCACAAGTGGGTTCTGGACCTCGAAGACTTCGAGGGCAAGCCCGAAGAGTCCAACGAGAAGCGTTTGGAAGCGATCCAGATGGCCTGGTACGAGGAGTGGAAGGAAGAGTACGGCGACGAGGACTGACGCCGCTCAACCGCGCCGTTGGGTGCCAGGCAACACCGTCAACTACGCCACGTGTTTTTGTGCCTTAACCTTTTTTGCCGAGCGCACTTCCGCCGCATGCTCTCCCGCACCCGCCGCCGCCGACCAACGCAACGGATCCCCGCCCCGCGCCAAGATCGCCCCCATACTCAGCAGGCCCAATAACCCGATCCCCAACACCGCCCACGTCAATTCACTCCGCGCCGCCGCCGTCGATGGCACCCTGTTGACCGCTCTGCCCAAGATGGCGTCGAACTCCGTCACGCGGCCCGGCTTCGCTCCCCGCAGCGGATACGGCCCGTTTTTCGTGAACAGGACGTTTGCCGCCGTCCCGCAATGACGCCTTCTGTCCGTAACTTGGACGGCAGTGATTGACCGCCGGCGGCACCCACCGACAGGCATTCACCGTTAGCAAACGGTGATTTGCCGCGCGGGTGAGGGTCGCGGGGTCGCTGCAAATATGAAGGAGATTTTATCTTCGGATCATGGTTCCTTTACGGCTGTTAAGATAAAGTAACGACCGAGCGCGTCTCGCCGCGAGGCCGCCGGCACAGGGGAAAGGAACCACCGTGGTGCGCGAACCATTGTCCCGTCCGGCCAACGGCCCAAAGCCGGTTGCTGAGGCCACTACTCCGACCACGTCGCCCCTCGACCGGTTGCGCGAACTCGTCCAGGGCCAGGAGTGGGTCAAAGGCGCGGTCAATTACGACGAAGACCTACACTTCTCGACCTTCTACCTCCGGGCGTCGTGCGTCCCGCATACCGGGCGGCTCTACCCCGGCTACACCGGCCTCGTCGCGCTGTATGAGGGGTTCAACGAGCACTACTACCTGCTCAAAGACGAGTGCCAACGGACTGCCGTCGCCATCGTCAAGAAGGCGCTCAAGCGGCCGGAGTGGCTGCCGTGCGTCGTGTACGAAATCGTCCGCCTCTCCGACCGGCTGAAGCGCCTCTTCGACCCGCGCACGTCTCCGGCACGCCTGGCCCGGATGTCTGACGCGCGCCTGCTGGCGCTCTACGAACGGCACGCGACCGCCCAGCGCACCCTGTACCGCTACGCCCGGTTGCCCGAAGCGCTCGACCGCGGCGTGTCGTATTTTTCCACCTACCTGATGGATCACCTGCGTGCCCAGGGCCTGTCCGCGGCGGTGGCCGATGAGACGTTTGCCGTCCTGTCGCAACCGCTCTTGCCCAGCGTACTCGCCCAGGAAATGCTGGAATTCGAGGAGATCGTGGCCGCGGCGCGGGCCCACGGGCCGTCGTCGCCGGGACCGGCGGACGCCTCGGCACGGGTACGCTTGTTCCTGCGCCCCGAACTGGTGCAACGGCTGCGCGGCCACCAGGAGAAATGGCAATTCCTGCCCTACCACGGCTACGGCCGGCGCGAACTCGCCACGCTCGGCCAGTACGTCGAGCGGCTGGCGGAACACCTGCACAACCCGGCCGCGGGCGACACCGCCGACATGGCCGGCCGTTACGAAACCGCCAAACAGGCGCGGTTCGCGGCACTGGCAATGCTCGACCTGGACCCCGGCCACCGGGCGCTTTACGAGGTGTATGCGGAAATCGGCGCGGCCAAGTTGCACCGTCGTTACGCCCAGCTGCGGAACTTCTACTACCTCGACATGCTGCTCGCCGAGATCGCCGACCGTGTCGGCGTGAGCGAGTGGACCGTCCGTTGCCTGTTGCCCGAAGAGGTCGCCGCCTCGCTGCGGGCGGGTCGGTTGATCGATCCGGCGCTCGCCGAACGCGGCAACGGCTGCGTGTACGCCGTCATCGACGGCGCGGAAGTGGTGCTGGCGGGTGCCGACGCCGCGGAGCTGGGCCGACTGGTGCGGGCGCAGGTCCGCGGTCGGCAAAACCCGGCGGTCCTCAAAGGCGTCGTCGCCTCGCGCGGCATCGTCGTCGGCCCGTGCAAGGTCATCATCCGTGCCGACGATTACCGCGAAGAACTGCCCAAGGGCACCATCGTCGTGAGCGAGTCCACGGACCCCGACCTGGCCGGCCTGCTCAAGCGCGCCGCGGGCGTGTTGACCGAACAGGGCGGCGTGACCTCGCACGCGGCGATCATCTGCCGCGAGCTGAACGTTCCCACCATCATCGGCATCGAGGGGCTGCTCGAACACGTTCGCGACGG
>JBBRLG010000088.1:0-16414 GCA_038231495.1 Gemmatales bacterium | reverse complement strand
CTGAGCGAGAAAAGCTCGAAGCCCCACAGACAATACGGGGACACACGCCGGGCTGAGGGATAGGATATTCTCGGCCCAAGTTCCCGGCACGCAGGCGCGGCGGCACGCCGCGGAATTGGAACCAGACGCTGCAGCAGACCGGGGCCGCTTGTTCGGTTCTGACGGGTCATTGTCGCTCGGCGGCCCCGGCTGCTGAGCTGTGTCGTTCTACCGCGGAGTTGGCCGTCCAGGCGGAACGCGCCGGAAGGAAAATCGATCTCTCGCTGGAATTGGATTGAGTCGCGCCGTGTCTACCGCACGACCACGGCCCAGCCACGGTGGACTTTCGTCCGCCGCTCGCCTTTCCGCCACTGCATCTAAGCTCCGTCCGCGTGGTCCGTCGCCAGCGTTATCTTAATTGTATTCGGCCCCTTGGTCTGCGAGGTTAGAAGTCATCTTCGCCCTTCTTCAGCAGTTCAAACTCCTTCTTGAAGTGTATTTCAAGGTCGCCGCCGGAGGTCGTGACCAGTCCCGCCAGGTAACTGTAGTTTAAGGCACCGGCGACCTGTCGATCCTGTTGCCGTACGGCAACCACTTCCTCGATTTCCTTGGCGGGCAATTTGAGTCCCTCGACGTATTCCCTGGCCTGCGCTTGGACTTCTTTTTTCGAGTCGCCCAGGAGAATGTTTTGATTGCGAAACACGATGATCTTACCGTCAACGACCACGGCGATATCGAAGCTCGCGGTCGGTTCGGTCTTGCGGTTCTGCTTTTTAAGGGGAATAGGCTTCCATTCGATGAGTTGGTTTTCGGGAATCGATTGCCACTTGATCCGGTCATTGGTGGCGTTAGTGGTGAAATCGACACCCTTTCGGTCGTCTTTGCTGGCCGCGCGCCAGAAGCAAGGCCGCTCCAGCCGAAGCGTGTACATCGCTGAACCGCCGCCGGTGTCGCTCGTCGGATCAACCGCGTCAAATAATCCAGGGATTGGGCGCGAGGAAAACACCGGCTTGTCTAGCCGGCTGAGGAGTTTTTTCCGCGTCGCGTCGTGGCCGTCGGCAGTCGGTTCCACCGCGATGAGGTACGCCGGGCGGTCGCCGATAATGCTCAGGGCGTCTTTCAACGAGGCGTAATCCGCGACGGCTTTACGCAACGTGGCGAGTAACTTCCGCGCCCCCGGTCCATCGGCCAGATTTGCTTTGGTGAGAATCTTGTCGAGGCTGTCGGTCTGCAAGAGCGACCCGTGCTGCTCCCGGCTGCCGGAGATGGTAAAGACGCCGCCCCGATCAATGATCGCTGTCAGCCCCTCGGTCGGTCCTCCCGCCGCGTACCCCTTGAACCGGATCGCGTGATCCGCCGCCAGGCGGTCGAGCAGTTGTTTCAAATTCTCCGGTTCGGGCAAGCCCTGAACGACGTCCTTCATCTTTTGATCCAACAGCCGGTCGCGCTCGGCAGACGTCCGTTTGACCTCCTGCACCTTGCCGGGGAACAACTCGGACAACGAGGCGTTCACTTTCTCGCCGATGGTGCCCTGGGTCGGAAAGACGACGCAGTACGATGAGAAGAGAAGGGCGGAGTCGAACGTGGCCG
Source organism: Gemmatales bacterium (assembly GCA_038231495.1). Taxonomy (GTDB): domain Bacteria; phylum Planctomycetota; class Planctomycetia; order Gemmatales; family Gemmataceae; genus JBBRLG01. The sequence goes on along the minus strand of JBBRLG010000088.1, from coordinate 14,845 downwards.
GAGTTTCGCCGTTGCTATTGCCCTGCCGGCCGTACACCCCCATCCCCAGAAGCATGAGGAGCACGAAAACGGCACCTGCCAGGAGCACATTCAGCAAGGTCGAAAGGAGCAGAAGCAACGAGCGCTTTTTCGGAGGGGCCGTCGTCATCGGAACGAGTTCGACTGAAGCGCCCCGCGAAGGTACGGTGGTTGGTTCTTCATCCTCCTCGACGGGAAGGCTCTAATCTTCGCCGTTGTTGCGGACCCACTCTTCCATTTCATCCAGAGGAATGCCCAGGGGAACTTGGCCCAAACCGACGATGGCCTTGGCTAATGCCGCCGGAACCGCCCCCGCGGGTTGTTGGGGGCTGCCGCCGAGCAATTGGCGGAAAAAAAGGAGGAGGGCGCGCGAGTGCATAAGTGAAGCGTCCTTGGCGTCGGCCGCGCCGCTACCTCCCTTCTCTCCGAACCAGGTTTGATAGAGTTGTTTCGCGTCCGGGGCGGCTGCGGCGGCGCCCACCCGAATTTCGGCGTCGAGCAGAACAATGCGACCGCCGGATTCGACCGCGAGGCTGCCAGGACACTGCAACGGGACAGGCTGCCCGCCGCCGAACGTCTTGCCGAAACGGTTGAGCGTTTTGCAAGCTCCAAAGAAAAGTTGCCAGATGCGCGGCGTGTCGCCCGCCTTTTTCGCCCGGAGGATCGCGTCGCGGAGCGACAATAATCCCGACACGTCTTGCTGAAGCACGGAACACGGTTCGGCGCGCGATTTCCCGTCGGGCATCGCCAACGTGCGTTGATAGAGCTTGCCTTTCACCGCCCGCAGCATCGGAGGCCGCGCATCCGAGCCGGGTTTCAACACCAGGGGAATGGGAGCGACGAAGTTCGGCAGGCTCACCTGCGTCCAATCTTTCAGGCGGAGCAACATCAGCTTCTGCGGTTCGCCCGGTGCCTTCGCGAAGTCACAAAGGAAGCGCTGGCCCAAGGCCCCGAAGTCCTCGGTTGCATAACATTGCACCCAAACGCCGTCGATTTTGAATTGGGCCGGTGTGGCGCGCATGGAGTCATCCTTACAGCGTTGCGAATAGAAGAGGTCGGTACCGGATCGAGCCCGCAGCGCGAAGCAAGGGCATTGGCGGGAACCAGGCCGCTCGCCCTTGCTTCGCGCTGCGGGCTTGCTCGACCGGCGCCATTGAACTTCGCTCTTTTCCGTCAGCTCTTTGCTGTTCCGGGCGGCGGTTAGCGGACAAGTCGTGAGGAGAGTCGCGCTACCGCACGCCCCTGGCGCTACCACGGCGGACTTTCGTCCGCTGTTCGTCGTAGCTCCACGGTAGCGATGGACGAGGGCAAGAACAATTTCGTCATTGACCTACAGGTGTCCGAGCCGTGACCGTCAGGGAGCGGTGGGGTTCACCGCTCCCTGACAGTCACGGCTCGGACGAAGCTATTCTTGCCCGCGTCCTACGCCCCGTATTTGCCCAACCGTCCCGCGTGCGCCAGCGCCAGCGTCATCAACGTCATCGCCGGGAACTGACCGAGGCTGCCATACAGACATTGCGACTCGCCGAACTCCGTCACGCGGTCCGGCCGGCACGTGTCCGCCACCAGCAGCGTCGGCACCGGGTGCCAGCTGTGACTCCGCATCTTGCTCGGCGTACTGTGGTCGCCCGTCACGATCAGCACGTCCGGGTCTAGCGCCCGCACCCGCGGGATCTCGGCGTCCAGCCGCTCGATCATCTCCACCTTCGCCGGGAAGTTGCCGTCCTCGCCCGTGCTGTCGGTGTACTTGTAGTGCAGGAAAAAGAAGTCGTATTGGTTCCATAACTTTTGTAGCGTCTCCACCTGGTCGCGTAGGGTCGAGCCGGCGTCCGCGATGTGCATGCCCACCAGCCGGGCCAGACCTTTGTACATGGGATAGACCGCGATCGCCGCGGCACGCAGGCCATAAACCTCTTGGATCGTGCCGATCTTCGGGTAACGCGCGAAGCCGCGCAATGTCACCATATTCGTGGGGGCTTGACCCTTTAGCACTTTACCCGCCTCGGCGATGAAGCGGTTCACGGCGTCGGCGGTGTGCTGCGACGCAGCGTCGGCGCCCTTCGCGGTCAGCGGCGCGTGGCCGGTTTGCTGCGGGTCGGTGTCGTTGACCGAGTCGCCCAGATTATCGCCGCGGAACACCACCACGAAGCGATGCTCGCGCACCGGCTCGACGAACACCTCCAAACCCGGAATGCGAATCTGTTGCAGTAGCTGGCACATGGCGACGCAACGCTCCGTCGTCGGCCGGCCGGCCCGGCGGTCGGTGATCAGGCCGGCGTCGTCCACCGTGCAGAAGTTGCCGCGCACCGCCACGTCGCGCGGGCCGACTTCAAAGTGAATGCCCAGGGCTTCCAAAATGCCCCGGCCGATACGGTATTCGAGCGGGTCGTAGCCAAACAGACCGAGGTGGCCGGGGCCGCTGCCGGGCGTGATGCCAGGCAGAACCGGCACGCTCAGGCCGCACACGCCTTCGCGCACGCAGGCGTCCAGGTGCGGCGTGCGGGCCGTTTCCAACTCCGTCTTGCCGTTGGGTTCCAGGGGCAATCCGCCCAATCCGTCGGCCACGAGCAGGACGATTTTCGACTGGTTTTCCTCGCGCAATTCGCGAATCAACTGGTGTAGGTTCATGGTGGGAGTTTACCCAGGATGATACCCGAAGTATAGTAGGGGGTAGTCGTTTTTTGGTAACCGTTCACTCCACCCCTTACGAAGGGGGGGTAAGGGGGGGTGAAGAGAGCGCCATGACCGAGTACTTTAATCGTTCTTACCCCCCCTACCCCCCCTTCGCAAGGGGGGGAACAGTTGATGCCGGTAGCCCCCTGGAGAGTCCGTTCATGGCCATGGAACTGCCCGATGAGGTTGTCAGCTACCATTACCAGGCCCTCCTGACGCCCGCCGTCGAGGACTGGACGACGGCGGCCGAATTGCGCGCCCAACACTTTTTGTCCGCCCAGCGCCTGAAGGAGTTGTTGCCGCGCCTGGTCCAATGCCGCAGCCAGGTCACGGCCGACCGCGAGATGCGCAACGTCCAGGCCGAAAACCTGCCGCTGGACGCCGGCTTCATCGACCTGCCGCAGAACACCCTCGACCAGTACCGCCGTAAGGCCGACGCCAGCGAACTGGGCAAAGTCCTGGCCCTGGCCCACCGCCTGCGCGAAGAGGCCGACCGCATCGTCATCCTCGGCATCGGCGGCAGCTACCTCGGTGCCCGCGCCCTGTTCGACGCGCTGAAGAGCGCCTACCACAACGAGTTGCCCCCCGAGGCGCGTATGGGCACGCCGCGCATCTACTTTGAAGGCAACAACCTCGACAACGACGCCCTGCAAGACCTGCTCGACCTGTTGCAAGTCACCTGCGTGGACCCCGATCGTCGGGAGGAGCGCTGGGCGGTCGTGGCGGTCAGCAAGTCCGGCGGCACCATCGAGACGGCGGTGGCCCTGCGCGTCTTCCAGCGCGAGGCGACCGAGTTTTACGGCCTGCGTTCGCAGTGGCTCAAGAAGCTGTTCGCGGCGGTGACGGGGCCGACCAACAGCAAGCTGCGCGACCTGTTCCGCGGCTTGGGCCACGACGACGCGGACGTGCTGACCATCCCCGACTACGTCGGCGGCCGGTACTCGGTCTTCACGTCGGCGGGCCTGTTGCCGGCGGCGCTGATGGGCCTCGACGTGCGCGCCCTGTTGCTCGGCGCGGCGGCCATGACCAAGCGGTTCCTCGAAGAGGCGTACGAGCGCAACCCGGTGTTGCAGTTCGCCGGCGTCAACTACCTGCTGTACGAGGAGATGAAAAAGCCGGTCCGCGTGTTGTCGGTGTGGTCCAAGAAGCTGGAAACGCTGGGGCTGTGGTACGACCAGCTGCTGGCGGAGAGTTTGGGCAAGCAGGGCCGCGGGCCGACGCCGTTGACGACGGTGCAGACGCGCGACCTGCATTCGCGGGGCCAGCAGCACCAGGAAGGGCCGCGCGACCGCGTCATCAACAACCTGATCCTGAAAACGCCCCGGTCGGTGCCGATCCTGGTGCAGATGGCGGACCACAACGAAGACGAGTTGAACGTTTACAGCCGCAAGGGACTGCCCGACCTGATGACCGCGGCCGAGCACGGCGTCAACCAGGCGTACTACGACGCGGCCCGGCCGACCGCCGACGTGATGTTGCCGTCGCTGTCGGAACACGCGCTGGGCCAGTTGATGCAAATGCTAATGTTGGCCACGGTCATCGAGGGCCGGCTGATGGGCGTCAACCCCTACGGCCAGCCGGGGGTCGAAGAGTATAAGCGGAATATGGCGGAGATTTTGAAAGGCTAAGTTGTCGGGTGTCGGGTGTCGGGTGTCGGGTGTCGGGTGTCGGGTGTCGGGTGTCGGGGGTCGGGGGTCGGGGGTCGGAAGAGGGGCAATAAATAGCTGTTAGCTGTCAGCTATTAGCTGTCAGCCAATTCCGACACCCGACCCCCGACACCCGACACCCGACACCCCCGACCATCCTTTTTGAGGCAAACGTATGTCGTCCGACGCCCCAGGCAGTGCGGGTCCGTGGCCGGTCCTCGACGTGCGCGAGCGGCGCATCCTCGGCGTGCTGGTCGAGAAGCAAAAGACCAGCAAGTCCGCGGACACCTATCCATTGAGCCTTAACTCCCTCACCACCGGCTGTAACCAGAAGTCCAACCGCGACCCGATCCTGAACCTCGAAGAGGACGAGGTCGAGGAAGCCCTCGCCCGCTGCCAGAAACGACTGCTCGCCATCAAGATCACCGGCGGTCGCGTCGAGCGCTGGCGGCACAACCTGTACGAGACCTGGCACGTCGATAAAGTCGATCTCGCGCTCCTGGCCGAGCTGTTGTTGCGCGGCCCCCAGACCCTCGGCGAATTGCGGCCGCGCGTCAGCCGCATGGAGCCGATCGACGACCTCGACGCCCTCCGCGTGGCGCTACGGCCTTTGGTGGAACGCAATTTCGTGCTGTACCTCACGCCGGAAGGCCGCGGCGCCGTCGTCACCCACGGCTTCCACGACCCGCGCGAGTTGGAACGCATCCGCGCGCAGGTCAACGCGCAACCGGTCTCCTTGCCGCCAGCGCCGCAGGCCGCGGCTCCGGTGGTTGCCGCGCCGCAGCCCGCGCACCTCGAAGGCGATCTGGTGGCGACACGCGCCGAGTTGGCCGCGCTGAAACAGGTCGTGACCGAATTGCAAGAGGCGCTGGCCGGCGTGGAAAATGACTTGCGCGGTTTGAAACAGTCGCTGGGCGTTTAGGGCGAATTAGCGGCTTCACTCCTTCTTCACCATTTCGTCACATCGCCCCCCCGGCCGACGCATACAGTAACAGCGCTTCCAGGTCTCCCTTTTCCCAAGGAGTAGCGTCATGCGTTTCCGTCCTACTTTCCTGACCGCGGTGCTCGTCGCCATCGGCCTGGCCGCCTGTGGCATCGCCTCGACCCCGTTGCCGACCCCGGAAAAAGCACGGCCCGCCGCCGCCGGCACGGAAGAAACCGCCTTCCCCGCCGCCGCCACCGGCCTGAAAGGTTCCGGCTCCACGTTCGTCAAGCCGATCATGGACAAGTGGGTCGCGGAGTATGCCAAAGAGTACGGCAACGTGACCATCAACTACCAGGGCACCGGTTCGGGTGCCGGCATCAACCAGATGACCGACAAGGCCGTGGACTTCGGCTGCACCGACGCCGTGATGAAGAAAGACCAGCTGGACAAGGCCAAGGAAAACGGCGGCGACGTCGTTCACATCCCGCTCGTCATGGGCGGCATCGTGCCGGCCTTCAACGTGCCCGGCGTCGCGGAACTCAAGCTCACCGGCGAAGTCCTGGCCGAAATCTACCTGGGCAAGATCACCAAGTGGGACGACGCCAAGATCAAGGCCGACAACCCGGACGCCAAGCTGCCGAACCTGGACATTCTCGTCGTCACCCGCGCCGACAGCAGCGGCTCGACCAACATTTTTACCGAATACCTGGCCAAGGTCAGCACGGACTTCAAAAAGGATGTCGGCAGCGGCACCACCGTGAAATGGCCCAAGGGCATCAAGGGCAGCGCCGAGCCGCAAACGTCCGGCGTTGCCGGCTTCGTCACCAAGAACGCCGGCGCGATCGGCTACGTCGAGTTGTTCTACGCCTTGCAGAACAAGATCGCGTTCGCCTCGGTCAAGAACAAGGAAGGCAAGTTCGTGAAGGCCAACCTGGAGAGCGTCACCAAGGCCGCCGAGCAATCGCTGAAGACGATTCGCGAGGATCTGCGCTTCTCGCTGACCAACGCGCCGGGCGACGAGTCGTACCCGATCAGCGGCGCCACCTGGGCGGTGCTTTATGTGAAACAGCCGGAAGACAAGGGCAAGGAACTGGTCGCGTTCCTGACCTGGGCGACCCACGACGGCCAGAAGTATTGCAAAGACCTCGACTACGCCAGCCTGCCCAAAGGGCTGGTCGAGAAGATCGACGAGAAGCTGAAAACCATAAAGTAAATTGGTAACCGTTCACTCCCCCCTTACGATGGGGGGGCGGGGGGGGTAGAGTGGACGCCAGGACTGTTAAACTCAACCGTTCTTACCCCCCCCCGCCCCCCCTTCGTAAGGGGGGGAGAAGTTGCCAGTGAACGGTTACGTAAATTGCATGGCGAGCGTAAGCGACCGGAGTGAGTTGCAGCGGTAGACTCCGGTCGCTTACGCTCCCGGCTCGCCTAATACAGCGTTTCTCCGAAGCTCGCAAGGAAACCCGCCCATGGCGCTGACCCCGACCCCGCCCCTTCGCACCGCGGCCCCTTCACACGGTTTCCTGAACGCCGTCCGTTCCGCCCTGGGCATCGGCTCGTTCGCCGACTGGCTGTTCAAGCTGCTCTGCAATTTCTCGGCCCTGTCGGTCATTCTGCTGGTCGGGCTGGTCGTCCTGCTCCTGGCGTTGCAAGCGTGGCCCACCATCCGGGCCTACGGCGTCGCCCCGATCTTCGACAGCAACTGGGATCCGTCGCGCCAGCAGACAGCGCCCGCGGAACCGTCGCAGTCGAAACCGGCCGCGGAGGCGCTGTACAAGGAATTCGTCGGCCTGGACGCCCGCGAGACCATCGACATCGACGAGGCCGGCAAGGCCGGCAAGTGGGACCTCGTGCCCTTCGCGGTGGGACCGCTCGTCACCGTGGAGGCGCCGGATACCGGGCCGGCGGCAGCGCCGCCGCCGTTCGGCTACGGCGGCTTGACCTTCATTTACGGCTCGGTCTTCACCTCGATCCTGGCGATGCTCCTTGCGGTGCCGCTGGGCGTGGGGACGGCGACTTACCTCGCCGAGATCGCCCACCCGGCCATCAAGCGCGTCGGCTCGTTCCTGGTGGAATTGCTGGCGGCGATCCCCAGCGTCGTCTACGGCTTCTGGGGCACCATCTTCCTGGCCCCGTGGATCGACACGGCGGTGCGGCTGGTTGGCGTCTCCTCCAGCGGCGGCAAGGGCTTGCTGACAGCATCGATTATCCTCGCCATTATGATCGTTCCCTACGTCGCGGCGGTTGCCTATGATGTCTGCCAGGCCGTGCCGCGCGCCCAGCGCGAAGGCTCGCTGGCCCTCGGCGCGACGCGCTGGCAAACGATCTGGAAGGTGGTGTTGCCGTACGCCCGGCCGGGCATCATCGGCGGCTGCTTCCTGGCCCTCGGCCGCGCCCTGGGCGAGACGATGGCCGTCACCATGCTGATCGGCAACAGCAATTACATCCAGGGCATCCTCACGGGCACCGCCGGCGAGCCGACCCTGGGCAAAGGCAACACGATCCCGAGCATCATCGCCCTGGACCTGCCCGGCACCACGGGGCCGATGCACACGTCGATCCTGATCGAACTGGGTTTGCTGCTGTTCGCCATTACCATCGTCATGAACGTGATCGCCCGGCTGCTGATCTGGCGCATGGGCAAAACGAGCAGCCGCGGGCCGATCTGGGTCCGCCTCTTTGCCGGCGCCCCGGCACCCGCGGTCGTCCCCGCCGTGCCGCCGACCCCGTCCGCCAACCGCCTCCCGCACCCCGAGCCGCGCCGCCAACCCTTGCCGTCCAACGCCCGACGGGCCGGCGTCATGGACCACGTCATGACCGGCGTCCTCGGCCTGTGCCTGGTCGTTGCCTGCGTGCCGCTGTTCCTGATCCTCGGCTACATTCTGTACAAAGGCACCGGCGCGCTCAGCCTCGACTTCTTTACGATGTCGCCGCAGCCGTACAACCCGACGCAGCCGCTCGGCCCGGACAACCAGCCGGGCGGCCTGATGAACGCGATCCTCGGCAGCGGCATGATCGTCGGCCTCGCCACGCTGTTCGCCGTGCCGCTCGGGCTGCTCGCCGCCATCTACTTGGCGGAGTATCGGACCAGCCGGCTGGTCCCGGCCGTGCGCTTTTTCGGGGAACTGCTCAACGGCGTGCCGTCGATCGTCGTCGGCACCTTCGTCTACGCCTTCGTCCACCTACTCATCCAGCTCCACTGGCTCGAACCCGACCGCCAGTTTTCCGCCCTGGCCGGCGCGTTCGCCCTGGCGATCATGATGATCCCGATCGTCATGCGGGCCTCGGAGGAGGCGCTCAAGCTGGTGCCGCAAACGCTACGCAACGCCAGCCACGCCCTGGGGGCGCACCACTGGCAGACGGTGGTGCGCGTCTCGGTGCCGGCGGCGCTGCCGGCGATCATCACGGGGGCGTTCCTGGCCATCGCCCGCATTGCCGGCGAGACCGCGCCGTTGCTCATCACCGCGTTCGGCAACATCCACACGAACGCGAACCCTGCCGAGCCGACCGCGTTTTTGCCGTATTACATTTACAACTTCGGCATGAGCGGCGACGACGCGGTGCAGGTGCCGATGGCGTGGGCCGCGGCGCTGGTGCTGCTTGCCTTCATCATGCTGCTCAACGTCGGCATCCGCTTCGCAACTGGCAAGCGCGTCGTGATGGCGAGCCGGGCGGAATAGGAAGATCAGGTGTCGGGTGTCGGGCGTCGGGCGTCGGGTATCGGCATTGGCTGACAGCTAATAGCTGACAGCTAACAGCTATTTTGAATACCTGTATTTCCGACGCCCGACACCCGACACCCGATCCGACCGACACCCGATCCGACCGATACCCGATTCCACTATGTTCTACCGCCTCTTCTTCCCGATTAGCGCTCTGGTTCTGGGGCCGTCCGCTGTGGTCGCCCTGGCGGTCGGGCTGCGCGTCGAAGATGCAACCCTTTCCCAAACCTTGCTCGTCGTCGATGCGGCCGCGGCGGTCGTCGGCGTCGGCGGGGCGGCGCTGTTCGCGGCGCGCTTTTCCCGCCGGCTGACCAAACCCGTCCGCGAACTGACCGCGGCCGCGCGCCGCGTCGGCCAGGGCGACGAGGTGCCGCGCGTCCGGCTCGACGCCGTGGGCGCGGTCGCTGACCTCGGCCAGACGTTTAACCGCATGAGCGACCGCCTTGCCGAGCGCATCGCCCGGCTCGAAGAGGACCGCCAACAACTCCGCACCATCCTCAGCGGCATGGTCGAGGGCGTCGTCGCACTCGACGCCGAGCAGCGCATCCTGTTCGCCAACGACCGGGCCACCGGCCTCCTGGAACTGACCGCGAACAACCCCGTCGGCCGCCGGCTGTGGGAAGTGGTCCGCCACCGCGCCTTGCTCGACGTGGTGCAGCGCGCGCTGGCCCACCCGGAGCCGTCGCAGCAAGAGATCACCTGGACCGGACCGGCGCAGCGCAGCCTGACCGTCCACGCCGCCCGGTTGCCGGGCACGCCGCCGCGCGGCGCGGTCCTGGTGCTGCACGACACCACCGACCTGCGCCGCCTGGAACGGCTGCGCCAGGAGTTCGTCGCCAACGTGTCGCACGAACTCAAGACGCCGTTGTCCGTCATCAAGGCCTGCGTCGAAACACTTTTGCTCGGCGCGGTCGAAGACCCCCTGCACCGCGGCGCCTTCCTCGAACGCATCGCCGAACAGGGCGACCGACTCTACGCGCTCATCCTGGACTTACTGAGCCTGGCTCGCATCGAGGCCGGCGACGAGTTGTTCGAGTGTACGGCGGTGCCGGTGGCGGCGGCGGTGCGGGCGTGCCTGGAACGCAACCACGCCCGTGCCGAGGCCCGCGGCCAAACGCTGGCAATGGCCGGCCCCGACGGCCAGTCGGCAGCCAACGGCGTCCCGACCAACGGCGTCGTGTACGCCGACGCCGAGGACGGCGTGGAAGCATGGGCCGACGAGGAGGCGTTCGACCAGATTCTCGACAACCTGGTTGACAACGCGCTGAAATACACGGCGGAGGGCGGTCACATCCGCGTCGCCTGGCGGGCGGAGGGCGAGTGCGTGTGTTTGGAAGTGATGGACACCGGCATCGGCATCCCGGAGCAGGATTTGGCGCGGATTTTCGAGCGGTTCTACCGGGTGGACAAGGCCCGGTCGCGCGAGATGGGCGGCACGGGCCTGGGGCTGTCGATCGTCAAGCATTTGGTGCAGGCATTGCACGGCACCGTCGGCGCGACGAGCCGCGTCGGCCACGGGACCACGTTCGCGGTGCGGTTGCCGACTGGGAAGAAAGGATGAATCGCGTTAGCGCCCCGAGTGGCGAGCCGCCGCTAGCGGTTCCTGCCGCGGCGGCTCGCCACTCGGGCTTCGCCCGTCAGTAGGTCCTCCGCCGGCCCTTTCGCCAGTTCGGCGAGCAACGCCTTCGCGTCCGGCGTACCAAGCGCCTCCAGAGCGGCTACGCCGCGGACGCACCGCAAGTGGTACGGGGACGGGTCGGGGCCGTCGTACTGGTCGAGGAACCGGGTGAGCCGCGTACGGACCTCTTCAGACGTTGCCCGCGTCAGCCGGACTTTGGCCCCGGCAACGGCGTTCGGCCCGAACCGCGCCCCTCTGAATCCCTTCCCCTTCAAAACAGGCAACCAAGCGGACGGTCGGCGTCCAAATCGAAGGACTTGGGGCATGGGAATACAATAGCGTCCGCCGTTTAAAGCGCGTAGGATCGGGGTCTGTGCGATTAGTGAAAGCCCATCAGCGTGAAGCGGAAGGAGATCGGCCTGCCTCAAGGAGATGGGAATGCCCCAGCCAATTCCGACGTTGATCTACCACATTACTCACTACCGAAACTTGCCCGGCATCGTCGCTGACAATGGACTGGCTTGCTGTGCGCTTTTGCGGCAACGCGGCACCCCGTATCACGATTTGGCCAACCAAGAGATTCAAGACCGAAGGGCGACGACGCCAGTCCCTTGTGGGCCCGGCGGCAACTTACACGACTATGTGCCGTTCTACTTCGCTCCCCGTTCGCCCATGCTCTACGTCATCAACCGCGGCGGTCTCCGCTACTCGGAGCGGCAAGTGCCGGTGATCCACCTTGTTTCTTCGGCCGAGGCAGTGTATTCCGCCAACCGACTTACCGTCTTCACCAACGGTCTTGCGATCATGGCCTTGACTGATTTCTTTACCAATCCGGCAGACATGGGGCAGATCGACTGGGAGGTGATGGCGTCCCAAATCTGGAATGACACCCAGGTCCATCCCGGCCGGAAGAGGCGAAGACAAGCAGAATTCCTGGTAAAAGATTTCTTTCCGTGGCCGCTGGTGACAGAAATCGGCGTCGTCAATCGCGGGATTCAGGCCCAAGTGGAGGCGCTTGTTGGTAAGGCGGCTCACCAACCCCGAGTGCTGGTGAGGGATGACTGGTACTACTAGCAGTAAGGTGCTGGAATGATCGAGTTTCGGCAAGGAAACCTCCTTGAAGCCGATGCCGAAGCCCTGGTTAACACGGTGAATTGCGTAGGGGTGATGGGCAAGGGCATCGCGCTCCAGTTCAAGCAAGCCTACCCGGAGAACTTCCGCCGTTACGAGCGGAACTGCGCGGCGGGCGAAGTCCGTCTTGGGGAGATGTTTGTCTTCCCAACTGGCCTGCTCACGTACCCCAAGTTCATCATCAACTTCCCGACCAAGCAGCACTGGAAGGGCAAATCCCACCTCAACGACATTCGATCCGGGTTGGTCGATCTGGTCAACGTGGTGCGCGTCAACGACATCCAGAGCATCGCCATTCCGCCCCTCGGTTGTGGCAACGGCGGCTTGGACTGGAACGAGGTGTTCCCCTCGATCAAAGCAGCGCTTGATGAACTGCCCACGGTGCGTGCGCTGGTCTATGCCCCGCAGCCTACCCCGCTTGCGGACGCAATGCCGGTCGGAACGAAGCGACCCCGGTTTACGCGCGCGCGAGCTATTGTTATCCTCTTGATCGCACGCTACCGTGAACCTGGCTACCGGGCGACCAAATTGGAGGTGCAAAAACTCGCCTACTTCCTCCAAGTTGCCGGGGAGCCCCTCAAACTCCGTTACGTCAAGGATAAGTTCGGCCCGTACGCTGACAACTTGAACCACACGCTTCTCAACATGGAAGGCCACTTTATCCGGGGCTTCGGCGACCGAAGCAATGACTCGACCATCTATCCACTGCCTGGTGTGGTCGATGAAGCGCGTGCGCTGCTCGACGGCGATGCCGAGGCCCGAGCGCACTTGATGCGCGTAAGCCATCTGATTGAAGGGTTCGAGGATCCTTACGGCATGGAATTGCTAGCCAGCCTTCTCTGGCTTGCCAGGGAGGATATGCATGCCGCCACGGACCCCGATGTGGCAATCGAACGGTTGCACGCCTGGAACGGCCGCAAACGCGCGACCTTTCAGCCTGGCCACGTGCTTAAAGCCTGGCAACGGCTCCAACAGCTAGATTGGTTGTGCAAACCTTCCGTGTAACCGTTCACTCCCCCCCTTACGAAGGGGGGTAGGGGGGGTTAAGAACGAAAGCAGTCGGTCCTGGCGCTCTCTCCACCCCCCTACCCCCCCTTCGTAAGGGGGGGAGTGAACGGTTACCCTTCCGTTTGACGGGTTTCGGTCAGTACGCCCGGAGGGGTTCGAACCCCCAACCCTTCGCTTCGAAGGCGAATGCTCTATCCAGTTGAGCTACGGGCGCGTGCTTAATTTGCCCATTCTAGGGGTCGTCTCAGCGAACACAAGCAGAGTTGCAACACCGCCCGCGCCGCTCAGCGCCGCGATGCCTTCATTGGGGTGCCTTCGACCGTCTGCTTCCAAACCTCCTTGCCGTGGCGGTCGATCTCCACCACCGACCGCGCACCGCGGTTCGCGACCAACACGTTGCCGTTGAGCAACCGCACCACCGAACTCGGTTGCGTCACCGCCGCTTCCCACAACTGCTTGCCGTCGCTGTCGAACTCCACCACCTTATTCTGGCTGTACAACGGCACGATCACCCGGCCGTTGGGCAGCACTTCCACGTTGCCGCCGATGGCGAGGATTTGTCCGACCGGAAAACTCTTCAATTCCTTGCCCTCGGCGTTCAGGCGGACGAACTGGCCGAGGTTCGTCACGACGGCGTAGTCGCCGTTGCGCAGCCGGACTCCGGCGGCGACGTCGTTGCCGGGACGGGGAACCGTCACCACGTCCTTGCCGTCCTTGTCCACCTCCAGCAGGCCGTTGCGCGACACGATGAACGTGTTGCCGTTGGGCAGCCGTCGGCCGCCGAGCACCAGGTTGTTGACCGTCTTGGTCCACAACACCTCGTTCTTGAGGTTGCGTTCCGTCACTTGCCGGCCGTTGTACTCCGTCACCAGCACCCGGTCCTCGCCGATCATCTGCGCGTCCACCGGGTAGCGCAACCCCTCCAGCTGCCAGCGGACCTTGCCCTCGGCGTCCAGCTCCTGCACCCGGCCCGTGCCGCCCCGGCCGCCGACGCCGTTGTTAACGTCGAGCATCGTGACGAGCGTGAACCCCTGGGGGCGCTGCCGTTGCTCCAGCTTGGCCAGGTCGAGGTCTTTGCCGTTCTCCTTCCACCAGTGTTCCCACTGCCGGCGGTAGTCGCGCCGCGCCGCCTCGTCGGGGCCGGCCGAGCCGATGGGCGCCTTGTCGCCGGCGGCCAGGTACAGCGCGTCCTCGGCGCGCCAGACCTGGTCGCGGTGCAGTTCGGCCACCAGCGCGACCAGCACCGGCAGCGCTACTTTCTCGTGGGCGTCGAACAGAGCCAGGGCGGTGCGCAGGCGCACGACCGCGTCGGGGTCTTGCAGCAGCTTGCGAACCGCGGGCCGTTGCTCGACGCCGCCGCCCCGGCACAGCGCCTCGGCGGCGACGGCCCGGCGGAGCGCCACCTTGTCGGCCAGGGCGTCGGCGAGCAACGGCTGCGGTTTGCCGGCGCGGAAGCCGACGACGGTCAGGGCACGGCTCACTTCGTCGAGGACGCCCTGGTCCTCCGCGGCGGGCACGAAGGCGAGCAGCGCCTCGGCGGCCCCGTCGGGGTTGCGCTCGGCCAGCAGGCGGGCGGCGGCGCACACCACCTGCGGCCCGCTTTGGCGTTCGATCTGCTCCAGCGTCCGGGCGGCGCGGAAGGCGATTTCCACGTCGGGGTTGGTGACCGCCTCGCGCAGCGGCCCGCGCGCCGCGACGCCGAGGTTGACCAGCTGGTGGTTGGCCTTTTCGCGGACCGCGAACGAGTCGTCGCCGAGATCCTCGACGAGCTTCTTGATGCGGCTGAGGTCCACGTCGCCGACGGCGTTCTTCTTGAAGAAGGCCAACAGCGCCGGCCCGTCGGCGGCAAGCTCGGCGGTCTTGACCGTCTCCTCGTCGCGGGCCTTCTGCTCCGAACCCGGCGGGGCGGCAAAGGACGCGCCCGCCAGGCAGGCACTTATACTCAACGCGGTCCAATGTGACATAAACGCCCGTAGCCACAAGCGGCCCGCTTGTGGGAGACGGTCACCCACAAGCGGGCCGTAGCCACAAGCGGCCCGCTTGTAGGCTGGGCGAAAGCCTACAAGCGGGCCGCTTGTGGCTACGGGATATTGCGTCAAATCCG
>JBBRLG010000087.1:0-16425 GCA_038231495.1 Gemmatales bacterium | reverse complement strand
CCCCCCTACCCCCCCTTCGTAAGGGGGGGAGCAGTAGATGCCGGCAAGTCACTTCGCCCGGAAGCGCGCGCAGAACCGGGCCAAGGCACGGTCGCAAGGGGGAGCCATAAAGGTAACGAGGTAGGCCACGAGCAGCGCCGTCACCGCCCCGGCGAACACGTCCATAGTGTAGTGGGCGCGCAGCACGATCACCGTGGCAGTCTGGAATACGGCCACGACGACCGCGACCGGCACCAGCCAGCGATACTTAAGTCGCCCCAACTCCACCGCCCCGAACACCGCGATGGCCGTGTGGCCCGAAAAGAAGAAGTCGTTGGCCACGTCGTAAGTTACTAGCAGGGATGGAATGCCGGGGTCCCGCCAAATGATGCCGTCGGGTGCCGGCAGCGCACACAGTCCCTGGCAGATTTGCCGCAGGCTGAACAGGACCAACAGCCCAAGAAACGGCCGGATGGTCGGCCCGAAAACGCTGCGGGCCAGCAGGAAAACCGCCAGACCGTCGATCAGTGCCGAACTGACAATCAGCAAGCCGTCGGCCGACGCGGGCTGGTCGCGCAAGTAGGCATTTACCGGTGCGGACCATTCGAGCAGCTTGTCGCCGATCTTGCCGCCCTCGGGGAAATCGCGCTCGCCGATCAGTTTCTGCGTGCCAAACCAGGCGGCCAGCCCCGCGATCACCAGGAGCAGGCGAAACCACCACGGCGTGCGCGCCGGCCGTTGCAGCCGGACGGGAGCCGCAATCGTGCCGAACCGGGGAGCGTCTTCGTCCTTCTCCATGAATGACCTCGCGAGAAAAGCGCATCGGAAACTGCCGTTGCCGCTCGCGGCTTTGCGCTAAGCCGCAAGCGGCGGCACTCCGCTAAGCCGCAAGCGGCGGCACTCCGCCTTGCTGGGATTTTCCTTGACACTTATAATGCACGCGTTCCCAACGGACGACGTGCTGCCCACGAATCCCCCGGGTGGAGTTTCAAGGGATGGCCCCAAAGGCGCCGTGGACCCTGACCCTCGCCAGCGACTTGCGCCTCCTTCCGCTGGCGCGGGCCTTCGTCGAAGCCGTCTGCCAGGTGGCCGGTTTCGACGAGCGGGCTACCCACGCGATCGTCCTCGCGACCGACGAGGCCACCAACAACGTCATCCGCCACGCCCACCAGAACCAGCCCGACGCACCCCTCCAAATCCAGTGTTTTTTCTGCCCCGACGGCATCGAAATCCTCCTCATCGACCAGGGCGCGCCCTTCGACCTCGCGGCCGTGCCGCACCTCGACCCCTCCGCGGAACGCATCGGCGGCCGGGGCGTTTTTCTGATGCGCGCCCTCATGGACGAGTTAAGTTGTCAGCCGCGCGGCGAGCGCGGCAACATGCTGCGCATGGTCAAGCGCTGCCCGGCTTCGGTGCCCCAATGTCAGGGCCGGTGAGCGCCGCCCGCCGTGCCCCGCGCGATTGCTTTCATGCGGACAGCACATGCGTCCCTTGCACCCGTTGCCCACGACGGGACGGTTATCTCAGGCTTAACACCTTCGCCAGAACGCTTGCCCCCGCGCCGACCCGGTTCCCCGCGTGAATTCGCTGAATGTTCTACGCCCGTCGCACCGATACAGAAAGTAGAAGGAAGAAGAGTGAGCAACTGAACAGTGGCAAACGCTTCTTCTTCCGATCCCCGCGGCCCGTAGCCGTTCGGCGAAGGCCGGCGAGGTCGGAGACCTGGGTAGGATGTTTAGACCCGGGCAGTGCGTGTAACCCGTCTTGGTAGCGGTCGCAAATCCTGTCTGCGCGACCCCCGTGGGTTGATTCTGAAAAACCCCAACCTGTATGATGACCTGTCGTCGTGACGACGGTTTCCCGTCTTTGGTTCATGGCGCCAGGGGAGAGACACTTATGTATCGGCATGGTGCAACGGGTCTGGCCGGTCCGGTTTCCAAGGCGCGTGTCTGGTGGATTTGCCCCGCCGCGGCAGCCGAGACGACCAACGACCTGACGATCGCAACGTCCCCGACCGTGGCGGCCGTTCCGGAGGAGGACATCCGGCACGACCTCGTGGCGCGGGTACGCCGGGAAATCGCGGAGGGAACCTACGAAACCCCCGACAAGTGGGAAACGGCCATCGCCCGGCTGGTTAACCGCCTATAGAAGGTGGTCCGTGGTCCGTGGTCCGTGGTCCGTGGTCAGCCAATGCCGGCGACTGACAACGGACCACGGACAACGGACGACTTCAATAATGATTCTCGCTCTGGTAGAATGCCACAAGGTGGTGGATCGATCCGCCGCCGGTCGAGACGACGAGGAGACGACGCCGTGCATCTGCCAGCGGTTGCGGTATCGCAAAGTCCGGAAGACAAGTTTCGCGAGTTCCTGACCAGCCGGCCGAAGCCGCAGCGCTTCACCGACCAGCAACGCGTGATGGTGCAGTACATCTTCAGCCAGCACAACCACTTCGACGCCGACCAACTCATCGACGACATGAAAAAAGCCGGCCACCGCGTCAGCCGGGCGACCGTTTACCGCACCCTGGCCAAGCTCGTCGATGCCGGACTGCTCCGCCGCCTGGAGCTGGGGCCGCGCATGTTCTACGAGCACGACTATGGCTACCCGCAGCACGAGCACATGCACTGCGGCCAGTGCGGCAAAGTCATTGAATTCCAGAGCACCGCCATTGAAGCGGCGATGCGGGACGTGTGCCGGCAACACCTGTTCAACTCCAACGGCCACACCCTCGTCATCCGCGGCACCTGTGCCGAGTGCAACCGCGCCCGCGTCACTAAACGACGCCTCGATCTCATCTGACCGGAACACTTCCGCTTCCCCGGCCTCGGACAACCGACCCACCCTTGCCAAAGCGCACATTCTTGGCAAGGGTGGAATTTTGGCACGCAGCGGCATTGAGGAGCAGGCAGCGGCGCTCATATACCCTTGCCAAAAGCCTGGCAAAGAGTGGCGAGGGTGGGTGGCAAGGGTGTCTTTGGCAAGCCCCTTGGCAGCCTACCGGTGTGCGTAACTTTCGTAGCGCGGTAATAAGGACGAACCGGCTGCGAAAGCTGCCGGGTGGAGTCGCGGGCACTTCACCCGGCAGCGGACGCAGCCGGTTCGTCAATTTCAGTAGCTAAACCCGTTGTTGGCCTTCCCTTCTACAACCCCCAATCGTTGCCCGTGAACAGGCGCTTGCTCAACGCCGTCGGTGGCGTCGGGAAGCTTTCGATAGCGGTGGGCGGCGGCGGCGTAGTTGGCGGTGGCGGCGGCGGGGGCGGCGGCGGGGGGGGTGGCGGCGGCGGGGGCGGGGGCGGGGGCGGCGGGTTGCCGGGCAACAGGTTGCCGAAGTTGTAATCCGTCCCTGCCGCGTTGCCGCCGAGCGTTACGTTCAGGTGGATGGCGTCTTGAGTGCCGCCGAGGTTGCCCAGCGTGTTCTTGCCCGGCAGGTAGTTCGCCGGCTGCTGGTCGGCCAGCGTGTACGAACCGGGGTATAGCACGCCGAAGTTGTACGAACCGTCGGCGTTCGTCTGCACCTGGCGGTTGATCTGCGCGCCCTGGTTGTTGACGCCGGACATGAACACCGTGACGTTGCCGATGCCCGGCTCGCCAGCTTCCTTGATGCCGTTGTTGTTCGGGTCGTAGTAGACGAAGCCGCTCACCTGCGCGGGTTGCAGCTTCCCGAAGTTGTTGTTGACGCCCTCCACGGCCGGGGCGAGGTTGATGCTCGTGAACTTGTCCTCGCCGGTCGTGCCGCCCTGCGAGCCGATCGTACTCTTACCGTCGAGGTAGCCCGGCGGTTGGGCCGGCTCGACGAGGGCGTAGGTGCCCGTGCGCAGGTTCTCGAAGGCGTACGAGCCGTCCGGCTTCGTCACGGTGCTTTGGCTGACGGCGACGCCCAGGTCGTCGGTCCCAGTCAGGTTGACGGTGTTGCCGCCAATGCCGATCTCGGTCGCTTCCTTGATGCCGTTGTTGTTCACGTCGTAGTAAACGAAACCCGACAGGCCCGACGGCGGCACCTCGCCGAAGTTGTTGTTCTTCGAGTCGTTCTGGGCGTTGAGCGTCACCGGGATGGTCTCGTCCACCGTGAGCGGCAGGGCGACCACGTTGCCGGCCGTGTTACGGCCTTCGAGGAAACCCGGAGGGGCTTGCGGCTGGACCACGACGTACTGGCCGGGCCGGAGGTCGTTGCTGGGGTTGTAGTGATAGACGACGTGGACGTGGCCCGTCGCCGTCGAGTTGATCTGCGACAACAGGTTGCCGGCTCCGGTGGCTGACGAGGTGGCGACCACGCCTTCCGTCAGCGGCAGTTGGCCGCTGCCGATAAACGACGACAGGTCGTCGCCGTTGGCCTTGCTGAGGCTGAGCGTTTTGGTGTTCGCCGCCGACTTGGGTCCAAAGTCGTGACTGGCCGCGCCGGCAAACGGGGCGGCGTTGTCGAAGGTCGGCAGATCGACCGCCTCGTCGGTGGCGAGGTCGGTCACCAGCGGCTTGAGGCCGGCGCCCACGTTCAGGGTCGCCTCGCCGGTGACGTGGCCAGTCACGTGGCTGGGCGCGCCGTCGAGGCTTTGCACCTTGATCGCGCTGGTGAGTGTCGCGTCGTTGATGAAGTCCACGCCGGTGAGCGTGCCGAGTTGCGGGTCGAATTTCGAGACGCTCTGGGTGGCGGACCAGTTGGTGACCGTCGTGGGGAAGGTGGCGTCGAACGCCTCGGTCGCCGGCTGGGTGTTGATGGTGTAGTCTTTGGTGAACCGGTAGTTGCCGTTCGCGTCGGTCGAGGTAAGGTCGATCAACTGGCCGGCGGTGTTGTGCAATTCGACGACGTTGTTGGCGATGCCCTTCTCGCCGGCGACGAAGAGGCCGGTGTCGTGAAGGTCGCTAAAGACGGTGCCGCTGACGGTGGTGGTGCTCGGCATCCACCGGCTCTCAAGGGCTTCGATGCCGGGCTTCGCGTTCAGGCGAGGCGGCGTCGGGCCGCGCTTGCCGTCCAGGTCCAGGTACTTTTTCAATGAGCGGAACATGGTCCGTGAGTCCTCCCTCCGTGGTTCTCCGATCGACGGTCCCTCATCCCACGAGTCCGGAGCGCCCCGTGTCCTTACGAAGCGTGGCGACCGACGGCGTCACTCACAGGATGGCGGTCTATTCTTAAATCGGCGGGAAATGCAAGGAATAATGAGTCCGAGCGAACCGGGAAAGCCACACGGACGGGGGAGTTTGAGGCGGATGCGGCCAAGGGAAGATGGGGGACTGCGGGGAGATGGGACAAGCGAAATCCGAAAAATGCAAATCCGAAATCCGAAATCCCAAATCCGAAAAATGCAAATCCGAACTCCGAAATCTCAAATCCGACGGTTTCGTTTCGGATTTGAGATTTCGGATTTCGGATTTGCATTTTTCGGATTTCTACCTCGTTACCACTTGTACTCCAAACCTATGTTCACGCCCTGTGCCCAGAAGTCTGTGCCGTTGAAGCTGAACGCCGGTCGGGCCGCGCCGCCGGGGCCGGGCGGGGCGAGCTGGTTCTGGTTGACCGTGCGATCGATCTGCGGGCCGGGCCGCGCGACACTGCTCCAATACAGGAAGTTGTAACCGGCGAAGGCACGCAGGTGGTCGGTCACGTGGTAACCGACCGTGAGGCCAATTTCGGGCACGTAAGTAAATCGGTTGCGCGAGTAGCTGCCGATGTTCGACTGCTGCGCCAGCAGGCCGCCGTTGAACGAGCGCGTGCCGGAAACGGGGTCGGTAATCACGTCCACGCCGCTAATGTTAACCATCTGCTGCGTGCTGCCCACGGCGATCTTGGTTTTGACATCCACGTCCCAACGGCCCTGGCGGCGCTGCCATTCCGCGCCGACCTGGCCGCCGTAGAAGCGGTTGCGGGTCTGGAAGTGGTCCACGATGTCGAACGTGCTGCCCTTGCGGATCAAGACGCCGTTCTGGGTGAAATCGTTGAGCACCGTCAGGTTCTCGCGGACGATCAAGTCCTCGTCCAGGCCGAGC
Source organism: Gemmatales bacterium (assembly GCA_038231495.1). Taxonomy (GTDB): domain Bacteria; phylum Planctomycetota; class Planctomycetia; order Gemmatales; family Gemmataceae; genus JBBRLG01. The sequence goes on along the minus strand of JBBRLG010000087.1, from coordinate 10,464 downwards.
GTGCGGAAGCCGGCCAGGAGGTCGATGTACGAGGTGCAGTTGCACCAGACGGTGGAGCGGAGGTTGGCCTCGGCGCCCCACAGCGAGCTGCGCGTCTGGACCGAAACGGTGCCGGCGAGCCGGTTGAAGCCGGCGACGCCCTCGGCACTTTGCAGGCCCGTGTCGGCGTCCACGAAGGGCCGCGACAGGATCGGCGAGCCAACGGTGCCCGGCGAGCTGGCGGTGAAATTCGTAACGCCCGGGGCCAGGAAGAAGTAGCCGGCTTCGATGCCCAACCGGTGGTCGTCGCCGCACCAGTAGCCGAACATGAACCGCGCACCGGAGTGGGCACCGTTTTCCATGTCGCGACCGCCGAACAGCGTGTTGGTGCCGGGCAAGCCCAGCGCGCCGGACGGCCGGTCGTCCAGGGAGCCGGACGTGACCAGCGGCGGCACGGACTGGCCCTTGAACCACCACAGCAGGTATTCGGCACTAACGTACCAGCGGTTGCTCGGGCAGAAGCCTCCGCGGCCGCAGCAGTCCACGCCGCAGTCGGCCGGGCAATCGACGCCGGCCGGGCAGCCGTCGCACTCGTCGGCCGACCCGACGCCGAAGCGCCCGAAGTGCGTGAAGCGCGACAGGAACGAGCCGCCGTCACTCGAAACGATTCCCGTCGTGATTGAAGGCGTCGGCGCGGGCGCGGGCATTGCCAGAGACGCCGCCGGGGTCGGGGGCGTCACCTTGGTCGGAGGCGGGGCGACTTCGGGGGCCGGATCGCCCTCGCCGGGACGCCGCCAGGTGTGCAGCGCGGTGTTGGGGTTTGAAGCGGGCGACCCGACCGGCAGCGGCCGGGCGACGATCGGGTCGGGCATCTGGCCGCGGTACATCGGCAGGACCGCGCCCGAAGTTTCGTAGCTCGTCGGCCGGATTTGCCGGTCGAGGATCGGCGACTCGGCCGGCTGGCCGACGCCGACGGGGCGCTCCAGCACCACGGCCGGCGTGGCGTTCGGTGCGGCCACCGGACCGGAGGCCGCGATAACCGGCCGGTCCAGCGTCGCGGGCGCGGGGTCCGCGGCGTAGGCCGTCGAGGCTGCGAGGCCGAGTGACAAGACCAGACTATTGAACCACCATTTCTTCATTGAATCGTCCTCCCCGTAGCGCAGGGTGTGTGCATCCCAGCGAGGGCTGGCTTGGCGTCCATGAAAGCGCAATGCGTACAAAGGTCAGGCAATGGGAGGGAAGCGTGATCGAGGGTGCATCCTTGCCTGCGGAGTTCATCTCCTGCCAAAAAAGTCGGCCAAACGGCGGTTCGTCAAGCAACGATTTCCAGGAATTGCCCGGCTTTCGCGGCCCGCCTGCAACCCCGCGCCACACGCGCCGCACAACTTCGCCCGTTTACCGCGGCGCGAACCTTGCCGGGTCACGCCAGTCGCCGCAGTCGCTCCAACTCCTCGCCGGAAATGGTCGTCGAGCCGACGGCGCGTGGCCCCGGTCCGTGGCAGTCGCTGCCGCCGCTGACGGCCAGTCCAAGCTTCGTGGCAAAGTCGCGCAGCTGGCGCGTGCGAGCACCGCGGTGTTCGGGATATTCCACCTCGACCGCATTCAGGCCCAGGTTGCGCAATGCCGCGAACTGTTCCAGGGAAGCGGCGGCGGGCGGGTGCGCCCAGGAAGAGACGCCCCCCGCGCCGCGCACCAGCGCAAGAGCCTCCGCGACCGGCAGCCGCCGTTTCGGCGCGGCGGCGGGCGACCCGTCCTTGAGGTAGCGCGCGAACGCCTCGCGCACCGTGGCGACCTGCCCGGAGCGGACGAGCCACTCGGCCAGGTGGCGACGCCCCAGGGTGTCGGGCACGGGACCGGCTTGCGGTCCTTCGTCGTCCAGTACGACGCCGCCGGCGCGGAGCCGGCGAACCATTTCGTGGTAGCGCTCGACCCGGTGGGCGCGGATGGTGGCCAGTGCCGCCGTCAACGGCCCGTCGTCGGTGCGGACGAAATAAGCCAGCAGGTGCAACTCGTGTCCCAGATGCTCGGTCGAGATTTCGACGCCGGCGATGACTTCAAGGTCCGTGCCCGCCGCGGCTCGCGCGGCCGGGACGCCGGCGCAAGTGTCGTGGTCGGTGAGTGCAATCGCCGCCAGGCCGCTGCGCCGGGCCAGCTCGATGACCTGCTGCGGCGTGTAGGTGCCGTCGCTATGGGTGGTGTGCAGGTGCAAATCCGCACGGCCGGCAAGGCGGGGGCGGGCGGCGGCCTGACACAGGGCGGTGAAGGGTTGACGTGCCGGCATGGGTCAACTCGCCGCCGGCGCGACGTTGCTCTGGCGGATGCGGTCGAGCACGCCGTTGACGAAGCCGGACGAGTCCTTGGCCCCGAAGCGGCGGGCGAGCACGACGGCCTCGTCGATGACGACGCCGGCCGGCGTTTCCGGCGTGAAAACGAGTTCAAAAACGCCGATGCGCAGGACGTTGCGGTCCACGGCGGCCATGCGCGGCAGCCGCCAGTTGGCCGCGGCCGCGCCGATTTGCTTGTCGATCTCGGTTGCGTTGGCGAGGACGCCGTCGTAGAGGCCGAGCGAGAACGGTTCGACAGCGAGGTTCTGCAAGCGGTCGTGGACGAAGCGCTCGACGGCGGACCGGTCCATGCGGGTGCGCGGGTTCACGTCGTGCTGATACAGCAGTTGCAGGGCGACTTCACGGGCACGGGAGCGTCGGGTCAGCATGAGCAGTTCCGTCGAGGCCGATTGCATCCAATATGGTAATTGTACAAAAAGCCGTTAACCGCGCAGAGGACGCCCGGATTTGCCGCTTGCGGCTGTGCAACGCGGTCGGTTACAACCAAGCCATGAGCGAATCCGTGGCTACCAAACGGCAGGCACTGCTGCCGCTGTTGCAAAACGCCCTCGCCTTCGCCGGCGCGCAGTGTGACCGTATCCTGACGGACCATCCCGGCTACACGCCCATGTACACCGTCGGCGGCCAATGGAACCGCGAGGGCGAACGCTGGACCCACTGGTGCGAAGGCTTCTTCCCCGGCATCCTCTGGCTACTGCACAAGCACACCGGCGCTGACCAGTTTCGCCGTCCTGCCGAGCAATACAGCCGGTTGCTGGAACCGCGCCGCCACGACCGCACGGTCCACGACCTCGGCTTTTTGTTCTTCTCGACCTACTTGCGTTGGTATCACCTTACCGGCGACCCGGCGTTGCGCGACGTGCTGATCGACGCCGGCCGCACGTTGGCCCTGCGGCGGCAGAAAGGCGGCTATCTCGCGTCGTTCGTCGGGCCGCAATCGCTCTTCATCGACGTGATGATGAACGTCGGCATCATCCTCTGGGCCGCGAACGAAACGGCGGACGACGGCCTGCGTCAAATCGCGCTGGAACACTGCCGCACGACGGCGCGTTGTCTGGTTCGCCCCGACGGCGGCACGGCCCACGAAGGCCTTTTCGACCTGGAAACCGGCACCTTTCTGCGCCAATCCACGCACCAGGGTTGGGCCGCCGAAAGCACGTGGTCGCGCGGCCTGGCGTGGGCAATTTACGGTTTCACGGCCGTCCATCGGCTGTCGGTCGAGCCGGAGTTTCTCGACGCGGCGCGGCGCTGTGCCCGGTATTATCTGCGGTACTCACCCGCCGGTCTGGTACCCTACTGGGATTACAACCTACCCGCGGACGGCCCGCACCTGTGGGACAGTTCGGCGGCCGCCATCGCCGCGAGCGGCTTGTGGGACCTGGCCGAAGTAACGCCCGACGCGGACGAACAGGATCGCTTCCGCCAGGCGGCGCTGACGATCCTGGAAACCCTGTGCGGTGACGAGTTCCTGCCACGACAACGGCCCGAATGGGAAGGTATTCTGCTGCACGGCGTTTATCATTACCACAAGGGACTGGGCGTGGACGAGTCGGTGGCCTGGGGCGATCACTTCTTCGTCGAGGCGCTGGTGAAGGCCATCGCAAACCGCTCGGACGCCGCATGGTGACTTATGAAGATCGCGATTCTCAGTGACACGCACAACCGCCACGCCAACGTCCGCCTCGCCCTGGCGGAAATGGCGCGGCGCGGCGTAATGACCGTACTGCACTGCGGCGATATTGAAGACCCGGAAACGGTGCGACTATTCGACGGCCTGGACGCGCATTTCGTCTTCGGCAATTGCGACCAATACAAGGACGACCTGCGCCGCGCGATGGCCGCGATCAACGCGACGTGTCACGAGTATTGGGGCAGTTTAGAGTTGGAGGGCCGCAAACTCGCCTTCCTGCACGGCGACGACCGATCCCTTTTGCAGGAGGTCGAGAGCAGCGGCCATTTCGACTTCCTGTTTCACGGCCACACGCACGTCGCGATGGAGCGCCGCAGCGGCCCGACGCGCGTCATCAACCCCGGCGCGCTGCACCGTGCGAAGCCGAAGACGTTCATCGTGTTGGACCTGGCGACGGGGACGGTGGAGTCCATTGCGCTTGCCACGAACGAGGAGAAATAAGCGTGCGTTGCCGCTTGCGGCTGAGCGCTCCGAACCGCTCAGCCGCAAGCGGCGTCTCCGCCCGGAGTCGTCGATGCCAAAAAACACTGACATCCGACCCGTCGCCGCGGCGCTGTACTTCCTGCCCGTTACGACGCGCGTTCCTTTGAAATTCGGCCCGGAGACGGTGACGTACGTGACCTGTGCGCGGGTGCGCCTGACCGTCGCCGACCGCTCCGGCCGCCGGGCCGACGGTTGGGGCGAGACGCCGTTGAGTGTGCAATGGGTCTGGCCGAGCAAGCTGCCCTACGAGTCACGGCACGCGGCGCTGAAGGCGTTCTGCGTCGATCTTACCGACGCCTGGGCGCGGGTTGATTCGTTCGGTCATCCACTAGAAATCGGGCACGATTTTCAAGAACACCTGCTGCCGGAACTGCTGAAACAAAGCCACCTCGCCGACGCCGAAGCGCTGCCGCACCTTGCCGCCCTGGTGTGTTGCTCGGCGTTCGACCTCGCCCTGCACGACGCTTACGGCATCCTCCACAATACAGACGTTTATCATACCTATAATGTCCACTATCTCAGTCGTGACCTGGCCCATTACCTCCAGCCGGCGCACGGCTCGGCGACGAACTTCGCGGGCAAGTATCCCGACGCTTACCTCAACGCAACGCCGCCGGGTCGTCTGCAAGCGTGGCACCTCGTCGGCGGCCTCGACCCCATCGACGCCGCCGACCTCACCGGGGCCGAACCCGACGACGGCTACCCGGTGCTCCTGCGCGACTGGATCGAGCGCGACGGCCTGCGCTGCCTCAAGGTGAAGCTGCGTGGCAACGATTACGCCTGGGATTGTCAACGCCTGTTGCGCGTCGGAGAGTTGGCCGCCGCTTGCGGAGTCGTGTGGCTCAGCGCCGACTTTAACTGTACCGTTAACGATCCAGAATACGTCAATTCAATGCTCGACCGCTTCCGCGACGACCATCCGGGCGTTTACGGCCGTATCCTCTACGTCGAGCAGCCGTTCCCCTACGACCTGGAGGCCAACCCCATCGACGTTCACGGAGTGGCGGCGCGCAAGCCGCTTTTCCTGGACGAAAGCGCGCACGACTGGCGACTGGTGCGGCTGGGTCGGGCGCTCGGGTGGTCGGGCGTGGCGCTCAAGACGTGCAAGACGCAGACCGGCGCGCTGCTGAGCCTCTGCTGGGCCAAGGCGCACGGGATGCCGCTCATGGTGCAGGATTTGACGAACCCCATGTTGGCGCAGATCCCGCACGTCCGGCTCGCGGCCCACGCCGGCACGATCATGGGCGTCGAGACGAATGCGATGCAATTCTACCCGGAGGCGTCGCGCGCCGAGGCGGCAGTGCATCCGGGCCTGTACCGGCGGCGCGGCGGCTGCGTGGACCTTGCGACACTGGGCGGCGCGGGGTTTGGTTATCGCCTCGACTTGATGAAACGCGATCTGCCCGCGCCGGCGGCGACGTGCGCAAGCGGCTGACCTTTAGCGTGGCGATTGTAACGGATTCAAGCCGTCGTCGGCGTGCGGCTGCCGCACCGGCCGGTGACGCGGCCTGTGCGGGTCGGGCGGGAACCCGGTGCCGTCGGGAATGGTGACCCTTTGCCGGGCAGGTTGCTTTCGCCTGCAATTGGTGGAATACTCCCTGCGGACGATTTTGCGTTCATTGGCACCCTCGTCCGGTTCAGGAGCCTACTGCCATGAAACGGCTGTCGCACTGGTTCCCGCCGCTTTTTCTGGCGGCGATCGCACTTGGGTTAGGCGTTTTGGCCGTTGAGCGGTATTGGCAACCGGGCGGCAAGGCCGACGACGTGCTGCGGACTGCGGACGCGGCCTACGGCCAGGGGACTGACGCGCTGAACCAGGGCGACGGCACTGCGGCGGTGAGCGCGTTCGACGCGGCCTTGACTCTTGCCGGCAGGGTATTGGACGATGGGGACCGGCGGCGACCGTCGCCCGACGGCCGGGACGCGGCAGCGCGGCAGCGCGACGCCGAGCGCGAGGGCCGGGCATTTTGGATCAAGGCCCGGGCGTTGCGCGACCGCGCGTACGCCGCGGCGCGGGCGGTCGGCAAGCCGCTGCCGGAGACCCGCGACCCCTGGACGAACACGCCGTACCGCGATCTTTCGCACATTCCCGATGCCGTAGTCCGGCGGGAAGCTTTGGCCGCGCTCTTGACCGCGGCGGACCGCCTGCCCGGTGACGTTGCGGTGCAAAAAGAAGCCCTGCGCACCGAACTCCAATTCCAACCGCTGAACGGACCGCGCGTGGAAACGCTGGCCCGCATCGTCGTGCGCCTCGACCCGGCCGACCCGACGGCCCGGTTCACCCTGGCCCAGTTTGATTTCGACCAGGCTCCCGCGCCGCCGGAACAACGGAGTCGCACGCGCATGACTTCGGCCGTGGAACACCTGGCCGTCGTCAAGCAGCAACAGCCAATTCCGTCGTGGCGAACGCTTGCCCTGGAAGCCCAGATACGCCGTTGGCTGCGCGACGCCGCGGTCCGGACCAACGATGGCAAGGACGCGGCCCAACTTCTCCGGCAACCGCCGCGCGACGAGAGGTACGACCCGGACCTGCTGCTGGCGGCGGCTTACGGTCATTTGCTGCTCGACGACCTGGGCGACACCCGGCCGCCGACCGGCGAGCCGAAGGACATGGCCTCCGCGCTCGACCTCTGGGAGGCCGCCTTGCGCAAGAAGCGCCAGCTGACCGTCAGCGCGCCGTTGACCCGTGCCGAATTCTGGCTGGCCGCCGGCCGGCCGGACCTGGCGCGGGCCGACGCCAATCGGGCCGTGCGCGAGCAGCCGAAAAACGTGGAGGCACTCTTGCTGGCGGCCAACCTGGACCTGGAAGCGAACGACCCCGAAGCCATCGCCGACGGCATCGCTCACGTCACGACGTTGCGCAAGCTCCAGGTTCGTAGCCCCAAGGTCCTTCTGTTGCAGGCGGAACTCGAACGGCGTCAGGGCCACCGCACCGCGGCACTGTGTACCTACGAGGCTCTGTTGAAGGAACACCGTCAATACGCGGTCGGGTACGCCCGCCTGATCGAGGCGTTGGAGGAACAGGGTTCGGACCGGGAAGTTGCCGTGTGGTTGCCCTACTGGCGCGGCCAGACCCCGAACAACCTGCTGGCCGTGAAGGCCGAAGTGCGGTTCCTGCTGAAGAACAACCAACTCGCGCGGGCGCGGGAAGTTGCCGAAGGTTTCACCCGCGGCCAAACGGCTTTCATGTTGCCGACGGTTACGGAAGACGGCAAATACGAGGCGTCCGGCGAGGAAACGCAGCTCAACGCCCGCGTGGCCCTGGCGGCAACGTTCGTCGCCGGCAAAGCATGGGACGACGCCGATACCTGGTGCCGGCGCATCCTCACGGACCGACCGGACTGCGAGGCAGCGCAACTCCTGCTGGGCGACGTCTACCTGGGCCGGATGGGTGCGTGCAACGGCGGCGATCGTGCGAAATGGCGGCACCAGGCCAAGGAAACCTTTGCCGCGGTGCTGGCGGCCAACGCCGGCCAACTCGACGCGGCCAACAACCTCGCCTGGCTGCTGGCGCGCGAGGAAAATCAGCCGGAGAAGGCCTACCAGGTGTTGCAGGACGCGCGGACGCGCAAGGGTTTGCGGCCGCCGGTGTCCCCGCAGCGATTGCCGGCGGAATTCCTGGACACGTTGGGCCAGACTTATCTGCGCATGGACAACCGCGAGCTGTTCGCGGAGATGCGGGCGACGTTCGAGGCGGCGCTGCAGCGCTACCCGAACGACCCGCGCGTCTTGTTGCACCTGGGACGGGCGTACGCCGCGCTGCACAACACCGAGCGCGCGGATGAAATCTTCACCCGCGCGCTGCGGCAGGTCAACGCCGCCACGCCCAACGGCTTGAGCGCGGCCGACCGGAAAGGGGTCCACGACGAGATCGCCGAGGCCGGCCGCCGCCTGGAAACCGAGGTGTCGGCGCGATAAGACGGTTAGGATAAGTCGCACAAGTCCGAAGCACCAGCAAGGGCCACGGAGCGCCCGGAGCGCTTGCGAACGTATGGACGTACTCACTTTCGTAATAAACGTCGGCGCCGCGTTGGCGATGGGCGTGGCCATCGGCATCGAACGCCAACTGCGCCAGCACCCCGCCGGCCTCCGAACCACCGCACTGGTCTGCGTCGGGTCGGCGTTGTTTGTGTCGCTGTCAATCCTGACGGGCGACACGGCCGGGCCGTCGCACATGGCGTCCTACGTCGTCAGCGGCATCGGCTTCCTCGGCGGCGGCGTGATCCTGCGCGAAGGCATGAGCGTCAAGGGCATGAACACCGCGGCGACGCTGTGGTGCAGCGCCGCCATCGGCGTCCTGGCCGGCTCGGGCCTTTTGCTGTACGCCCTCATCGCCACGGCAACGGTCCTGGCGCTGCACATCTGCCTGCGGCCGTTCAGCCATTGGCTCGACAGTCGGGTCCAAAAGTCCTTCGACGTGGAGACCGCGTACAAGGTCCAGGTCCTATGCCTGGGCAAGAGGAAGGCGTCATTCGCACCATCCTGATGCGGCACATCAACGACCACCCGCGCATGACCATCCACACCATTTCGACGCAAGATTCCGCCGAGGCCGACCAGACGATCGTGACCGCCGAAATCTATTCTCCGGAGCGCAACGACCGTGCCGTCCAGGACGTGATGAGCCGGCTTAATGTCGAGCCGGGCGTCCGGTCGGTACGGTGGGAAAAGGGTTGAGCGTTCCCCATTCGATCTCACATCCGGTTGGTCAGAACAAGAAGCAGCGCCTCGTACATCTATGCGAGATAATTTTACTTTGTCTCATGTAGACCGCTTCACGGCGTGCTTATTACCTCGGCACGAACGTTACGCACACGCGAAGGCTGCCAAGGGCTGGCCGAATCGACCCTTGCCAAATGCACCCTTGCCACCTACTTGCGCCCCTGTTTGCCACGCCTTTGGCAAGGGTATATCAGCGCCGCTGCCTGCTCCTGACGGTCGCTGCGTGCCAAAATCCCACCCTTGCCAAGAATGTGCGCTTTGGCAAGGGTGGGGAGGGCAGCCGCTGCCGCGCGGTCTTTGAGGACGCAATTGACACAGCGACCGCGGCAGCGCGGTGTTCCCGAAACCGCACGATTGGCACAAGCAATTGGTGCGCAGCTTACCTGCCGAGGTAATACGCCCCGACGGCCGACCTGCGATTGGCGGCCCTAAAGTACCCGTTTCTACTCGTGAAATGAGGTTGCAGACAACCGGGAGAGAGCCACCAAGGGAGCACTTGCCGGGTGTGGCAGCGGATTCGAGGGTGTAGGAATTTGCAAAATGTTACACCGGAAACGATTGCAATTGGAATGGCGCAATGTAAGATGTGAATAATGATAACCGGATCGAATGGTGCATTGATTGCATCCGGTCCGGTGCGCCCGCCGGGATATGAACGCGGAAGAACCCATTCCTTCCTATTGCGAAATCGCCGAAACCCCTGGACCAGGAGACCCCCACCATGCCGCGCGGCAAAGCCAACCAGAACCCCGACGACCCGATGAACGGCACGACGTCCACCGGAACCCCCAGCAAGATGGACGCCGTCCGCCAGGCTCTCGCCAGCCTCGGCTACGACGCCAAACCGCCCGCCCTCGACAAATTCATCCGCGAGACCTTCGGCCTTACCATTCAGCCCAACATGATTTCGTCGTACAAGAGCCAGTTAAAATCCAAGCCGAAAAAGGGTGGCAAGGGCGGCCGCCGCGGCCGGCCGCCGCTTTCCGAGTCCGCCGTCCCGAAGGAGGTCGGCGGCAACATTAGTTTCAAGGATTTGCACGACGTAAAGACGCTGGCCGGCCGGCTCGGCATCTCGAAACTGCGGAAATTGGTGGACGTGCTTTCCTGAGGAGTCCGGCCCAACTAACTTTACCGCTTAGCCGCGGCTCGTAGTGCCGCGCGGTCCTCCGAACCGCGGCTAAACTTCGCCTAGATGTCCATTTCGTAAGTTGACCGGCATTCTGTCGTAGCCGCAAGCGGCTCGCT
>JBBRLG010000086.1:0-16481 GCA_038231495.1 Gemmatales bacterium | reverse complement strand
TGTTCCAGCAGGGCGTCCGCGGCCAAGGTAGGTTCGGCAGGCACGGGCATCTCCTCAAGGGAAAGGGAACCGGCACAAGCCCAGCTGCGCAGCTGGACTTTCCTCTTAGCGTAGGTGCCCCCCGAAAGATTTGCCACACCCCGCGCAAAGAGGGCGTCGAGCGCACCGTCGAAGGCATCCGCCAAGCGCTCGATTACGCGGAACGCAAGGGCGTGGTCCTGTGCATGGAGAATCATTACAAGGACGGCGTCTGGCAGTACCCCGAATTCGCCCAGGCAGCGGACGTTTTCCTGGAGATCATCGGGCGAATCGAGTCGCCGTTCTTCGGCGTGCAGTACGACCCATCCAACGCGACGGTCGGCGGCTACGACCCGGTGCGGTTCCTCGAAACGGTCAAGCACCGCGTCGTGTCGATGCACGCTTCGGACCGCTACCTCGCTCCTGGCGCGACGCTCGACGACCTGCGGCAGACGGACGGCAGTCTCGGCTATTCCGACAAACTCCGGCACGGCGAGACGGGCAAGGGGCTAAACGATTACGACGCCATTTTCCGCATCCTGGCGAGCGTCGGGTTCGCGGGCTGGATATCGGTGGAGGACGGCGTCAACGGCCTGGACGAGCTGCGCCGCTCCGTGGAATTTTTGAAGCGCAAACGGGAGGAGTATTATCCGAAGTCCAACTCTCCGTTTGCGGACCAGCCTCGGGGGTCGTGATGGCGATCTTATTTCATGGTACAACTCGCCGCCGCGCCGAAAGAATCATGACGCACGGCCCAGACCCTGATTTCATGGAACCCGGCGGTGGAGTGAGGGCCGAGGGGTTTTCGACCAGCCTTGAATTCGGTCCTTTCCCTTTGGGAACGCCGGAGGACTACGCCCGCCGCAAAGCGGCGGCGTTCCCAAGCGAAGGCGGTCCGGTTATACTGACGGTTGACGTTCCGGACGACATCATCGCGCTGGCCGTCGATGAGGTGTATCTACCCTTGAGCCAAGGGGTAGTCCAATTCGACGAGGGCGCAGGCTTGGAAGCTTTGCGGGCCGCGTGGTCCGCTCTACCGAAACAAATTGTTCCGGTGACATCGCCATGAACACGACATCCCCTTTTTCAACCGTGCTCCATCAAGCCCTCCTTCAGCCGACCCGCGGCGTTGTCGGCGTGGTCGATGACTTGCTGGCGGCGTGTCGAGAGCAAGGTCTTCGACTCGACTGGCAAACCGGCCTTTGTCGTGTTCGTTGCCTGAGCGACAACCCGGAAGGTGCGATCGACGTACCACTTCGCAAGTCCGTATTTCGGGCGCTGCTGGCCCGCGTGGCCGTGCTTTGTAACGAACGCTGCCCGAACTCGGTTTCCCCCTACGGTGGGGAGGGGGAATTGTCGGCAGGCCCGAACCCGGGAACCATACTCCGAGCAACCTTCGTCAACACGCCCGATGAACAATGGTTAGAACTGGTGCCACACGGCAGAGGTTCTGCTGTAAATGGTGTCGCTTGCGGCTAAAGACAAAGCCGCAAGCGGCAATCCGGGTCACGCGAGCAGCACCGCCCGGGCCAGTTCAATCGTTAGCGGTTGGCCGTCCACCTTGACGCTCACCCGGTGACACTCGCTGTCGAGCGGATGGCTTGCCCACGTGATCACTAGCGTCTCGTTGGCGATGTACCTCCGGTGTGCCTCGATCGCTTGCCGCAAGTCCTCCGAGTCGGTCGCCAATCGCAGCGTAATGCGATCTTCCATGTTCAAATTGGCGGTCTTACGCAGGTCTTGCACTTGCCGAATCACGTCGCGCGCCATGCCCTCACGCTTCAGATCCTCGGTGATGCGCGAATCGACCAGGATTTGCGTGCCGCGGTCCACGACGCCCGCCCAACCTTCCGGGGCCTTCGATTGCACCACGAGATCCGCCGGCTCCAGCGTCACCGGATCGCCGCTGCACAATAGCTCGAACGGTTGGCCGCTTTGCACCTGAGCCGCTAACGTCGCGGCGGGCGTGCCAGCGATGGCCACCTGCACGTCCTTGAGGCGCGGCCCGAACTTCGGCCCCAACGTCTTCATGTTCGGCTTTACTTCCAGGCTTAGCAGCGGGCCGTTCTTCGGGTCGTGCAACGTCACCTTCTTGACGTTCAACTCCTCGCAAATCTGGTCGGCGAAGCGTTCCACCGCGCGGCGGTCGCTGTCAGTGCCGGGCTGTACCCTCATCTCGGCGAGCGGTTGGCGCACCTTGATCTTCACCGCGTTCCGCGCCGCCGAGCCGAGCGACACCAGCCGTAAGAGCGCTGCTGTGTCGCTCGATAGTTGCTCGTCGATGAGCGTTCTGTCCACTGCGGGGTAGTCGCACAGGTGGACGCTCTCTTTGTCGCGGCCCAGCGTAAGGTTCAGATACATCGTCTCGGTCAGGAACGGCATCACCGGGGCGAACAGCTTCGTCAGCGTCAGCAGCACCGTGTACAGCGTCTGGTACGCGGCGAGCTTATCGCTGCCGTGCTCGCTCTTCCAGAAACGACGGCGGCTGCGGCGCACGTACCAGTTGCTCACCTTGTCGTCGATGAACTTCTCGGCCTCCAGGCAGAACGCCATCAGGTTGTAGCCCTCGAACGCCTCGCGCGCCAGGCCGATGAGCTTCTGCAAGTCCGACAGAATCCAGCGGTCGAGGTCGGGCCGCTCTTGCATGGCCACTTGTGGCTTTGCGGGATCAAAGCCGTCGATGCGGGCGTAGTTGACGAAGAAGGCGTAAGTGTTCCACAGCTTGAGCGTGAACTTGGCGCGCAGCTCCTCGGCGGGGCGGGGGCCGAAGTTGATGTTCGCTGCCGGGTTGTGCCGGCAATACAGCCAGCGGATGAGGTCCGCACTCATCGGCGGGTGCTTTTCCAGAACGCCCTTGTCGTTCTTGATCTCGTAGCCCGCGTCGGCCGCGTCGCCGAACGCGATGGAATTGCCCGCCGTCTTGTGCATCGCCTTGCCGTACTGGTCGAGGACCGTCGCGTGGCCGAGCAGCGTCTTGAACGGCGACTCGTTGACCATCATGGTGCTCATGGCGAGCATGGCGTAGAACCAGTTGCGGAACTGGCCGGGGAACGCCTCCGTCACGAAGTCCGCCGGAAACCATTTCTTCCAATATTCGCGGTCTTTGTTGTAGCCCATGGTCGCGAACGGCACGATGCCGGCGTCCAGCCACGGGTTGCCCACGTCGGGAATGCGCGCCATCAAGTTGCCGGTCTTCGGGTTGCGGATCTTGACCCGGTCCACCCAGGGCCGGTGCGGCGTGTGGCCCTCGAACTCCGGCCAACCCTCGACGGCCCGCTCCTGCAACTCCGCGCGCGAACCGATGACCTCGAAATCGTTCGTCTTCTCGTCCACCCAGATCGGCAGCGCCAGGCCCCAAAAGCGTTTCTTGGAGATCATCCAGTCGCTCATGTTGGTGAGCCAGTCCAGTTCGCGCGCCTTGCCGTTGATCGCCTCCGGCAGCCAGCGGCCTTGCTCCACGACCGCCTTGATTTCGTCGCGCCACGCCATGTTGATGAACCACTCATCCACCAACCGAAACAACAACTCCGTCTTGCAACGCCAACAGTGCGGGTAGCTGTGCGGGTACTTCTCCACCGCCAACAGGACGCCCTTCGCATCCAGGTTGGCGAGAATCTGGTCGGTTGTCGCGGGATCGACGGCACTCTTACCCGTCAGGTCGCCGAAGCCGGCTTGGAAGACGCCGGCCTCGTCCAACGGCGCGATCGGCGGCAACTGCTCGGTCTTGCCCAGGCCGAAGTCTTCCTTGCCGCAGCCCGGCGCGATGTGGACGATGCCGGTGCCTTCCGTTTCGCCCACGTCCGTCCAGGCGATGACCCGGTGCGAATCCTTCGCCGACTTGCCGTTGGTCCAGTGCGCTGCCGTCGCGGCGTCCGCGACCTCGGCGGGATAGCCGGCCTTGGCGTGCTGTGCCGGCAACTCGTCGAACGGGCCGTCGTACTGCCAGCCGACCATCGCCGCGCCGGATACCTCGCCGACGATCTCGTAGCCGCCCTTCTCCTTGAAGATTTGTTCCAGCGTCTTGAGCTTCGGCACACCGGGCAGCCACTCCTTGCGCTTGAACTGCTCTTCCAGGCGCTGGACGGTGAACGCACCCTTGGCGACGTAATAGATTTGCTCGCGGTGCAAGACTTTCAGATAGGTGAGCGTCGGGTTGACGGCGGCGGCGACGTTGCTCGTCAGCGTCCAGGGCGTCGTCGTCCAGACGAGGAGGTTTTCGCCCTTGCGGTCGCGCAGCGGGAACTTGACGAACGGCGCGCGGTGGGCGACGAGTTGGTAGCCTTCCGCCATCTCCATCTGGCTGAGGCCGACCGAGCAGCGCGGACACCACGGCATCGCGTCGTAGCCGCGGTAGACCAGGCCGCGCGCGTGGCACTTCTTGAGGAAGATCCAGATCGTGTAGTTGTTCTCCTCCGACATGGTGAAGTAGCTGCGGCGCTCGTCGGCCGGCTTTTGCCAGTCCTCGTCGCGGTCCCAGTCCATCCAGTAGCCCAGGCGGATCGACTGCTCGGTCTGGATGCGGGCGTACTTGTCCACGCGGTCTTTGCAGAGTTGCACGAAGCGGGCGATGCTGGCCTCGACGTCGCCGGGGACGAGGTTTTCGATGTCGCGCTTGGACTTAAGCTTGAGTTCCTTTTCGACCTCGACTTCGACCCACAAGCCCTGACAGTCGAAGCCGTTTTGGTAGCGCAATTCCCGGCCGTTCATGGCGTGGTAGCGCTGGAAGGCGTCCTTGTAGGTGCGGCCCCAGGCGTGGTGGACGCCCATCGGGTTGTTCGCGGTGATCGGCCCGTCGAGAAAGGACCAGCGCGGCCCGCCCTGGTTCTTCTGCCGCAGCTTGGCGAACGCCTGAATTACATCCCAATAGGCAAGGGTCTGGCGTTCCTGGGCGGGGAAATCCACCTGCGTGTCCACTTTCTCGAACGGCATGATCGGTCCTCGTACAGGTGCCCTGGAATTCGGCTATCTTAGCAGATGACCGTCGCAGCCGGCAAAGGTTCGAGGGTGGCTAACGGCCTGGCGGCCAAGCAGCTGGCCCGTCGGGTGTTGCCAGAAGAGGCTGGCGATTGATTAGGCATGGAACCTTACCCACCGCCCCGCCTCCCGACGATACAGGTCTGCCGAAATGGTGTGGTCGCCGCCGGGAAAAACACGCGAAATAACGTCCCGCAACTCCGCAATGCCCCCCGGTGAGGCCGCGTCGGCGAACGCCAGCATGTCGCGGGCTGGAACTGCGGCCACGAAACCGTTCGGAGCATACTCGACAAACGCTTCCTCCCACAAGTAATCGACGAGCAGCAAGCTGGCCTCGAAGGTGCCGTCTAGGAACACGGCGAAAAGGTTGCCGTGCGGCTGCATTCGTGTGCGTTCCTCTATTAAAGCCAGGAGGTTCCTCATGGCCACGGCATGGAGGGCTTCGGCATCGATGCCGGCCGCGCGCAGGTGGCGATTCTGGACGAATTGGAGAGACTCGCCTTCATCGACGACGTACAGGACCAGCAGCCCATTTTGCAAATCGTGGATAACGGGCGACTCTTCATGATTCAGACTCACAGTCGATGCCAAATCGCCACCGAGGGCCGGCTTGATGTAGAGTATCGCCTTGGAACAGAATTCGTCCATGTGCAGCGCCTCTTGCGGTCAAACGGGTGGACGCTATACCGCAGCTTATTGTAGGATGGATCGGCGTTTGGGCAGGGATGCGAACGGGTGGCCTTGCCAAACTTCACCGCGGAGCCTGGGAGGTTCAAAGGAAAGCACCAGTGTCCATCGACTACGACAGCCCGTGGAAGGAGGCGTTGGACGCCTATTTCGAGGCGTTTCTGGCGCTCTTGTTCCCGGACGTTCACCGGCAAATCGACTGGTCGCGCGGCCACGAGTCGCTGGATAAGGAGTTCCAGCAAGTCGTACCGGCCGCGGAGGTCGGCCGCCGCTACGTCGATAAACTCGTCAAGGTCTGGACGACGGACGGCGTTGAACGGTGGGTGCTGATCCACGTCGAGGTTCAAACGACGCGGGAAGCCGAGTTCCCGCGGCGGATGTACGTCTATAATTACCGCATCTTCGATCGGTACAACCGGCCCGTGGCCAGCCTGGCCGTGCTGGCCGACGACGACGCCGGTTGGCGGCCGACGGAGTTTCGCAGCAGCCTGTTCGGCAGTGAAGCCGGCCTACGCTTTCCGGCGGTGAAGCTCCTGGACTTCACGGCAAACGAGGCCGGGCTGGAGCAGAGCACTAACCCGTTTGCGAAAGTGGTCCTGGCTCACCTGAAGGCGCGGCAAACGCACGACGACCCGGTTAGCCGCCACGCCTGGAAGACTCGTCTGGTGCGCGGCCTCTACGAGCGCGGCTTCAGCGCGAAGGACGTACGCGCGTTGTTTCGCCTGATCGACTGGCTGATGGAACTGCCGCCACTGATCGACGATGTGTTTCGGCAGGAACTGGAAAACATTCAAGGGGGAAAACAAATGCCGTATATCACGAGTGTTGAGCGAAGCTACCATCGCCAGGGATTGCGCCAAGGAATCGAAGCAATGTTGCGGGTACGCTTCAGCGAAGAGGGGTTGAAACTGATGCCCGAAATCAAAGTGGTTCACGAAGTGGAGAGGTTAGAGGCGATCCTCAAGGGTCTGGAAACGGCAGTCAACCTGGACGAAGCTCGTCGGCTGTGTTCGCCGATAGCGACTTGAGCCGCATGTGCCTTTTGGCAGGAACTAGACGAGATTCAAGAGGAGAAGCACATGCCGTATGTCACAAGTATTGAGCGAAGCGCCCATCGCCAGGGATTGCGCCAAGGAATCGAAGCAATGTTGCGGGTACGCTTCGGCGAAGAAGGGTTGAAACTGATGCCCGAAATCCATGCGGTTCACGAAGTGGAGAGGTTACAGGCGATCCTCAAAGCACTCGAAACCGCGACCAGTCCGGACGCGGTGCGCACGCTCTGGTCGTCTGCAAACCCTTGAAATGAACGGCGTCCCTCTTTGCGTGGGAGGAGGAGGTTTTCGATGACAATTGTTGCCGCTCCCGTTCAACCCTTCAAATAGCCCTTGCTTGGCGCTGCGGACGCGCGGTCCCCCTTATGGGACAGACTCTTACCTCGTCGCCCGGCTTTCGCCCGGTTGCAGGGGTCGGCGGACAAAGCGACTGAGAAGCACCGCGGCCACCAACAGGCCGGCAGAGAGGTAAAAGGCCAGGTCCAGTTTTTCGGTCACGTCCTTGATGTGGCCGGCGAGCTGCGGCACGAAGAACGCCATGCCCCACCCCAGGAACACCAGTCCGTAGTTCAAACCCAGATTCTTCGAGCCGAAGTAGTCGGCGGTCCAGGCGGGCAACAGCGCCAGGCCGCCGCCGTACTGCCAGGCCGCCACGCCGACCACCAGAAACAAGAGCGGCACGTTGCCCCACGCGATGATGCTGGGAATCAACAGGAGGCAGCCCGCGGAGACGGTGCCGTTGATGAGGTACGCATTCGCCCGGCCTAACTTGTCGGAATAGCCGCCGGTGCCGACGCGGCCGGAGGCGTTGATGAAGCCGCCGAACGAGGACAGCAGCCAGGCGTTGGTCGCGAAATAGCCGTTCGGGTCGGCGGTGCTTTTCAGCATCGGCGAGGCGTTGGCGATGACCAGGAGGCCCGATTGAGCCGAGCCGAAGAAGAGGAACACCAGGGCGTAGAATTGCCAAGTCTTCACCATGTCCAGGGCGGACCAATCGCCCTGGGTCATCGCCTGCTTCGGCGCGGCCGCGCCGGGAAGGGACGGCACGACGTAGCCGGGCGGCGGCCAGGCGAGCAGTTGACCGGCCGCGATCACCACGAGGGCGAAGAGCAGACCGAGGTCGTAGAAGCTGCCGGACAGGCCGAAGGTCTGGATGAGGTAGTCCGCGAGGGGGGAAATGTAAATCGCGGCCCCGCCGTAGCCGCCGACGACCAGGCCGACAATGAGGCCGCGCCGGTTCTGCCCGAACCACTTGACGGCCGCCGGCGTCGTCGCCGCATAGCCCAGGCCCATGCCGATGCCGCCCAGGACGCCGAAGCCGACGACCAGCCCGGCATAGCTTTTCAGCAGCCCGGCCACGAAGCAGCCGCCGGCCAGGAAGACGCCGCCCAGGGTGACGCCGAGCTTGGGTCCGTAGCGGTCCTGAAGCCGTCCGCCCGCGATCATGACCAGGGCGAAGACGAGGCCGCACACCGCGTAGGCCCAGGTCGCCTCCGCGTCGGTCAGATAGGTCCAGCCGTCGTCCAGCCCCGTCATGGGCGAACCGGGCGACACGCCCTTGGGTGCAAGGAGGTGCTTTTTCCACACGCTCCACGCGTAGAGGATGCCCAGGCACAGGTTGACCGCCGTCCCCGCGAAGGTCACCACCCACGCCTTTACCGGCACCGTCCCCCGCTGCTCCATGCGTGTCCTCCCTGGAAGAAAAACAAGAACCGGCCGATCTCTCTGCGAGAAACCCCTGGGCACGTGCGGTTCGCATTCAGAAAGACGAGTCTACGCCCTTCGCGGACCGCTGCCAACGGTTTTCTTCGACGCAGCCGCATCGAGAGGCCTGGACATTCGCTCATTCGCTCCGGTCGCCCGCGATTCTCCTTGACACTCCGCGCGCCGTCCTGTTACCTTCCATTTCACTGCACGAAGTCCCCCAGCGCCCGCCTTCCCGCAAAGCCCGCTTGCCGTTGGGTTTCTCGCCGCCTCCGCTCCCCAGGCAAAGGACTTGACCATGCGCTCGCCTCGACTCTCCTGTTGCCGCGCCGGCCTGTTCGCCGCCGTCCTCGCTGTGCCAACCGTCCTTGTCGCCGGGGTCTGCTGCGCCGGCGACGTTCCCCTCCATGACCGCATCGACCAAACCCTTGCCGTCGGGAAGCCGAACTTTGCCAAGCAGGCGAGCGGCCCGGCCTCCGACGCCGAGTTTCTGCGCCGCGTCTATCTCGACCTTACCGGGACGATCCCCACCGCCCCCGAGGCGCGGGCCTTCCTCAAAGACCCGTCACCTAACAAGCGCGCGGCTGCGATCGACCGACTCCTGGCCGGTCCGGAATTTGCCCGGCACATGGCCGTCGTCTTCGACGTGATGCTCATGGAGCGCCGGCCCGACAAGCACGTCCCGCGGGCACCGTGGCAAGAGTATTTGCGGTCTTCGTTTGCGGACAACAAGCCGTGGGACCAGCTGGTGCGGGAGGTCCTGTCCGCCGACGGGGTCGATCCCAAGCAGCGGCCGCCGGCGAAATTCTACCTCGATCGCGACGGGGACACCAACACGCTCGTCCGCGACGTGAGCCGGTTGTTCCTCGGCATGAATTTCCAGTGCGCCCAGTGCCACGACCACCCGCGCGTCGAGGAGTATAAACAGGACTATTACTACGGGCTTTATGCCTTTCTCAACCGCTCGTTCGTTTTCGTCGATCCGGCCTCAAAAATAGGCGTCCTCGCCGAAAAGGGGGAGGGTGAGGTTACCTACCAGTCGGTGTTCGACCCGGCCAAGGTGACGAAGAGTGCGGCCCCCCACGTCCTCGATTTTGCCGCCATCAAAGAGCCAGCCGTCGAGAAAGGCAAGGAATACCTGGTCGCGCCCGCCCCGAACGTGCGACCCGTGCCGAAGTTCAGCCGGCGGTCCCTCCTCGCCGCTCAGGTCACCGCGCCGGATAACGTAGCATTCAAGCGTAACGCCGCGAACCGGTTTTGGGCGTTGTTGATCGGCCGCGGTCTCATCCACCCGCTGGACATGGATCACCCGCTCAACCCGCCGTCCGACCCGGCGTTGCTCAACCTCCTCGCCGACGACATCGCGGCCCGGAAGTACGATGTCCGCGGCTTCCTGAAGGAGGTCGCGCTGAGCCAGACGTATCAGCGTTCCAGCGAACTCCCTTCCGGATTGAAGGAAGCCGATCCCACCGGGTTGACGATGGCGCTGCTCAAGCCGCTCGCGCCCGAACAACTCGCCTTTGCCCTGATGCAGGCGACCGGCTTCACCGACGCAGAACGCGCCGCGCTCGGCGACAAAGGGACCGAGGCCGGGTTAAACACCCGCCTGTCGCCGCAGGTGCCAGCGTTCGTCGCGGCGTTTGCCAGTCCCGCGGGGAAAGCCGAGACTTATGACGCGCAACTCGACCAGGCTCTCTTCCTCGCGAACGGTTCCGTGGTACGCGGCTGGTTGGCGCCGCGGCCCGGCAACCTGACCGACCGCCTCGCGAAGCTCGACAACGCGGACGCGCTCGCCGAGGAGTTGTACCTGAGCGTGTTCACGCGCCTGCCCACCGCCGAGGAAAAGAAAGAGGCCGGCGACTTCCTGGCCAAACATGCGAAAGACCGGGCCACGGCGATTCAGGATTTCGCATGGGCGCTGTTGACCTCGGCGGAGTTTCGGTTCAATCATTGAAAGAAGAACCTGTTTGGTAACCGTTCAATCCCCCCCTTACGAAGGGGGGGCAGGGGGGGTGGAAGCCATGATTGAGTACTTCAATCGTTCTTGACCCCCCCTACCCCCCCTTCGTAAGGGGGGGATGAGTTCATGCCTGTCCGTTCCCTGTTTCATTCGCGGCTCCTCTGTTTGGGGGGATTATGAAGAACGACTACGGTTGTCAGTCGCCGGAGCATGAGGTTTCCCGACGCGCCTTTCTCGCCGGGACCGCGGGGGCGCTCGGCGCTCTGAGCTTTGGCGGCATGGTCCATCCCGCCGGGGCCAAGGCACTGGAAGAACAGCAACGCCGTGTCCTCGTCCTTTTTCTCCTGGGCGGCGTGAGCCAGCTTGAGACCTGGGACCCCAAACCCGGCACCGACACCGGCGGACCCTTCTTGCCGATCAACACGACTGTCCCCGGCGTCCAGATTTGCGAACTGCTGCCGCACACCGCCAAAATGATGCACCACGTCGCCCTGGTCCGCGGCGTCAACACCGCCGAGGACGACCACGGCAAAGGGGCCTACATCATGCAAACCGGCCGCCGCCAGGAGCCGGCCATGCAATGGCCCCAACTGGGGTCGGTATGCTCCAAATTACTGCGGCCCGCGGACAACCCCCTGCCCGGCTACATTCACATCACGCCGAAGGGCAACGGCGCCGTCAACACTGCGGACGCCGCCTTTCTCGGACCGCGCTACGCCTCGGTTTCGCTGAGCGACGGCCAGGCACCCGCCAACATCCTGCGGCCGGAAGCGCTGACCGAAGAGGCCGACAAGGAACGGCAAGCGCTGCGCGCCCGCGCCAACGAGCGCTTCGAGCGCGGCCGCCGCACCGCCGACACCGAAGCCTACTCCTACTCCTACGACCAGGCAGCCCAGTTGATGGAACGCCGCAGCCTCTTCGACCTCAACAAGGAGCCGCCGAAGGTCCGCGAACAGTACGGCACGCACGACTTCGGCCGCCACTGCCTCATGGCCCGCCGGCTGCTCGAAGGCGGCGCGACGTTTGTCAAAGTGTCGCACTCCAACTACGACACGCACCACGAGAACTTCGATTTCCACATCCAGCAGCTCGGCGAATTCGACCGGCCGTTTGCCACCCTGCTCGACGACCTGCACCAGCGCGGCCTGTTGGATAGTACGCTCGTCGTCGTGATGTCGGAGTTCGGCCGCACGCCGACGATCAACCGCAACTACGGTCGCGACCACTGGTCCAAGGCGTGGTCGGTCGCGCTGGCCGGCTGCGGCATCAAGGGCGGCGTCGTGGTGGGCAAAACCAACGCCAACGGCACCGCCGTCACCGACCGCGAGGTCAACGGCGGCCACCTGTTCCAGACTTATTTCAAGGCGGTCGGCCTCGACCCCAAGAAGTCGTACTACGTCGATCAACGCCCCATTGCGATGACCGACCCCAAGGCGAGCGTCATCCCGGAGGTGCTGGCATGAACCCGACGTCAACCCCCGCGCCGGCCCCGCCGGCCGTCGATCCCACCCAGACCCGAATGACGCAAGAACTAAAGCACACCAGCCCCCTGCTCGGTTGCCGGTTTGACGCGAGCGGCGACCATGTGTTCGCCGGCGCGCAGGACAACACGGTGCAGCGCTGGCACCTGGCGACCGGCAAGAAGACGCCCCTGCTCGGCCACAAGAGCTGGCTGCGCGGCCTGGCCTGCACGAAGGACCGGTTGCTCTTTACCGGCGGCTACGACGGCAAGATCCTGACCTGGCTCGCCGGGTTCGACCGCCCGACGCCGGCCAACACGTTTGACGCCCACGACGGCTGGGTGCGGGCGCTGGCGGTCAGCCCCGACGGCAAACTGCTCGCCTCCTGTGGCAACGACAACCTCGTGAAACTGTGGTCCACCGGCGAGGGCAAGCTCGTGCGCGAACTGCCCGGCCACGCCAGCCACGTCTATAACGTCGCCTTCCATCCCGGCGGCCAGTTCCTCGCGTCGGCAGACCTCAAAGGGACGATCAAGGTCTGGGACGTGGTGCGCGGAACCTGGGAACGCGACCTGGACGTAAAAGTGCTGCACAAGTACGACGAGACGTTTCGTGCCGACCACGGCGGCGCGCGCGGCATGGCGTTCAACGCGGACGGGACCCTGCTGGCCTGTGCCGGCATTACCGAAGTCACAAACGCTTTCGCGGGGGTGGGCAAGCCGTTGATCGTGCAGCTCGATTGGCAGACCGGCAAACAGAAACTCTTGCAGCGGCCGCGCGAGAATTTCCAGGGGACGATGTGGGGCGTCGCGTTCCACCCGGCGGGCTATGTGATCGGCGTCGGGGCCGGCAACGGCGGCGTCCTCTGGTTCTGGAAGACGGACCAGGCGCAGGACTTCTTCGCGCTGAAGTTGCCGATCAACGCGCGGGACCTCGACCTGCATCCGGACGGTCGCCGGCTGGCCGTCGCCGGTGCCGACGGGGCCGTGCGCCTCTTCGACATGGGGCCGAAAGTCTGAGAGGTTCTCCCTTGACTGGGGCGAACTAAGAGGGGCGAACAAAGAGGACGCAGCCGTTTTTGGCGTTTCAGCGGCACCAAGAACTGAAAAGGCGCATCATAATGCGCATCTCTCTTGACAGCCGTTCTCGATCAGCGTATCATTTCATAATAAGCGCATTCGGATGCGCATTTTTCTAAAAAAGAGCTGTGTTCAACCCGAAGGGTGCCGGAAAGCGCACTGCGATGCGCCTGCGAGACGATGAAAACCCAGGAAATGGGACACAAGTTACGTGCCCGGCGAAAATTTCTCCGCCTTCGTCAGCGGGATCTGGCGGAACTGGCTGGGGTTACGCTGCGCGGCTTAACCGAGCTTGAGAACGGTCGGGGGAATCCGACGCTCAACCAGCTCGCTAAAATCGCGGATGTTCTGGGGCTGGAATTCAACTTGATCGAGCGACTCCTCCATGCGCCGAGCTAACGTGTATTGTCGAGGCATCCTTGCGGGAGTTCTGGGCAAGGGCCGCGCGGGATACCGCTTTCAATACGTCCCCGAGTATTTGCGCAGTTCCAAATATCCGGCCATCAGTTTGTCATTCCCCAAACAAGAAGGGGCCTATGAATCGGCCGTGTTGTTCCCGTTCTTTTTCGGATTGCTGGCAGAGGGAGACAACAAGGCGCTGCAATGCCGGATCCTCAAGATCGACGAAGACGACCACTTCACGCGCTTGCTGAAGACCTGCGAAACCGAAACCATCGGAGGGGTTACCATTCAGGAGGACTCATGAAGAATTGTCCGGGATGCTTGAAAGAACGACAGGACACCTACTGCCCTCCCTGCCGGAAACGATTGTTCGACGGCAAAAAGGTCTCCTCCGTCCTGCCTTTCTCTCGGCCCGTGTACAATCAAACAAAACGCGCAGCCACGGCGGGCAGACTGTCCATCTCGGGCATGCAAACCAAAATGTCACTTGCCTTACGCGACGGGCGACTGGAAATGACTGGATCGGGCGGCCAGTACATCCTAAAGCCTATTCCGCATGGGGAATTTCAGCACTTGGACGCAGTCCCCGTCAACGAACACCTGACCATGCAAATTGCCCGCCAGGTCTTTCGCATCGCTGTCGCCGAGAACGCGCTGGTTGCATTTGACGGCGGTGAAACGGCCTACTTGGTTCGCCGGTTCGACGTGCAAAAAGACGGTTCGCGAGCCTTGCAAGAAGATTTCGCTCAAGTTGCCAGCAGGTCCGAAGAAACGCACGGGAAAAACTACAAATACGATTATTCTTACGAAGAAATCGGCGACCTGATTCGTAAACACGTTGCCGCTTCTGTAGTGTGCATGGAGCGGTTCTTCCAACTGGTAGTGTTCAATTACTTCGTCCACAACGGCGACGCCCACCTCAAAAACTTCTCGCTCATCAATAATGAGCAGTACGGGGATTACACCTTGACGCCGGCGTATGACTTGCTGAATACGCGGCTGCACGTGCCGACCGAAGCGCGGACCGCATTGACGCTTTTCAAGGACGATTTCGCAACAGACAGCTTCAAGGCCAATGCCTTTTACGCTTACGACGACTTTCGCGCGCTGGCCATGCGCCTGGGACTACTCGAAACGCGCTTCAGGCCTATAATGCAAGTCTTCATCGACAGAGAAAGTGCTGTGTTTTCGCTGATCGACCGCTCCGCGCTCTCGGAGGAGTGCAAGCAATCGTATAAAAGGCACGTACAGGATTCGATTCGGGCACTCGCTTACTCCTACGCTGGATTCCGGTAGAAGAAAGGGTGCCCAAGATGTCCTGGGCTGCCCTCGGAACCTTCCTGATGTTGCCGCCCATGCCAGCATTATGCTGGAGGCGTGCTTACCGCTCGACACGCCGAAATCCCCATTCGTTTGCTGATTTCGGGATTCGGCCTTAAGATAAGGCATGACCGCCGCCTATCCACCCACCGTGATCGTCCGCCACACCCGCGAGAACCCGCGCAAGTGCAGCGTCCTGCCGCTGCGAGGGCGGCCCGGTCTGCTCTTCCTTAACTATCCGTTGAAAGAACGCCTGCCGCTGGAAGGCTACCTCCGCCTGGCCGCGGACGGGCCCGAATTGTCGGCAGCCGACGCGGCCCGCGGCGTCCTATTGCTCGACGGCAGCTGGCGCTGGGCGGCGTCCATGACGCGCGACTTCATCGACGTGGAACCGCGGTCGCTGCACGGCTACCGGACCGCCTACCCGCGCGTGTCCAAACTCGGCACCGACCCCGATAACGGCCTGGCCTCGGTCGAGGCGTTGTTCGTGGCCTACCACCTCCTCGGCAGGCCGACGGACGGGCTGCTGGACCATTACCGCTGGGCGGCGGCGTTCGTGCGGCTCAACGACTTCTAACCGGCACGAACGTTACCGTCCCATCAATTGTCAACGCTCCCGAATAATTGCCCGACGCACATCTCTTGCGAGTCGCAAGGAGAGTGTTAGACTAAACAGGAAGGGCGTCCGGTGGTTGCGCTCCCCCAATCCGGCCCCACGTGGGGAACATCTTGTGAAGACGTATTTCAAGCTCCCTTGCCCGAATTGTCGTGAAATCCTGCCGATCCGCGCCGAGTATTTCGGCAAGCGCGTCGCGTGCAAACGGTGCAAACACGCCTTTGTGGCCGACGCCAAGGACGTGGTCGCCCCGGAGGCACCGCCAACGGATGCAAGCGCGGACGAGACCCACCGGCGCGTCGCCCAGCTCGAAAACGAGTTAAGCCTGGCGCACGAACAACTGGCCGCGCGCGACGCCGAACACGCCGCCGCCGTTCGGGAAGCGGAATCGGCCCAGCGTGAGGCCGAGCAATTGACCGCACAGGTGCATGCGTTGCAGGGCGAGGCCTACGCGGCGAACGGCCGCCACGAGCTGGAGGCCGATGCCGGGCAAAAGGAACTGGCGGACACGCGCGAAGAAATGGAATGGCTCCGCGTGCTGGTCGGCGAACTGAAAGGTTCGGAATCCCAGGCAGCCGAGACGGAAACCGGCCTGCGCAACGAACTGGCCGCGGCGAAGGCCGCGCATCAGGAACGGGACGCGGTTCGTTCGGAGCGGGACCAGTTGCGGGCGGAAGCCGAACAATTCCGGTCGCAGGTCGGCGAACTGGAACGGGCGCACGGCGCGTCGTCCGGCGCGCACGGCGAACTGGCACGCACGCACGAGGAGGCGCGCGGCCGTTGGGAAACCGAGCGCCAGGAATTGCACGAACAGTGGGAGGCGAAACAGCGCACACAGGCCGTGGACCTGGACGCGCTGAAACAGGAACGCGACCAGTTCGCCGAGCGGCTGGCCACGACGAGCACCGGCCAGGACGAGGCGCGTGAAGCCCTGCAAGCCGAAGTCACACGGCTGAACGCGGAACGGGAAGAAAGCCGCCGCGTTCGCGAGGAAAACGCCAAGGCCCAGGTCGAGTTGATGGAGCAAGTGCGGGCACTGGACGCCGAACGCGCAACGTTGCAAGCGGACCTGGAGCAGGCCCGCGCCCACCACCCCCCCTCTCCCCCCCTTACGAAGGGGGGGAGAGGGGGTGGTGCCGAGCCGGTCGTCGCCGACCACCACCCCTCTCCCCCCCTTCCGAAGGGGGGGACTGGGGGGGGTGCCGGGCC